>NZ_JAMAUV010000029.1:0-48814 GCF_023714155.1 Neobacillus sp. MER 74
CGTCCGCCGCTAGACTCCGAAGAGTCTCGCTCGACTTGCATGTATTAGGCACGCCGCCAGCGTTCGTCCTGAGCCAGGATCAAACTCTCCAAGAAAGTTGATTAGCTCATAAAAGTTACGTTGGCTCGTGTTCTTCATATTAATAGAAGAAACACGATTAATATTGTTTGTTTGCACGATTTTGTTTGTTTAGTTTTCAAAGAACAATTTCGTTTGTCAGAAGCGACATTTATTATTATATCTAAACGCTATTATTATGTCAACATAATAATTCGTTTTTTTGTTATCACTTTCAACTGATTAAGCCACCGCTAAAAGCAACTTTTATATCATAACACCTTCTGTTTACTTATACAACAAAAATTTTATCTTTTTTTAAAGGTCCTGTTATAACTGAATGTAGTTTCACTGTGTTTGAATAATAAGCGGAAAAATTCCGTTTAAATTGAGAAATACCCATATTTTCTTGAAAATAACGGAACTTTTTCCGCTTAAATGACCAAATCCTTGGATTTTGGTCTAATTTAGAGCCGATAAGCGGAATATCTCCGCTTATATCTGCTTCTTAAGCCACCTCTATATACAATAGCCGGAAATTCTCCGCCTATGAACTCTCATCTCATCCCTACACAAGAATCAACAATGAATAATAACAGAGGAATGAATAAATTCCAATGTGCATAATGATAAAAAAACTGATGGGAGTTGATGGCTTGGCCACTTTCATTCCAGAAAAACTATCTGTTGTATACCTAGATGATGTTACTGCTACGGAACCTGTGATGCCAAGATATTACACACTAACCCACTCTGATTTAACGGGTGAGCTATTTTTAGCCATTGGAAAGCAGTATGCCTGGGATAAAATCAATCCTTTGCGGATGAGGTATTAGGGGAATGGAAAACAAACGGAATTTCCTTATACTACTGTGTTTATCTATATATAGATCAAGGACAACTGAACGAAAATGTATCAGCCAAGCGCACGGAAATATTTAGGCGTGAGTTACCGCTTGCCTTAACAGCGATTCGATACGGCGATCGTTTCTTATTCGACGCAGCTCCTCATCTAGATCATGCTTCCATAATCGTGAATTTCATGTCGGTCTATCCTCAATTTGCTGGACAAGAGAATTGGGGGGATTTCCGCAGTTATTCCAATTAGTACGTATAGAGCCCCCTCTGAAACCCAATTAGATCAAAGGGGTGTTTGTTCAAGCTGACCATCGAATGCGGTGTCAGGCACCGGTACGAATATAAGAACCGCTTCATTGTTGAGAAGGCTCTCTAAGTTGATCGGTTAAGTCTTCTTTTAGATGAAACTTAAAATGGTTTATTGGGTTCGTATGAGGGCTGCTGATTTTCTGCCTGGTATTGTTGACTCTTTGCTAAACCTTCTTGTACATTTTCATCTAATGAAAATTCTGTATCACCTTTATTAAATTGATTGGCTTGATTTTGAGCTGCAATTACCTTTTGTTGTTCACCTTTGACTCCATTCGAAGTTCTTTCCTTATTCATTATTTTTCTCTCCTTTGTAAAGACATAATTTTATTGATATACCAAAGGCAAATTAATTATTCATTCATCAACAAAATTGAACAAACCTTCTCTTTATATGAAACGAATTAGCATTTATCAGCAAATTTCCCTATTAATCAAACGTTTGATTAAAACTGCTTCGCCCCTTGTTACATATGCCTTAATCCTGCATGCTCCAAAAATAAATTGTAGAAAAATAACAAAAAATATGTAGCTTACTAGCGAAACGTCAATATGTGACACTGTTTCGACTAAATAACAAAAAGGCTATACTAATCAAACGTTTGATTGAAACCGCCACAAGGATTGATGTATAAGAATCCCCCTAGGAAAGTTAGCACAAAAAATGTCGAGAGGAATGAAACCATTTCACAGGAAATAGCCCTCTATTCAACAAAATCAGCTGAGTTTCTCTTTAACTTACATAATTCTTGTAAATGCCCTCCTTTTCACTATTACACAAACGTTTAGTTAAAATTGACCTCAGCCCGCGTTATTCCTAGATTTCCTCCTCTAATTACCTGAGAAAACTGTCGATAAGTGTGATAGACACCTGAATTATGAGGAAATCTCATCCTTCTTTATAAGGATTAAGCCAAGAACTATAGATACTGATGGGATCCTCAGGCTTTCCAATTGATTGACTCAGTGACAGAAGTTGTAATGTAACTCCCCCAATTATTCAAGAAAAAGCCAATAAGATATTACTGCCAAATAAGTTTCTAAAAGAAATCCCCTTCACTAAAAGCGAAGAGGATTTCTTTTATACTATTATTTTACTTTGACTGTCGCAGCCTTACTAACATTCTTCGCCTTATCAGTTGCTGTCACGCTTAGCACTGTTTTCTTCTTTTGAGCTTTAATTTTCACTTTAAATTTCCCTCTGGAATCTGTTTTGGCTGTACCAATAACTTTTTTACCTACTTTAATGGTTATGGTTGAGTAGGCTTCAGCCGTTCCAGTTACCTCTTTTGTGGTACTTTTCACTGCTGTTTTGATTTTCGGTGCAGCTGGGGCGGTTTTATCAATAACAATCACACTCTTAGCTACACTTACATTTCCTGCTTTGTCTTTCGCTGTCACAACTACCTTTGTGCCTGCTTTTTGCACAGGAATTGTTACTTTGAAGTTCCCCTTAACATCCGCCTTAGCGATGTACTTTTTCGTTCCGATTGTAACCGTAACAATCGCTCCTGCTTCTGCTTTACCAGTAACTACTTTTGATAGAGTTGAAACAGTGTAAACCGTTGGAGTAACCGGTGCCGTTTTATCAATAACGGTGATACTCTTTGCGACACTTATATTACCAGCTGCATCCTTAGCAGTTACAACTAATTTTGTGCCAGCTTTTTGGGCTAGGATAATGACTTTGTAGTTTCCAATTGGATCAGCTTTAGCCGCATAAACCTTTGTGCCAATTTTGACTGATACAGTTGCTCCCGCCTCCGTCTTGCCGGTTACTTCCTTTGACTTATCTGAAACTGTATTTACAGTTAATACTGAAGGAGCTGTTTTGTCTATAACTTTAATTGTGGTTCCTTCACTTTCATTTCCAGCAGCATCTGTTGCGATGATCACTAATAGAGTGCCAGCCCTTTGAACTCGAATCGTCACTTTATATTTGCCATCTTCTCCTGCTGTTCCTGTTGCGATAACTGAACCATTTACCTTCACTTCGATTCTGGATCCTGCTTCTGCTTCACCAGTTATGGTTGTATCTTTATCGCTTACTAGACTTACTACTGGTTTTCCAGGGGCTGTTGCATCTTTTATCTCCACAGCCGTTGTTTCACTTACATTACCAGCCTTATCAGTAGCAGTTATCACCAATTCTATACCTGCTTTTTGGGCGGAAATCGTCACTTGATATTGACCATCTTCACCAGTAGTTCCAAAGCCAATTACTGAACCCTTTACCTTCACTTCGATTTTCGATTCGGCTTCCGCTTGACCTGTTACAATAGTATCTTTGTCGGTTACTTCATTTACCAATGGTTTTGCTGGTGCCGTTGCATCTGTTACCACAATAGTTGTAGCCTCACTCACGTTTCCTGCCGCATCACTAACATAGACATTAACCATCGTCCCTGCGGATTGTAGTGGAATCGTCATGGTAAAAGCCCCTGAGGAATCACTGGTAGTTCTGCCAATTTCACTCTGTCCCACCATCGCATATACCGTTGCATTAGGCTCTGCATTTCCTGTAATTTGAGTATCTACATCGCTTAACCCATTAACGACAGGTTGATCTGGGGGTGTCTGGTCCACATTCCCCGCTCCTTGGTCTGTACCTAATAACGTATAGGTCACATCTTGCCCCTTATCAGCAGGCTCCGCTAAACCCTCCGTAGGATTATAGGTAGTAACAATCGATCCCCCGCCACGTAAATTGGTTGATTTTCCAGTAAAAACCTTCTTCTGAAGGGAGTCAAAGAATGGATCCCCTTTAAATCCATATAAACCGGTCGATTCTTTTAAAAGGAGCGCTATTCTAAAATTGGTCATCAACTTTCCAAAAGTCATATCAGGACTGATATACTTTTTTGCGACATCTTCGATCGCCTTATAGTTGTTATCTTTATCTGTTAATATTTCTTTAAAAATTCGATCCCCTTGATTTGCCTGCTGTTTCACATATTGAACAAATAAGTAGGACAAAGAATAATTGGATAACGTATCCCCATAATCATCCCAATATAATAGAGAATGTCCATTTTGGACAGATGAAGATTGATTATAATAATCAACACGATCCTGTAGTCCTGAACCGGAATAAATTTGTTCAGCCGCCATTGACAAACCTTCATTTAGCCATGTATCCATATTGCTAGATCCCTCTAGTAATACATTCTCATTAAAGTTAACCATATGCTGGAACTCATGAGCCAATGTGTCATAGGCCTTTGTTACATCCTTCGTGAGGCTGCTTCCCATCGTTGGGTATGTATCGATATAAAATATTTCCGATTTATTGGAAATGGTTAGATTATATAGATCACCGGCCCAGAAATACCCCGCTACATAACCACCGCTTCCTGTAAATCCATCTTGGATATCATACGTCAAAATATTGACTTTCCCATCACCATCTACATCAGATGGGACTCCAAAATTATTAGTCACCGTGGAATAAATGCTATGGTCAAATTCTTCCCCCAATTTTTGGGCATCATAATCCGTGATTTGATTGTTGTTCACCCACACATTTGCTTTCGTCCCACGATAAGCTAATCTGGCACTGATTTGGTAGTCTGCATTCGTTTCTAAATTAGAAACCCAAAAATACTTAGAATCTCCTACATTGTATGACTTTTGAATGGATTTTGTACTCTTTTGTACCAGTTTCCCTTTATTACTTTGAATATCAAACGGTTTATTGACTTCTATCTCATATGTACCCGCCTTCGTACTTTTATCCATACTCTTCTTCATACTATTAAAGTTAAACGTTCCCGTTGGCTCTGTTGAATCCCCATTAGTAGATTCATTGCTAATGACTGCATATGCAGCATCTGATTCGGCACTGCCTGAATAAAAAGGATTCACCACTTTAAAAGTAGTAACTCCTGCATAATAAGCATCCCAGTAAGATCGTGAAACTCCTATTCTCATATAAATGTATGGTTGATTTGCATAATCACTTTTTGACAAATAGGAATTTAGATAAACGGCACTATATCCTGTGGTATTAAATTGACTAGAAAAATCATAATTTAGGGTATTTCCCTCTTCTTTAAAATATTCAATGGTTAAAATACTATCTTTTGTATAAGAACTTTGCGAACTATACAATAATCGAATCTTCATGTCATCAGAACTATATGGTGAAGTGGTTGAATCCATATAATAGATCGTTTGATAGTTGGAATAGCTATCCAATAATGAAGCAATATATCCTCCGCCTTCAGCTACTAACGGATAATTGGATGGATCACGATAATCGGCTTCTTTTTCATTGGCCTGCTTAGGCTCTTTTCCAACTGAAACCTTCGCATCCAAACTCTTCTCTAGTTGGGGCGAGACCACTTCTCCCCCTTGCGCATAACCTTTCCATGGTAAAACTAAAAGCTGTAATACAAGCAACAAAACTACTATCCTTCGCAAAATCCCCTGCCCCCTATTTATCTATCATTATAGGAATATACTACCAGATTATATCGTTTTGGTATATTACTTTTGAATCGCAAGAAATATTCTCTAGGTCTTCCCATAGATTTAAAGAAGGATAGATCCCCCACAGAAATATCCTAAGGGCGTCTAAAAAACTATAAAAGCCCTATTAATCTAAGTCCCCACTTATTTAAATCATTATGTGACAGTCCCCAATGTGGGTTAGTCCTGTCCTATCCATATATAATTAGTTCGAATTTATTATAGTAAGAAACCTTTTCTAGTTACTTTTTAGCCCCTTACACCTAATTTTTTTCGACTAGATTCCCAAATTCACCTACAAATTACCCGCATATTCCCCTAAATATGACAAATTTAGTAAAGTTATCAACACTATCCACAAAACAGCTAAAATGAACCGCTTTTGTGTTCGCCTTGTTTATTTATATATGTTAGCTTTTGTTTAGGTATTAATAAGGGGGTGAATGAGACAAATGGGGAAAAAGGTTGTTGTGAAACTTCATAGTTTACTAAGTAAGATGGACATTTCAATGCGAGAATTATCCCGTAGATCAGGTGTGAGATTAGCGGCACTTATTGAGTTGGCCAATCACCAGAGACAAAATATTAACTTTAAACATATAGAGCAAATCGCTGAAGCACTTGGAATAGACGATATTCGTGAAATCGTAGAAATAACAAATATTGATGAATAAACATTTTCTACACTAGAAAAGTCATGATGGCTTGAATATACGATTTTCCAATAGATAAATGAATCCATTATAAACTACAGATTGAATTATTTCTTAAAAAAAACAACAGATCATCCAACTTCTGAATGTCCCGCATCAGATAACATCTGGTTTAATGTAAAAAAGTGAAGAATATTCACAGGCTGCCTATAGTTGTAAATCTATTTTTGAAGGCGCCCTGTCAAACCAATTTAGGGAGTTGAAATCTTGTTTATTCAAAAAGAGTATATTATCAATCCGCATTTTATGTATATGGCTGGTCAGTATGATCGAAACGCTAAGCTTTGCACCATTGTTAAGGAACTGAATAGTACCCTTATCGTAGACAAATCACCTCTAGAAATTCTAAATGATAGTATTAGATGCATTGGCTTTGATTTACGGGGTGCCATGGAAACAGCCAAATTTCTTCTTGGTAATAAATATATGTGTCCGATCATGGTTAATCCCATACATAGAATTTGTGTTTTTCCTGATAAGTCATCAAAACATAACGATGCGATATGGTTTAATCCCATTCATATCACAAGAACACTCAACTCAAATCAACAAGCAATGGTAGAGTTTGCGAATGGACTAACAATAACAGTTCCTATGAAACTTTATTCTTTTAACCATAAACTGCAAACGGCCGACCAATTCAGGAAAATGATGCTTGGTTTAGAACAGAATCCCTTTTCCTTTAAGAAGGACCCTCGAAAAGGTGCATAATGTTCACCTATAGCTATTGAGATTGAGATACTATTAAGACTTAAATTGGAGACTGATATGAATGACGATGACGATAAATTTGAAGATATGTGATGATTGTGATTATTTATGCAGTCATTCAGCAACAAAATGCCAGATGTGCGGAAGTACTAATTTAGTAAATGGAACTTTTACACCAATAATAGTGCCTCAAAAAAGCGATAGGGACAAGTTTAATAAAATAATTAAGGAGTTTAATATTAAATATGAGGAATTAACCCGGTAAATTCAGTGAAAATCCCCTCCACATTGCGTGAAGGGGATTTTACTCTAAGAGTTTAGTTTTATCTTGCCATGATATTAGCTGGTTTTTCGCATGATTATGATTTAGAAATATCAATAAATCCTTCTCCAAACACATCTCGAACATCATGGATAGCGATGAAAGCAGTCGGATCTGTAGCTTGAACAATACGTTTCAGCTTTATTACTTCTTGCTTACTTATAACAATATAAAGAATTTCCTTTGGGGTTTTTGTGTAATAACCATGACCCGAGTATACAGTCACCCCTCTATCCATTGATGTTGTCACCTGTTTGGCAATATCATTCGGTTTATCAGAAATAATCGTAATGGCCTTCTTTGGATTTAAGCCTTCTATAACAAATTCCATCACTTTCGTTCCTACATAAAGCATAATAATGGTTAACATCAGCTTTTCTGCACCAATGATAAAATAAGATGAGAAGGCAACAATTAGATCAAAAAACAATAGGCCATAACTAATGCTCCATCCTAAATACTTTTGGGTAATCCTTGCCAAAATAGTCGTACCTGCTGTTGTTCCGCCCACTCGAATGATTAAACCAATTCCAACACCTACAAATACTCCGCCAAAAATTGCATTCACCATCAATTCATTAGAAGCAATACTCCAGCTTTCTGTTAGATGTAGAAAAAGCGAATTAAGGACTACAGCAATAATCGTATAAACCGTTGTGATCTTATTCAAAAATTTATAACCAACTATTAACAAAAAGGCGTTCAAAATGAAGCTGACTAAACCTGGGGACCACCCGAATAAATAGTAGGCAATAATTGTGATACCAGTTACTCCACCTTCCCCAAGCTCATTCGGAATAACAAATAAATTAACACCTAACGCAAAAAGAAATGCACCAATAATGATAAAAACAATGTCGGTGGTTGTATTTTTCAGATTTAAATTATCCATTTGCTCTGTACCTTTTCCCTCTCCCATTGTATCAAGTAAATTTGTAGTTTCTTATTTTCTCAAGAATCATTAATAAAGGCTCTGTTTCCCCCAAAAAAACAAGCGCATTTCCCTTTTTGAGAAATACGCCCTTTCAATTAGTCATTTAAACGACATCATAACACAGTCCCTTTTAAATAATCAACTAACACCAAGCATTTTGATACTACAAGGAGGAGAGTTTTTAGTTCTAATCCCATCTTTTCAACAGTCTTTGAATCTCTTATATACTAATATCTCTCTTCTGGAAAAATACGAAAGTCAGGATCATAAAAATCGCATAATACACAGCCAAGATCACCAGTGAAATCGGTAGGGTAATGTCCCCCAAAATCTTATCCTGCAACGCATAAATGGTTAAATCGAGATGCGGGAAAATTAAATATTTTGCCCACTCGTATTTTTCTGCAAGAAGCACAATTAATCCGCCCAAGGTGGAAGATATAAACAGGACAAAGATACCAATTCCCACCGCCAATGCCTGACTTTTAAATAAAGTGGAAAGCATAAAGGCAATGGCCGTTATAACCAACAAACTTGGAAGGTAGTAGGCAATCTTAAGGAAGAACTGTGGACCGACTTCTGCCACCTTCTGCCCATCTATTGCCATCTCAAAGATTTTCGCAGTAAAGTCCCCATTACCAAATATAATGGTACCAACAAGATATCCAGCAGTAATAAGTGTCGTTACAAGAATAAGCGAATAGATAATTAATGATAGATATTTGGACATAAGGATGGCCCATCTCTGATGCGGTCTGATTAACAGCTGCTTAATCGTTCCATCTGCAAATTCAGAGGACACACTGGCACTGCATACAATCACCGCCAGCAACGTCACCAATGTCGTCACGCCAAATACAACATTATTCATAAAATGCCAATTACTGACGGAATTTGGGTTAACGTTTTCATCCAGATATTTCTGCTTTTGTTCAATTTCATCAGTAATAAACTGTTTTTCTTCATCTTCTGCCGTTTTTGCATTCTGCTGCAACTCAGCAATCTCAGCCTTCATACCCGCTTGCCAATTCGGATCGGGTTCACCTGATACTTTATTGTAGATAATTCCCCCCACAATGACTGCGAGTACTACGATGATTGGATAAATCCAGCTCGATTTTCTTTGAAACAATTTCATAAGTTCATTACGAATTAAAGCAATCATTGCATGACACCTTCACTCTCTCTAACTTCTTTGTTTGTTATTTCTAAGAATCGGTCTTCCAGTGAAATAGCTACCCTGCTAATGCCATAGACATCGATATCCTTTGAGATTAACAGCTTATTAATGGTACTAATAGTAGCTTTTTCTATATGGACTGAGAATTGGTCGTCTGCAAGAATCTTGATATCGGTATCAGCTACTTCTTCTCTCAGCACATCTATTGCTTTTTTGCTGCTGCTTACCTCAAAAATGACTTCTGTCTTTTCGTCTTCTTCCATCGTTTCTTTCATGGAAGAAATATGGATTAGTTTACCCTTTTCAATAATGGCAAAACGATCACACATCAGTTGCATTTCAGCTAAAAGATGGGAGGATACCAGAACTGAAATTCCCTCGTTTGCAAGAGTGTGTAAGTAATCTCTAAATTCTCTAATTCCTTGAGGGTCTAATCCATTTGTAGGCTCATCGAGAATAAGCAGTGACGGGTTATGTAATAACGCTTGGGCCACTCCTAGCCTTTGTCTCATTCCAAGAGAATAGGTCTTAACCTTTTGGTTAATAGCATCTTCTAATTTTACTAACCTAGCAACTTCCATAATTCGCTCATCTGACACTTCTTTAATGGCCATATTTGCATAATACTTTAAATTCTTGTACCCACTCATATACTTGTAAAATTCAGGATTTTCAACAATCGCCCCAATTTCACTCATTGCATTTTTAAATTGTCCATCGAGGTTATGGCCATTTATACGAACTTCTCCATCTGTCCGTTTGATCAAGCTGACAATCATACGGATAATGGTTGTTTTACCCGCTCCATTTGGACCCAAAAGACCAAAGATTTCCCCTTTTTTTATACTGAAGCTAACATCATCTACTATCTTCTTCTTGCCTATTAGCTTCGTTAACGATCGTACTTCTAAAGAATTTACCCCCATACGTTCCTCCTCTTTCTTGTAAAAAGAAAATCTTCTTTATAGCCATTTTAAAAAATGGTCTAACATTAGTACGACACAAAAACCAAAAAGTTCCATATTTACATAAATTTAAATTTCTATTTTCCTTTCCTTAAAACCATGCTGGAAAACTAGCATGGTTTTTTTCTGAAACCCTTCGTCCATTTGAACAATCCTTCTCTATTTTTCAGCAAATTTCCTTATTAACCAAACGTTTGATTAAAACATCTTTATCACTTGGTACATATGTCTCGAAGCTGCTTAGGCCAAAAATAATTTGTAGAAAATTTACAAAAAATTAGTCGCTTCTTAGCAGAAAGTCAAGATACGACACCCTTTCGACGAAATAACAAAAAGGCTATACTAATCAAACGTTTAATTGAAACAGCTGCAAGTACTGAATGATACGAATTCCCCTGCATAGGAAGCAAGAAGATTGTCAAAACGCGTTTGAAAATTTCGCAGGAAATATTACACGATTTCACAAAATCTGATAGATTTTTCTAGATCCACCCGTGATTAAGGTAATAATAGATGTCATCAAGCGGTTGCGATGGAATGCACCTTCTTACACGATTCTATTAAACTCCCACAATTTCGATACTACACAAACGTTCGGTTAAAAGTGACCTCGTTGCGCACTATTACTGAATTTATCCCAACAAATGTCATCAAACCCTACCTCTTTTAAAAAGGGAACCTTACTGGGCATCTGAACTAGTCGTGCCTCTAAAAGGGGACGGTTCTCACGGTCTTAATGGGGTTAGTGCCAGAAGAACGGTCCCCATGGTACAAGAAGAAGAAGAAACAAAAAGCAATCAGCTTAATAAATAAATAGGAGTTGAGCCATCCATAAATTGAAAGACCAGAGTGATCCCTCAATACCCACAAATGGAAAAGTCCCTGCATGAAGCCTTCGCAGGGACTGTTTTTTTGCCTACTTATTAGGGTCTACTTCATTTGTTAAAAATCAATATGAAATGTCTTTATGATTTTAGGAACAACATTCTTGATGAATTCATTGGCCTGTAAATTATTGGGCGGGATATCTGCAACGGAATACGAAAAAACAATCTCACTTTTTTGAGTTAGTTTTACCTCCGTTCCAGCATTTAATGAATCCCAAATTTGTTTTTCGTACATATGGAAACTAAACAATAATTGTTTATCAGCAGAATTAAAATATACATTGATTTCAGACATCCAATTATGATTCTCCGAGTATTCGGCTCTTTCAAATATCAATCGACCCATCCATACTTTAGGGACTGAAAAATGATAGCCTTCAGAAACATAAAGGATAGTGGAATCAACCGGTTGTGAAATATTAATCCCATGACTCTTGAAAAATGCAGTGTTTAATACACTTTGAATATCCGAAAAAGAAAGATGATATTGAAGCGTCCCATCAGCGTAAGAGGCATATTCATAAGGGGGAAAGTAAATCATTAAGCCTTCCTTCATTAAATAAACCTGTTCTAAATCCTCGGAACTAATTTGTTTAAATGCTCCCATCACTTCAAGCGTATGCAAAACATCTTGTTTTAGGACGATTTCGCTAATGATTTGTTTGGTTTGTGGCGAACCATTAAACAATTCCTTTGGCTCCACAATCCTGCCCTTATCCAAGTCAACCAAGATCGGAATGCGTGCTGGCATCCCATGTGCAGCGCCACTAGGATAATAATATTGATCATACACAAAGCTGATAAGGTGGTCATTCTGATAAGTGATTTTGTATTTTGAATCAAACGATGACGGCGCACTTGGATCATAATTAGTCATTTCGCTTTCGGCAGCTGCGGTCGCTTTTTTCTTTAAGATATCATTAATTTTTGCTTGTGCGATTTTGTCTTTCATGCCATTGATTTGTGGATAAATAATGTTGATAATGGGGGTTTCTTTCACAATGGACTCATCGTGAATGGTAATCGTTAGATGGGTAGTTCCCGGTTGATTATTAGGTTTTACATCATCATTAGTATTTTTTCCCGGCTGAACAGAAGGTTTTTCTTCCTGGGTGTTTGGTTTTTCTGTTTCACCGGCAGTTTTGTCTGGTTCCTTTTCCTCCGTTACCTTCGGTTCTTCTGAAACAGTTCTTTTTTCCATACCGCTGCATCCTGCAGCAAAGAAAACAACCAATGCAACGGCCATGATCCACTTTAATTTCATCCTCTCACTCCCTTTATGGTCCATTACAAATCAATATAGCAAGGTTCCTATTCCCTAGATTATGAGAGTTTTTACTTTTCATGTTAAAGGGACGATGGATTTTATTTCTCTTCATGACCTTTAAAGAGGCTAGAATCCACCACAAGTACTGTTCCAATGGTCACCAAAAAAATAGCCCTCAAGACTGTTCAAAAAACAATCTTAGAGGGCATCCGGTATATTATATAAAAGGGGGGGTGAAAAAAGATTGTCTTTATAATAGCCTCTAGAAAACCTTTGTTCTTCTTAGCCCTTCGGCTTCCACCACCGGAATTACTTTTATTTAGGGATTTTTTTGTATATAATAGACATACAATAAAAAAAAGAAGTGCTGCTAACACTTCTCCATGCAACCTCTACCGTTAGGGTGATGGTTGTTAAAGTTGGTTATTTGAGCGAACCACCCTTTTGCTTACGGCGCAGGGTGGTTTTCTTGTTTTCTAGAACGGTTTTCCGAAAGAAATACGCACTAACTTCACGCAAAATTCCTTTTAGAATCTCTCGTAGAATTTCAAGAAAAGTTTCCAGGAAGTATCACCTCCTTCCTTAATAAAGGAAAAGATGATCAACAACCCGCCACCCTCACAATATTCAGCTGCAACTCCATTCTATCATTATCTAATAAAATAAAACCTTATCAACCTTCGACAAATATCGGGGAGTGACAGGCACCTGAATTTAAGAAAATTGAAGTTGACGAGAAAAAGTTTGACGCCATGTTAGAAAATGGAAAAACAATGGTATAATTAGCTCTTTTTTATTCCAAAACGGAATCATCATTGTGTGAGTTGTAGTCCGGCCCCACTTGCCAGGATTTAAATTCTAAATAATTGGCAAGAATGATGATATGCAATTTTGGAATTAAGTGATGGAAAATTATGGACAAAAAAACAATAAATTTATATAATATTACCAAATGTAATAAAGGAGTGATTAAATTGGTACCAGTGGCGGCACCTGTAATACAAGTTGAAAAACAAGGTCACTCAACGGAAAAGTCAGCGATGGAAATTAGAAAGAAACGTGGAGTTCGTACATTAGCAGGAAAGCGATTAGCTGAACTGAGTAAAGAAGGTAAATAAATACCTATGTATGAATTTATTATAGATTCTACTGATGCCACATTTGTGGACTTTAATCAAGCATCTATTGCTATTGATGCTTGTTTTCTTTTGGCTTACTTAGATAATGATGACCCAAGAGGAGTTAAAGTTTCTTTATTGTTAGATAAGTGGTCAAAAGAAAAAATAAATGAGTTGGTAATAACAAATAAAGTTGCTGCTGAGATAATACATAACCTTTTTAAGAATAAAATAAGAGATATAATTTATTTAATTCATAAAATGAACACGCAAAAGTACTCACCGACAAAAGAAGAATTGCAGATTATAGGAGACATAAACACTGCTCGAAATTTAATAAAATATGTCCCTAAATCTAAATTAGATGAATTGGTTAAATGTGGTGAACTCCATTACAATATCGGTACTATTTTAAAAGATTATAAGTTGTAAATCGGCACTTAGGAAAACCACTGCACCCTAAGAACTCCCCTCTTTTTCCTGCCCTTAAGACCATCGGACTGCCACATTTACTACATGTCCCATTTTTGCTAGAGACAGAAGAAGATGCTAGCTTTAATGTTTCTGGCTTAACACTACCAGCATTTAATACCAGAATATATTCTATTAATGTGTCTCTGTCCACCAAAATAACATTGCCTTTTTGAGCTAGTTCTTTAGCCGCTTTGGTAAAATAGCTATTAGAAACAACCCAAGCCTCATCTGCCTTGTAATAAGATTTGGCCCCCATAACTTCTTGAACTGCCTTTATGCCTACATCTTTCGAATAGCGCTTTGCTTGAACAACCATCTTTTTTCCGTCCTTATTAAGCAATAGATCTGCTCCATAATCACCGCTGGCATTCGTTACTTCTGCCTCAAAATAAATTCTTGTATGAAAACCTGATCACTCACAAATAATCCATCTAATTATTTTCTTGTGTCATATTCTATACGATATACCTACTGGTTAGGTAAAATCCCCATTGTACTTCTAAATTAAGGCACTCTTAAAGGTACCCGTAACACAAACTTCTATTAAAAAATAAGACTATATTCCTATTATATCTAATTAAATGAACATTCCTATAAAAAAATGGCAAAATTTAGAGCTAAAATCTAGATTCACTATAAATCCAGCATCTGGTGCTAGGCTTATACAAATACAATCATCTATAGACCATGATTGCACCATTCAACGTGAATATAGTTTACAAAATTGATAAATACAACAGTATTCCTTCCAATAATTTATATTGAATCCAATATCCAAAAACAGTAAAATATTTTCATGACTATTAACCTAGTTAATTTAGAGGAAACTCTCTACCAATATCGGAGGAAATATGAAAGAAAAAGGCAAAAAAAATAAATGGAAAATCGTAGGATTTAGCTTTTTGGGTATTCTTTTACTCGTTATTGCTGGCGTAGGATACGGATATTATCAATTACAGCCAAATAAACATTTTACATCCGTTCCCGTTGTAAATTCTGGGGCCAATGAACAGCAAGTAAATAAGAATGTAGAGATAAAAGAACCTGTTTTTAATTTGTTATTAATCGGTTCCGATGAAAGAAAAGGTCAAAAGATAGGGCATTCTGATTCAATGATGCTTGTTCATGTGGATTTAACGAAGCATGAATATGATGCAATAAGCATTCCACGTGATACCCGTGTCCATTTAGAGGGCTATGGATATACGAAAATTACGAGTGTCCAATATATTATGCAGGCAACAAAAGGGGCCAAAAAAGGGATAGAGGCTGCTGTCAACGCAGTTGGAGAATTAACCGGCGTTCCTATCAATTATTATGTAGAAACCAATTATGGCGGCTTTCAAGCGATGGTAGATGCCGTTGGTGGTATTGATATGAATGTCCCATTTGATGTTAAATTAACCCATCCTTGGTATAAGGAAAATAAAAATAAAGTAATAAGTGCAGGTACACATGCTTTAGATGGAAAAATGGTCGCAGAGGTTGTCCACGAACGCTATTCTCTAAAAAGCGGAGAGTATGGTCGTCAAAAACTCCAAGAGGAAGCCTTAAAGGGAATTGCTAAGAAAGCTCTTAGCCCAAGTAATATCAATAATCTGCCTTCACTCGTAAAATCCATTCCTAACTTTGTCATAGCAAGCAATATGTCAACTTCCGATATGTTAAGTCTGGGACTTGCAGCAAAGGACTTCGAACCAAATACACAATTGGAATATCATCAGATTCCTGGTGTTGGAAAAAGAATGTATGATGACATTTTAAAGGCAAATAACTATCAACTGGTAATTGACCAGGATAAAATCAAAGATTTGATAACCACTCACTTTTAAAATATGATTTAGCTATAAAGTTTAAAGCAAAGGAGAACTGTTTTCAGTTCTCTTTTGCTTTATTCTTCTATGAAGAAAGTAGTTGGATAAAAATCAAATTCACCATATACTTCATTGGCTGAAACATGGACAAAATGTTTAATACCAACATGCAGAGCAGCATCTAACACTTGATTTCCTAAAACATCGGTACTAACCAAGATACTTGGAGCAATAATCGACCAATCGAGATGACTTTCCGCTGCAAAATGAATCACATAACTCAATTTTCTCTTGTTCAAACAGCGAAATTATCCCCTCCCGCTCCGTAATTTCAACCTTAACAAAATGATAGTTTCGTCTCTCCTCCATACCACGATACTTCGTTAAATCAACTGCATAGGTTAATAAATCAAGATAATAAAGTGGTACCTTACTTCTATATCGTTCTACGAATCCTAACGTCTCGCTTGTTTAGCTGCTGCTTCTCGTTCCGGCCTATATGCATTTACAATAAAATGATATATTTTAAACCGAGTTTGATTCTCTGGATTTTGGTGCGTTGTAATAAGTACATCCTTTATTTCTTGAAACCCTTTTGTTACCTCCAACGCCTCAAAGTGTTTCTTTCCATTAAAATCCAGAAGGAAATCCCTAAGTATCTTTTCTCTTCTATTCAATACAGTCTGAAGATTCGTTGTTTTATTAAAAAGGATCGTAAATCCAAAAGGAATGTCCTCTTTCATATAAGCAATTAACTGCTTAAATTGATTTAAAAAGTTTCCCCATTCTTTGTTTTCTCCTATGGCTATAGGTTTGAACGTATGATTTGTTTGTGTATAAATAAAAAAATCTAATTCTCCTGCACTTTTCCGAGAAAATCCACCTGGTTGTTCTCTAGCAACAATAACTCCTTTATCAGATAAATTCCTTTGTAATATATGTGCAATGTCATCGCTTAATTGATTTTCTTTCGTCTCTAATAATCTCCTGGAATTTAATTCCTTTTGCTTAATCGCGGAATAAATTAATCTTACAATTAGTTCTTCTATATTTTCACTTAACTTCACTATGTAAATGGTTAATAATACGCTTTTGAAGATATCTTTCTCGAATATCATATGGCATTAATTCCATATATTCATCAAGATCAATATTGAAAGATTCTAACGATCTCGGGGAATTAAAATACATGTCTACGTATGAGTCAACATCTAAGAAGTCCCAGTCAGTAAATAAGAAAGATTGAAATGATTCTAGATCATCTATTTGATTAATGATGTAATTTACTTCATATTAATGAATGACCATGCTTGCGAAACATCATCTAATGATACATGTAAAATTGTTGATTGTTCTTTATACGACATCTAAATATATTTGAAACATCGGCACCATTTCTTTGTAGACAAAGGCTTCAATTTTATTTTCAGTCGGATTATGGTTTTTATGCATATCGGATGTAATGTTGTCTAAACTATCAATCTGCACTTTACCTGGCCTTAATGTATCGAGGTATGTTACTTTAGCAATTGCACCATCTCTATTTTGCTCAATAGATTTTATAATAACCCTTCTACCGCGATTTTTTTCATATCTTTTATTAATCGGGTTGAGAACATATTCGTGATCATTAACTAAAGAAACTTGGCGAACTCTATTACCATTATTATCTGTAATAGTTAAAACATAATTATTTTTTAACTGCTTTAATGTGATAGTGTCCATAGAAATCTCCTCCGTTACTACTGATTAGATGGGAGCATAATTTGCGAAGTGTTAACTCCATAAGCGTAAGCAGTTATGGTTCTTCAAGAGAACCCAGCCCCCCGTGTGTTATTGATAATATAAATTTGAGCCACTTTTATACGATTTGATCACATAAAATGAGCCACTCAATTTCCAATTCTATTAACCTCTCTTTTGATAGAAAATGACCAAACTTACTTCTTTATCAACTTAACCCAACCTTTACAGTTAATACAAGCAATAATTACTCCAATAGTATAACTGTACGTTGCACAAAAAAACCAAGGGACTTTCCCTCGGTTTGTAATTGTTCTCTAGATTATATCTATTTTTTTGTATTAGCATTTCCACTTATCCTTTTGGTGGATGTGGATCTTTACCATGGCTATCTCTTGATTGAATCTGACCATTCTTACCGTGTATAAATAACTCAGATCCCTGGTTAGCAGAAATTTCTCTCGCAATATTGATTGCCTGTTTTTTAGTCTGAGTTATCTGCGTGGCTCTTTGATTTCCAGCACCTTTTACTTGCCATCCTCCACTAGGGTGGGGTGTTACATGTTGATTTTTACTTGGCATACAACATTCCTCCTTCCTCAACTTTTCATCTGTTCGTTATTTATTATTAATCCAACTGTAGATTCATCGAATATAGATATTCAATTATTTGTCCCTCAGTGGTCATTTTCCACCCCTGTTCTTTATGAGAAAATTCACTTATAGCTCGTGATCCATATGAATTAAAAAACTCCTCAATAAAATAAATGATCTCGAGTTCTTCTTTACAAAAAATAGATTCTTCAAAAGGGCGTTTTGACTTTACAATCATCTTTGTATATCCGGAAGAAGTGTCTTCTTTTTCATTTATGGATATCAAATCCATCCCTGTTCCACAGCCCAAAACTGTATCATGTTCAACAGGAACTGGTCCAAATTCCTTATGCCAATATGGTGTACCACTCATTGAATGATTATATCTTTTAAACATAAGAAAGTCAGTGTACCACAATAGCTTCATTAATTTAGTTTTTAATACTCCATCCCGAGCAAAATATAAAATCATGTTAAATAGCTTTTCTGGTTTAAATATGGAATTTCCATTCTCAATCTTATTTTCATATTTGGAATACAGCAATCTTAGTATTTCGAATGTTGATTTTTCAATATTATCAGAGGTTAATACTTGTAGTTTTTTTTGAATTATATGTTGTTCTTGTTTAGTTAGTCCATCTTTATTTTCTTCAAAAAATCTTAGTATTAGATTTGGACTTTTTTTTAACATCTTTAGAATTCCAAGTTGCGTACCGTCAGGCATAGATGCCCCAGATTCATATCTTTTAATAGTTGCTTCGCCCATTTTTAGAACCTTAGCAAATTGGGATTGTGTTAATCCTGTGGCCTTTCTAATTTTTTTTATTTCTTCAAACGTAAAGGAATGCTTATTCTGATATAGTTGGCTTAATTGTTGTAAAGTTTCATTTGCTGTCTCTTCATCATAAACATCATCATGACAGACGGAGCACTCCATATATCTTTCTACAATTTCAAAGGGTTCTTTTCTGAAAGTATAATTAGCATTCCGTTCCAAAATAACAACATCACGTTCACAACCACAAGTTTCACAGTAACGCTTTTGGCTCATATTTCTCACTCCATTTATAGATTGAATGGGGAGATTAAATCTCCCCCATTCCTACTGTTCATCTTCATGGAAGGATAAACAAACACACCCACGCTTCTTCCACACTATATAAACCTAGATCGGCTAATTGTTGAATGTAGGAAACACCTTTCCTGTTCCGTTTAACAAAATACCGTTTACCATTACGGACCAATGCATGCATTGTTTTAATAAACTGCTCTGAATTATCAACATACATTGCTGCATCCCTCATTTGTTATCATTTACATAAAAGTATCAAATGATACCATATATAAATAATAAAACAAAAACAAAAAAGTATCAAGTGATACCTTTTTGCTTAATATTTTCTATAGGCTCCTTTCATCTTTGATGCTTTAGGAGTTTTACAAGAGTAAATTAATAAATTTATATCCAATTCCCGCATATGTTCTTACTAAGAAATGATTCGAATCCAGCAAAATTAGTTTAATTTCCAAATATTAACCTCTATCCTTTATATATATAAATGTAAAGGCAAAGGAAATGCAGAAAAAATATTTTCTACTTTTAGTCTTACTTTATGTTATGATATACCCTTTTCTTAACAAATATCTATGGGTGAATCTCTCACCTTACAGGCACAACAAAAAGGCTGCCGACTTGTCGACAGCCTTAACCCTCCTTACCTTTCTATCTATTCCCACCACCATCTTACATACCAGCCAATAGTTTGAGCAATCCCATCTTCAAAACTATATGCAGGCTTCCACTCTAGCTTCTCTATCTTCGCAGGATCAATAGCATACGTTTATTATGCCCCAACCGATCCGTCACAAATTCAATTAAATCCTCGACCTCTCTAAGGTACGAATGATCGTTTTTACCACTTCCAAATTCGAGGGGGTTTGTCTGCAATAACCTGTGGTTTGACCTTAACGCATTAAATTTTAGCTTAGAGGGTCCGACCCCCACATTCCTAAAAAATCCTCTAAGGAAGATGTCCCTTAGAGGATTTTTTCATGTTTTACTTATTAGATTTATCATGCGGAACGGTTACAGTTACTGTTTTGGTTGCAATATTCCCAGCCTTGTCTGTGGCGGTATAAGTAATCGTATAAACGCGTCCGTTGCCATTTCCTAAGCGTTCTGCCCGAAGATCAAAAGAGTCCTTTGAATCTTTAATAGGAACTTGGTAATTGGCATTCTGAATATCATCTGGTTGGAGAGATTCATTACTTGTAATAGATGTTAGTACCAATGATTCTAAACCAGAAACGAAGTCATCTGATGTAATGGCAGCATTGATGGTAACCATTTTGTGATTTGGGGACCATAGAACCGTCTTATCCAGGGTTACATCTAAAGTTGGATCTGTTTTATCAATATTAATTTCTAGGGACTTCGGTTGTTCCATGTTTCCTGCTAAATCACTGCTTCGATATAACAACGTATTCTTACCTTCTGCAGAAATAGTAATTTCTCCGTTGTGGGTGTTCCATGTCTTCCCATTATCTAGACTATACTGGGTATCTGTTACTTTAGATAGGTTGTCATTAGCTGCAAGAGTTACATGAACATCTGCATTGAAGAAATTTTTTCTGCTTTCACTTTCTCTAATGGAAGCAGTTGTTTCCGGAGCCGTAGTGTCTAGTTTCAAATCAAGCGTTTGAACTTCCTCTGCATTACCGGCTTTGTCCTTACTTTGATAATTAATTTTATATTCTCCATCATTGGATAATCCAAATGTACCATTATATTCATTCCAGGCACCTTCACTATTAATCTTGTATTCTGTGCTAGAAACTCCTGAGCCGTTAGGATTATCTTCAGCCTTTAACGAAATCGAAACTGGCGTATTATACCAGCCATTATTCCCATTAGGAGTTGCAGGATCAACGGAAATCGATGTCGATGGGGCTGTTGCATCTTCCTCACTGTAGGATACGGCAACTCTTGAACTTTCCAATTTCCCTGTACCTGTCACTGAAACATAGATCGTTCCACCATTGCTGCCTAATTGGTTAATAGTAACGGTAGCGGAGGTTGAACCTGCTGTAACTGGCTGAGATTGACCTAGCTGTGTTCCATTGGTTTCTGAATTATATACCTTAACCACATCACCTTCAGATAGCCCGTTTACTGTTACGGTATCAGGGATACTTGAAGGATTATTGGACACTGTAACATTGCTGACATGTGGAGCAGAAGATGGCTGCTGATCTATGAACTTCATCACAGTAGCTTTCCCGCCATTTGCCCTATCCTGATAAGCAACTAATGTAGCACCATTATTGTCAAATCCAATGGAGGGATAATATATTTGATCATTAGAAAAGTTTGAAGTGCCTACCGTTTGCCAAGTTCCATTTGAAAATTTCTTAACCGAAGCTTTATATCCATTGGTCCCTTCCCCATAGGCAACATAAGGAATTCCTTGTTGATTGAAAGCAATCGAAATACCTGATATTCTACCATTGGATAGAGGCGTTCCTACCAGTTCCCAACTACCATCCGTGTATTTCTTCACTGTAGCTTTGTACCCGTTATCAATATCTCCATAAGCTAGGTAAGGAGTCCCTTGTTGATCCAATACGAAAGAGAACCAATCTGTTTCACCAGTTGGATCAGTTGAACCCACCACTTCCCATTTCTGACCGGTATACTTCATAACCGTGAGTTTATCTCCGTTTGTATAATCCTGATAGGCGACATATGGAGTTCCTTCTGGATCCAATAAAATGGTGGCATTCCTTGCTGAGCCTGGTGTAAAGCCAGGTGTTCCTACTACTTGCCACCCCCCATCGGTGGTATACTTCATCACAGTGACTTTCTCACTTTCGGCATAATCCCGATAAGCGATATAAGGGGTCCCATTTGCATTAATCGCGAGGGAAGTAGAGTTCACCCATCCAGTGGCGGGTTTTCCTACCTCTTGCCACCCCTCACTGGTATACTTCATCACAGTAGCGTTATAATTGTTTGCTCCATCTTGATAAGAAACATAAGGAGTCCCTGCTGGATCCAGTGCAAAGGATACAAAACTTGCAGACCCTTTGGAGAAGCCTGGATTCCCTACTGCTTGCCACGCTTGGTTTGTGTATTTCATAAGCGTAGGTTTGTAGTCATTTCCTCCATCCTGATAACCTACATAAAGCGTACCTTCTCCATCCATCAAAAGTTTGGTATTGTTAACTGATCCAGCAGAGAAACCAGGAGTTCCTACTGTCTGCCAATTTGCAGATACCGTTTCTGCCTGGACTACTTGAATGAACCCGATACTGCCTGGAATTAATGTGAAGGTACACATACCCGCAACAATTACCTTCGAAATACTTTTTTTAAATCTTTTCAATTATTCCACCCCAACCCTATTTGAGATTCTCACTTACAACAACTTCATCTACTCATATGTAACATAGTATTTTCTCCCTTAAAATATTAAATGTTAGGTCCTCCTCTCTAAACTTATTTCCAATAGATATTTCCATGATTTTTCCTCATTTGGGTATTTTAGTATATAGCGAGGATAATAGTATTATAGCATCAGTCTATTAGTCCTACGAAAAAAACTTTCCAACATATTTCGATAGTATCATTGTAGTTCTATCGACATATTCAGTTAAATCGTAAACAAGATGAAGTGTTTTTCGGAAATGAAGTGAGTGACAGGATGAACATAATATAAATCTAGTGCTGGACCCGTTCTCCCCTTCCGTTTTGTTTCACTATATGTAATTAACTTATTTCGAAAAATAAAAAACAACCCCAAAAGTTGAGGTTGTTTAGAAAACGCTTTCAAATTATCGTTGTGATTCAAGGAGTCGATCTCCCCGTTTAGCTGCAACCATAAGACTCATTACTGTAAGCATAGAGAACGATCCAACAAATAAGCCTGCAATAAAGATAACCATAGTGTAACCTCCCAGAGTATATTCATAATCCGTCGTAAGGTGATCATATTCGGCAGCTGGCTGGCATAGTTTTAGAACCTTAGCCCCTTTAGTTTTGCGCCTCCACTTTTCAATGGATTTGCCCTTTCGTACGAACTATGTGTTTTTATTGATAATATACTAATTGTTTCTAGTAATAAATAGAGCAATTAACCTATTTATATGTTAATAATCTGGCAATTGCAAACCCTTTCACACATGATTCTGTTCGACAATGCCATAAAATTTGTAACTATTCATCGAACGAATTAAATATAACCGTTCATCCATACATGGTTAAATAGTGATAAGCAACCTGTTTCGGAAGTGGAGTGATACATATGGCAGAGAAAGAAGATGGGAGAAATTTCGGCAGGGGCTGCCTTTGGGGGATTCTTTTATCCATTCCTTTATGGGGAATCGTCTATTTTATCCTACGTAAAATCTTTCACTAAGGAGAGGCACTCTCGTTCCAATTGAAAAATAGTAAATAATAGATTGGTCCCCCCCTTGACATAAAAAGTCTAATAAGTGAATCTGTCGAAATATTTTGCATGTTATTTGCATATTTCTACTTTATTCTCCATCAATATTTGGTTATCATATAAAAAAGAAAACTGAAAGCGTTTACAAATATACTAAAAAACGGAACCGTGCATTACCAGATTTATCTACAACTAACACTAGGAGTGGATTTCATGGACAAGCAAGGGAATCTTTTATTAGGATTATTGTGGGGGACGTCTTTAAGTGTTCCATTATGGTTTGCGTTTTTCGGTTGGATTAAATTAGTTATTCAAATGATTCATTAATAGTGTACATATCAATATAATATAATACGTTTTAATGTACTAGATTCCAGTTCGCTATTCCCGTTTTATGCTAGGTTTTCAAAAAATCCACCATAAAGCGGGAGGATTTAGCATACAAAAAATATTTCATCTTAGGTATGAGGAACGATGATAAGTTACGATATTTTTTCCTGATACGCTGTTACACCAAGTGCAATCGCCCCGGTTAGCAAATATGGAAATAACACAAATTAAAGTGGCTCACTTTTGAAGTGATCACTCTGGCTCAAATTAATATTGACAATTACACCTAAAGCAATCGGGGTAATATCTTGATCATTTAACTTGTTAACTAATGTTTTGAAATCAGCATACGTAGTTGGGAATTCATTGAACCCAGCTTTTGCTACCACATCTTTGTCATAGTAAATAATGCTTGTGAAGACTTTGTTTCCAGGAATCGCATATTGCTTACCATCAACGGCATAATCCTTTAGTGTATCAGCTGGAATGGTTTTATCCTTCCAGTGGTCAACGATATCATCGATTGGCATTAACACGCCGCCTTCTACTAATGGTTTAAGCTCAGCACCCGGCCATGTTTGAATCATGTCAGGTAATTGCTTACCTGCAGCTTGTGTTTTCAACTTTGTTTTATATTGATCCGGCGGAATAGATTCCATTTTTAACTTTATTTCTGGATGTGCTTTTTTGAATGCTTCTACTCGTTCTAGCATGACATCATTCTCTGGGCTATCCTCAGACCATGAATTCCAAAATGTAAGCTCCACCGAACCATCTGATGATTCTTGCTTGTCAGAATTACCTCCACAAGCAGCTAGTAAAAGGATGGATAGAACAATCGAAAGAGCAAAACCCTTTTTTAACCACTTTGATACCATTTTTATTCCTCCCCGTATAAATCTTCCTTTGAAAACATTTTCTACGTTTCTTACTTAATTATAAATTTCTCATTCATTTTCAAAATCCGAAAAATTTAAGATAATATCTAAAAAATATTAAAGAATAAATTTCCATCGTAGATATTTTGTGTGAAAGGATAGAATTTTAGTAGCAGCGAACAAAATTACGATTTATAGAAAAAAACCCTTTCACAGAGGACTTCTGTAAAAAGGCTTTCACTTTTAGATTTCTAATGCACGATAGATTTCATCAATATGAACCTCTGCCAATGCCATCACATTATCGGCTCCACCGTAATAAATCTTCACGATTTCATCTTCAAATAAGACACCACATGTAAAGACGACATTGCCAAAGAATCCCTCCACTTCATAACTCTCTTCAGGAGCAAGAATCGGATCTTTCGTTTTTGCCAAAACCTTATTTGGATCTTCTAAATCTAACAACACCGCACCAAGGGTGTAACGATTGTTTCGGTCGGCACCATGATAGATTTCAACCCAGCCTTTTTCCGTTTTGAATGGAACCGCTCCACCGCCAATTTTCAGCGATTGCCAGCCTTCCTCAACCCCCATTAGAAACTTGTGCTCGCCCCAATGTTTGAGATTAGGCGACGTCGCCGTCCACATCTCAGCACGGCCAATTTGCTTTGGAACTGGGCGTTGTAAGGCAAAGTAGTTCCCGTTAATCTTCTCTGGAAAAATCGTTACGTCACGGTTTTCAGTGGCAAAAATAATTCCCATTCTTTCAACCGTCTCAAAATCCTCCGTTTTCGCTAAAGCAGTGGTAATCCCTTTTTCAGAAACAGCTGTATAGTTAATATAGTAAGTCTCATCAATTAAGGTGATACGCGGGTCCTCGCATCCAAAACCTTCATAGCGATTGCTTGGGAATAAAAATGGCTTTTCTTCCACCACAAAATCCACACCATTTTTACTTCTAGCCATTCGTAAATGCGACATTGATGTTAAAAATACATACGTATCGATGTCAATTTGTTTCACTTTACGTGGATCAGAAAAATCATAGGCAGGATTATTTCTATCAATATCTAAAACATCCACAACATACTCTCCATCTTTCTCCACTAAAACTGGAACTCGTAAAACCTCAGGATTTACCTGCACCGGCCTCTCAGCCACACGGATCAGCAGGATCACTTCATCTTTATATCTCGCCACGCCAGCATTGAAAACGCATTCAATTGTAAAATCACTCCGAGAAGGCTTCACATCCTGTGGTGTAATTAGAGGATTTTGCTCATTTCTTCTCACATTTATTTTAGTTTTCATTTGCATACTAACCCCTCCTTTATCTTCAGGAATAATTATAGCGTTTTCATAAAAGGGTTAATATCCAATAAAATATGATTTTGTCCAATTGTTTAACCTATTAAAGCAGAACAACATCCACAGGATCAACTACACTCGTTTCCATCTTATCAAAACTAATTAGCTTATTAATGAAAAAGGACAGGGGATAAAAATATTTTTTGGAGAGTTCGAAGAGGAAGAATGACATATCATTGTTTCTCTGAAGTACACCTAGTTGGTGCTTTTTATTGGAGTGGAATTTTGTGAAACAGAGGGATGTTTCTCATAGTTAGAGATGAACACAAAAAGCAATCCTTACCTATTTTTCAGCAAATTTCTCTATTAACCAAACGTTTGATTAAAACAGCTTCATCACTTGGTACATATGTCCCGAAGCTAAATAAGCCAAAAATAATTTGTAGAAAAGTAACAAAAAATTAGTCGTTTCTTATCGAAAAGTCAAGTTGCGACACCCTTTCGACGAAATAACAAAAAGGCTATACTAATCAAACGTTTGGTTGAAACAGCCACAGAGATTGATTAATAAGAATTTCTCTTACAAAGTGAACACAAAATTTGTCGTGAGGAAAGTATCAATTTCGCAGGAAATAACCCTCTATTCTACAAAATTAGAGGGGTTTCTCATTGATATACATAATTCCTGTAATTACCCCGCCTTTTCACCATTCCACAAGCAATTTTTTTATATGGTGGGTCAGCTCGATCGCAACGGAAAACTTTGCACAGTTAGTTGTTAAGGAACTAGAAAGAACTTTACTTTTCAATATCGTCTGTCATATCGAACATCTTGAACTTTATCTGAAAGCCTTCGTATGACATTAGTATCTTCCCAACTTCCTCCCAGGTGAAGGGCTTTCCATCAATAATAACAAGTGGCGTATCTTCAGAAGTCTCATCATACTCAATCATCCCTGTAATTTGATCATCGATGATGGAATTGTAGATCTGTCCATTGGGAAAAACTTCGGTTTTCACTTGTTGCTTTGAGATTCCTTTTCGCGTCTTGTCTATTAATTTGGTTAGTAGTTCTTGCTGATCACATCCTAATTCACCATGTACCGCAAATTTATAGCCAAATTCAATGAGTTCTGATGCTTCCATGTAGATCCCTAATGGATCAATTCGTCTTTCCACATGAAATATGCGAGTAATCCGCTGATAATCCTTCAATGAAAAAGTCTCCGGCAGCTGCCCTAATTTCAAATCAAGATCTTTTGCCATGAGCTCATTATAACAATTGGTACATAAATGCATGCTTATCGGTTCCAGACTAAGTACTATTTTCGCATCAGCCGAATTACAGCTTTCACACAAATTCATTTCCTCACCTACATTGTTTTCTTCTATTTTACCATTTAGTATTCACTGGCACTATTCCGAAACGGAGCATCACTGCTTGAGTTGGAATCTGTCCCCCTAGCCATCAAGTTAAAACAGAGGAGGAATGACCCTTTTATTGGGTTAACACAAAAACTGTACATAGGCTTTCATGGCTTCATCGCATTCGTTTGTTGTTTATGGAATCCCCAATATCGGGTGTTAAGAGGGCAACAAATTTATTTATTAAATAAACTTTTACAATACTTCTCCCTCTTCTGTTCTAATGTTCCTTCGTAATAGTCTAAGAGGCAATCCATTTTCATAAATCGTAGCGGCACCGTGCTCTGATACCTATAGAGATAAAAGCTGCTCCAAGGGTAGTATTCAGGCTGTTTAACCATTTTTGCCTCAACAGGATTTAAATGGATGTAGCGGCTGACCGCAAGCATCCCTTCTTTATCTTCAATCACTTTATCATAATAGCGTTTTTCATACACATGCCCTGTTAAACGGTACTTGGTATTATAATAGTTTGCATACCGTTTGTTGAGTAGGGACATCAGCTTTGAAAAAGGGATTTCTGGTGAACGTATCTGTAGGTGATAATGATTGGTCATTAAACAATAAGAGGCAATTTCAAAAGGTGTTTTTTCATGAAGTTGATCGAGGATGTGCAAAAAAGCATGAAAATCAGTTGCATTTCGAAATAGTGGATCACGCCGGTTGCCCCTGCAGTCGATATGATAAAAACGATTGGGTATCCAGATTCTTTTCTCGCGTGACATTTACGTTTCCCTCGCGATAGATTGTTGTTTATGAAGACCTTGGCGCCTTAGTGTCATGGCTTCCCAAATCGATGTATCCGTTATATGTTCTTCCCCCGCCAAATCAGAAATGGTTCTCGCCAGTCGAATAATTTTGATTTGCATACGATTGCTCCAGTTCTTCTTAATAGCCACGTTTGTTAGCATCCTCTGCTGGTCACTTGTTAACGGACTTGTGGCAGTAATGACTTCAAACGGGGCCTTGGCGTTCGTGATCTCCATTTGGTAGCGATGATATTGAAGTTGACGTGCCTTTTCAACCCGCTGACGAATATCAATGGAAGATTCCTGGCCCATCGTTGATTGGTCTAAGTTAATCGTCTGTAACGATAAAAGAATATCTAGCCGATCATACACAGGTCCCGATATTCTATTTCGATAGGTTTGAATTTGCTTTTGTGAACAGGTGCAGTAATGATGATTGGAACCGAAATACCCACACGGACATGGATTCATGGCACCGATGAGGATAAAATTCGAAGGGTACGTCACGGTGGAATGTGCTCTGCTGATGGTTACTTGGCTGGTTTCAAGCGGCTGCCTTAACATATCGATTGTCTTTTTCGTGAACTCGGCAATTTCATCAAGAAACAATACGCCTCGATGCGCGAGTGAAATTTCCCCTGGCCTTGGTGAAGAACCACCTCCAATAATAGCAACCGACGATGCGGAATGATGCGGGTGTCGATATGGGGCATTTTGATGGAGGCTTCTCCTCTCTCCGGCAAGCTGATATAAACTCATGACTTCTAATTGGGCTTGATTCGTAAGCGTAGGTAATATTGAAGGAAAGGTTTCAGCCAGCAAACTTTTCCCACATCCAGGCGGTCCACTCATAAGCACATTATGTTCACCAGCAGCAGCAATTTCAAGCGCTCGTTTGGCCTGTTCATGGCCAATAACATGTTGGAAGTCCTTTTGAGGTGAGTTAGAAAAGAGAGGCATGGTTTCATTTATAGGGAGATTAATATGGAAAGGCAGCAATTCTTGACCTTCTAAATGCTGAACTACATCTTCAATGTGCTGAACCACAATACATTCCAAATCCTTCAGCATATCGATTGGTAATGTAGGATCAAAGGGGAGATAAATTTTCTTTAAACCAAGCCCTTTAGCTGAGATTAGCGCTGGGAGCATCCCTTCTGCCTTTACCACCATGCCGTCAAGAGACAGGGCACCAATAAACGCGGCATCGATTGGAATTTCCCCATTAATCATATTAAGCTCCTTCAAGGCAGCAATGGCAATTGCCAAATCAAAAAGAGGTCCGTTTTTCTTTTGTTCTGATGGGGAGAGATTCACTACCACCTTCTGGTCAGTAACATCGACATTAAAATGACCAAGTGCCGCTACCACCCGCTCCCTCGACTCTTTTACCGAGGCATCCGGCAGCCCAACAATCACCATCGACTCCGTACCAGTCCTGATTCTGACTTCAACCTGCACGCGATAGCCTTCCAATCCTTTTAAACCGATACTTGATACTTTTACCGTCATAAAAAAAACCTCCAATAAGCGAGATATTTATATAAAAGACCTTAAAAAGAGAATAATTAGAATTAATGTTAAAAGCAGTAGATCAAGAGATTAATTATAAGAAGTAAAGTTTGGCGGATAAACAGTAGTTAGTCGAAGTCGAAAATAAGGGTTAATAAATACTAAATTTCTACAAAAAAATCGAAAACCCTTCAAATCCATAAGAAAAATAGACAAAAAATTATTCCCCCTAGTTGTTTGCAAAAGGATGATTGCATTTTTGCATTCAGACAGTGTGGCGGCTTGACAGGGGACTTTCTCCTTCTCTATAGGAATACTTTTATGTATAATGGATATATAATAAAAAAGAGAAGTGCGCTAACACTTCTCCATTGCAACTTCCACCGTCAGAGTGATGGTTGTTTAAGTTTATTTTTTATCTGAACCATCCTTTAGCTTGCGACGGCGTAGGGTGGTTTTCCTGTTTTCTAGAATTTTTTTCCGAAAGAAATACGCACTAACTTCACGTATCATACCCTTCAGAATTTCTCGTAGAATTTCAAGAAATGTTTCCATGATTATCACCTCCTTCCCGAAACGGAAAGAAGCGTAACAACCAACCACCCCAACAATATTCAGCTGCAACTTCATTCTATCATTTCATATCTATCTAAAAACCTATCAATCTTCGACAAAATCCGGGGCGTGACAGGCACAGGATTTATTCTACAAATCTCAACATATATCGGGCGGTGACAGGTACCTGGATTTACAGGCACAGGAATTAATTTGCCGGCTCATTGCAGGGAATTTTCACCTTCTCATCCGGAATATTTTTATGTATAATGGGTATATAATAAAAAAGAGAAGTGCTTCTAACACTTCTCCATGCAACTGCTACCGTCAGGGTGATGGTTGTTTATGTTATTTTATGTTTTCGGACCACCCTTTGGCTTGTGACGGCGTAGGGTGGTTTTCCTGTTTTCTAGAACATTTTTCCGAAAGAAATACGCACTTATTTCACGTATGACACCCTTCAGAACTTCTCGTAGAAATTCAAGAAATGTTTCCATGATTATCACCTCCTTCCCGAAACGGAAAGAAGCGTAACAACCAACCACCCCAACAATATTCAGCTGCAACTTCATTCTATCATTTTATTTGTATCTAACAGCCTATCAATCTTCGACAAATATCGGGTCGTGACAGGCACCGGAATAAAAAGTATGATTTATGTGATGCGGAAATTGAGTTTAGTCTAGGTTTGAACAAGAATCATTAACTGTATATGGAGAATGCCACCAGAGCCGCTCCCATGGTCCACTCTGTCACTTAATTGTCACGAAAATGGTCAAATTGCGTCGAATTTACGTACTATAGTACGTGGTAATAAAGGCCTATTTATTATTTAATGAATACGAGAGACAAACAAGATCACTACGGACTGCACGGAATCTCAATTGAGCAAATAAGGAAAAGAATCTTACTTGCTAAGAGAGCAATCTACCCGCACGCTGCCAAGGTAATCAAGGATTTTCCATCCATACAGATGCAAGCACAGTCTTCCTTTCCATTAGGCAGTATATAACAGTTACAATAGTAGGTAAGCCTTTTTTCCAATCTATTAGATTAAAGGGGAGGAAGACTATTTTTATTCAAAAGAGCTATTTTATTGAAAAGAAAATGATCTTACTGACGGGAGAATATGATGGATATGGAAAACTGTGTTCACGAGTTATGGCAGGAGGAGCGTCTTTCCTGGTCAATCGATCACCCTTACAAATATTAGATGACACTCTAATATACATAGGATACGACCTTAGAGGAGCAATGGGCAGTGCTAAGATTATTCTTGGTGAGCGGTCGAGATGTCCAATTATCGTCAATCCTTACCAGGGTATTTGCCTGTTTCCAAATAATTCACCAAATAATGCCGATTGTATTTGGTTCAACCCCGAGCATATTGTACGAACAAAAGCGATGGGAAGAAATCAGACAGAGGTCGAATTAAGTAACGGTCACTCCATTATCGTTGATTCCAGATTAACTTCTTTTAATAATAAGATTCACAAAGCTAATAAATTAATGCAGATATCTATGAAAAGAGGAAACCAACCAGGACCAATCCTTTTCTATTTCGAATCCCCAAAAGGGCATCAGTTAACCAAAGAAAAAACAGGAAAATATAATTTTAGTAACTTAGAGGATAACCAAAAATAAAAATTACAATCTATTCAACTAAATGATAGAAAGGGAGTAACTCTTTGGATAATAATTCAGCTGCTCGCTTTGGAAATGTATTAAGGAAATTAAGAAATGCACAGAAACTTTCCCAAGAGAGGTTGGCCGACCGCTGTGATCGACATCCTTCCTATATCAGCCTGCTTGAGAGAAATCTGAAAAACCCGTCCCTCGACACTATCGTTGTGATTGCGCATGGATTGAATATGAAAGCTTCTGAAATGTTAAAGGAAATAGAGCAACATCCTGAAAACGGAATATGACCAACTTAAGAATGACAGCAGGGATACAGGTATCATATTAAACTACATGCTTACCGCTGCTGCTGTATTAATTATTTTGATATGTTTTATCTTTTAAAAATAAATTTCTAATTCGCGGGTTATTGTCGGCTATAGCCCGTGGAGTGATTTTGTTTCTAGTTATGTAATGGACTTAAAAAGGAGAATTTCCTTGAAAAAAGAAAAGGCCATTTACATAGGAGAACCACTTAAACGCTTACGGATTGCTGCAGGCATGTCCCAAGAAGAGTTTGCTTATTGCAGCAAATTAGACCGATCATATATGAGTGATCTGGAAACAAACAAAAAGAGTCCATCCTTAATGACCCTCACTAAACTTGCAGGAGGATTAGGCATTTCTTATTTAGACTTTTCAGCAGAACTTGGCAAAACCATTGATTTCGCACGTATCTTTGAAGAAGAACCATACAAAGATTAGAAAATGCTTTGCGTATAATTGACTAAATTTATACAACTCTCGACTAATGCGGCGGCCACGAGATCCCTCCCCGTGGCCTTCCCCTAGTCTTCCAAAAGAGTTTGATTATTGTCAAATTGTGAAGCCTCGTGAGGTAGTTATTTAACGTATACTTGACCATGGAAGCATATGAAACTGATTACCATAAGGGCGGAGGGGATTTTAGAATGAGAGTGGTAACAAAGTTTAAATGTGATGAACTAGAGACAATTAAAATTTACACCGGCACGAGGTTAAGCATTTCGGTAGATATTTTCGCCATTCCTGATGGCTACAAAAGCTTCGCAACAAGTTCCCTTCTATGCCATGATTCTTTAACGGGAGCTGGATTTCATCAAGATAAAAAAGAGAGTGTCAAACTGGCTGTCAAAGATTTGCGTCAAATGATTGATGAGTTTAAGGAAGAATAGTACACAGAAGGGCCTGACAGACACCGAATTTAACGAAGAAACAAGGAAAATCATAATAGAGTTCTTCAGGGCCTAACTAATGTTTTAAAATCAAAAAAACTCCTCCCCATTGCATAACAGTAATGAGAGGAGTTTTCTATTGGTAAAGAGATTGGCACGACCTGGTAAATTCGTTGTCAAAGAGTGGAACAAGAGATGGCACAGGTGGTAAATTCCTTTGACCGTAATCATGGCTATGGATCAACGGGAAGCTATTCTGTTCTTTCATCTAATCAACCATTTTATATGAACGAAGTTCAATTATCCTTACCTCTAATAAAGGACCATAGGAATGGGTCGAATTAATGGGGGATCAAGGAATAACAACAGCAATATTGGATTGATTGCTTCACCGAGTAGAGGTTATTCAATTAAATGAGCTTCTACTCCTTTTATTGCTGCCTATAAAGTCTCCTTAATCCTTTGTTGCAACTCCATCTCTAATACTATAATAACCTATCAATCTTCGACAAATATCGGGGCGTGACAGGCACCAGGATCTATGGCAGCCATGATGATCCAATCATTTCCTGTATCCATCATTGGAAACCCAATAAATCCCCAGAATGCAGTTAAAACAGCTCCTGTAAGATAGATTGGCTTCCGTCCCCAAACATCACTTAAGTGTCCCATTAATGGAATAAAGAAAAAGTGAATAGCATGGGCACCAAACATTAGTAATAAAATTTGTGTAGTATCTTTATGGACCACTAGTTTTAAATAACTAATGGAGAAAGTTACAACCATATAATATAAGATATTTTCTGCAAAACGAGCTCCAATACCAGCAATAATTGCTTTTTTATGGTATTTAAACACTTCTATAATTCCTAATTGTTGTTTTTCCAATTGAGCTTGTTTTTCTTGTGCCTCTTTGAAAATAGGGGCATCATCTACACTTTTACGAATCCAAAGACCAATTAGTACTACAACAGCAGAGAACCAAAATGCTACGCGCCAACCCCAGCCCATAAATTGCTCGGGACTTAAGTTTTTAGATAAAATTAAAAGGATAATTGTGGCTATTAAATTCCCCAATGGCACTCCTGCCTGCGGCCAACTTGCCCAATAACCACGTCTATCATTCGGGCTGTGCTCAGATACTAGAATAACAGCTCCTCCCCATTCTCCGCCAAAAGCAAAACCTTGAATTAAACGTAAAGAAACCAGTAAGATAGGTGCCCAATAACCAATACTATTGAATGTTGGAATACATCCCATTAAGAAGGTAGTAATTCCAACGATAATTAAACTAAGCTGTAATAATTTTTTACGCCCAATTTTATCGCCATAATGACCAAATACTAGTCCTCCGATTGGTCTGGCTAAAAAGCCCACTGCATAAAGAGCAAATGCAGCCAGGATGCCGTCTATAGCACTTCCGGTTTGTTGAAAAAATAATTCTCCAAAAACTAGCGCAGAAGCAGTACCATATAAGAAAAACTCATACCATTCTGCTATAGATCCAACCATAGATGCAGCGACAACTTTTTTTAACAACTTATTATCTGTTTTCACCATATTTCCGCCTCCTAATAGGTTAATTCAGATCAATTAACATACCAAATCACTTTTGTCTGAACATATTGTTCAAAAGCTTCTAAACCGTTGTCTTTGCCACCAAAGCCAGATTGTTTAAAACCGCCAAAGGGGGTGGTGATATCACCCTCACTAAAGCCATTCACAGAAACTGTCCCGGCTTTAATCGCACGTGCCACGCGCATCGTACGCTGTACATTTGAACTATAAAAAGAAGCAGCCAAACCGTAAGAGGTATTATTGGCAAGGGCAATGGCTTCTTCTTCGGTTTTGAAAGTGCTAACCGCTAAAATAGGACCAAAGACTTCGTTCTGGAACAGGGTCATGTTGGCGGTCACATTGTCAAAAATAGTGGGTTCAATGTACCAGCCGCTTCCCACATCACTGTGAATTTTGCCGCCAGTAACTAGTCGGCCACCTTCTTGAGGCGTGATTTCCAAGAATGATTTCACTTTCATAAAGTGTGCTTCTTCAACCATTGGGCCGATAGCAACCGACTCATCCATGGGGTTACCCACTTTCCAGCTTGTTAAGCCGGATATTAATTTTTCCAATAAGTTATCTTTAATGGATTCATGCACGATTAAACGTGAACCGCAGCTGCAGTTTTCACTCATGTTCCAGAAGGCGGCAGATAGAATATGCGGAACAGCCGCATCCAATTCAGCGTCTTCAAACACCACTTGTGGGCTTTTGCCACCACACTCTAAGACAATTTCTTTGAGGTTACTTTCTGCTGAGTACTTCAAAAAATACCTGCCCACTTCAGTTGAACCCGTGAATGAGACAATGTCCACATCCATGTGCCGGCCCAATGGTTCGCCTACTTTCTCGCCCAAACCACACACTAAGCTTAAAGCGCCTTTAGGCACGCCAGCTTCATAAGCTAGTTCAATCATGCGGAAAGCGCTAAGTGAAGTTAATTCAGCAGGTTTCACAATCACAGAATTTCCTGTGGCTAAAGCGGGGGCCACTTTCCATGCAAACATTTGAGCAGGGAAGTTCCAAGGTAACACTGCACCGACCACGCCGATGGGTTCAGTGACAATCAAACCCAAAGCATCGTTACCCGTAGGTGCGACTTTGCCAAAGAGTTTATCAATGGCTTCGGCATACCAATAAAATGTATCGATGGTTGCCGGCATGTCGGTATTCAAACATTCGGTAATAGGTTTACCAGCATCCACACAATCCAAGGCGGCCAATTCTTCGCTGTGATCTTCAAGCAATTGTGCCCAGCGAATCATCACTTTTTTACGCTCACTGGGGGATAATTGGCTCCAAATACCTGCTTCAAATGTGTCTCTAGCTACCTTAACAGCAGCATCAACATCCCGTGCATCACCATCTGCAATGTAGCCAATTAAACTGTTGTCGATGGGGGTGCGGTTTTCTAACTTTCCAGCTGTGCTTGTAAAACCATCAATTAGGTTGCCTGCCCAAAGTTTGCCTTCTTTGGCGAGGGCAAAGACTTGTTCTTTTTTTACGGCCATTTGTCTCTCCTCCAGATTATTTTTTAAAGAAAGCAAGGAATTCTGCTTTTTCTTCTTCTGATAAATCAGCTAAAGGAAGGCGTACCGAACCAACTTCGATTTCACCTTTGAGACAGCCTAGTTTGGCTTTTTGGTTGTAGTTGCCGGACTCCATTGAGTAAATAGCAGGGTAGATATTTCGCATGATTTGTCGCGCTGTGTCCCAGTCACCAGCTTGCGCTGCATCGAACAGGGCGACTTGCTCTTCTGGGAACACATTACCTGCACCAGCAATCCAGCTTTTCGCACCCCAAAAGAAAAAATCCACAGGTTGATCATCACAACCACAAATCACCTCAAAATTCTCAAATGGGGTTTGCAGCAAGCGTAAAGCGCGGCTAAAGTCTCCACTGCTTTCTTTAATCGCAACAATATTTGGATTTTTTGCCAAATGCACCACCGTGTCGTATTCAATTTCAATGCCAATGCGAGCAGGAAAGTTGTACATGATAATGGGTAAATCAGTTGCCGCTGCCACAGTTTCGTAATGGGCAATCACACCAGTTTGGTCAGGAAGGCTGTAAGGAGTAGGTGCTAACATTAAGCCTTCATAGCCCAATTCTTTGGCTTGTTTGGCACGGTTAACCGCTCCTTCGGTTGATAAATCATTGATACCGGCAATCAAAGTTACCCGACCTTTGGCGACCTCTGCCACGGTTTTTAGAGCGCTTTCACGTTCTGCCTCGTTTAAGGCGTAATATTCACCAGTGGTTCCACACGCCACCAAGCCTGTTACGCCTTTTTCTATAAAGGCTTTAGTCAATTGTTTTAAGTTTTCTACATCCAAGCTTTTATCGCTTTTAAAAGGGGTAACTAAAGGTACCAAAATGCCATGAAAATTCATCTTCATTCTCCTCGTATACAATTTTATTTAGTAATAGATTACTTGATAAAATCTAAAATTGAAGTACCACTTCAATTATTTATGATAATAGCACGCTTAATATTCTCTGTAAATACAATTTTTTGAATATTTTTAAAAAAAATCTCCCATTCTAAATTTAACATTACAGTGTCACTTTAATTTTTCAATTTTAATAGTTCATTATTTGTGGCTTTTGTGTTATCCTATCGATGCGTACTCCTTTTAATTAGGGATTTGGATAGGAATACCAAACCTAATTATAAGGAGTTTTATAATATTTTTGTTGTCCTGAAATTAACAAATTGACCATTAAAATACATTTATTTCAGTTGAAAAATATCTTAACAAATGTCAGTAAAGGAAGTGGGAAAAAGTGAACGATATTGGAGTAAAAATAAAGAGTTTACGAAAAGAGCGAAAGTTAACCTTAAAACAAATAGCAGATCATACTAATCTTTCAATTAGCTTTTTATCTCAAGTGGAGCGTTCAAAGTCATCCATAACGCTTGAATCATTGAAAAAAGTTTCTGAAGCACTTGGAGTCAATCCAAGCTACTTCTTTTCAGAATCTGATAGGAATAGGAAAGCAGAAACAACTGTTATGAGAAACGTAATTAGTATAACTAACACCCTTCAGAACCCTTTTTTTTACAAGGATTTATCAGGTAACATTGAAAATCCACTATTTAATCCTATATTAGTTATGCTTAATCCAGGCGCTAATAGTGAAGAATCTTATTCACATTCGGGGCAAGAATTTCTTTACGTTCTAGAAGGGAAACTTACAATCCTTTTTGACAAAGAGGAACATGAATTGAATCCATTTGACTGTATTTTCCTAGACTCAACAACCCCCCACAATTGGGTTAATAAAACAGATTCGATTGTAAAACTTCTTTGCATTTCAAGTGTTCCTGGTGAGTAGGGCGTCATGTAGGTGCACTTGTCATCATCCACCCCTCCCCCCTCTGAATTTGGAGATAGGTTCCTTTTCCAAAATTGGAAGGGGAGCTTTCTTCATTAGAGAAAGTATGAAAGGCACTTTTTGTTTTCTTAAAAGGTTTGTACTTGGCAATTCAAAAATGCTCTTATTGAGTTAGGTGTGGGTCTGACCCCACTGGCCTAATAAGTAAAGGTACCTTTGTATGGTTTCTAGTTTTTCAAGTCAGCTTGGGTAACAACAGGTATCCTTTTCTTCTATTTTCATCCCCTGAAAATCAAGAGTTCATTCAACGCCCGCTGGATACCCGGAAGAAAATGAGAGCAACGGGCCTTTATCCCGACGCAAGTAGCTGAAAGCCCAAAGAATCAAGGTCCAAGGATAAGTATTCCGGTTGCTTGACCATTTTGCCTCAACAGGATTTATCCTTACCTCTGCCAGCACAAGATAACCTTCAAGACCTTTCAAACCAATATTTAAGGCTTTCGCGGTCATATAAAATACCTCCTGCTATTCTTCATCAATCTTTAATTAGTTCACTTGGTATAGGCACTTTCTGAGGAAGTTAAAGTGAATGAGTGCACGTACGAAAGGGCAGATAACTGGTGCCGAAATACAGGAACAGTTGTACGATATGGCGGTACTAAGTATTGTATATCTAGTAAACTATTGGAAGCACTGACACTTCCAATAATTTATATTGAATCCAATATCCAAAAACAGTAAAATATTTTCATGACTATAAACCTAGTTAATTTAGAGGAAACTCTCTACCAATATCGGAGGAAATATGAAAAAAAAAGGTAAAAATAAATGGAAAATAGTAGGCTTTAGCCTTTTGGGTATCCTATTACTCGTTATCGCAGGCGTAGTGTACGGATATTATCAATTACAACCAAGTAATCATTTTACATCAGTTCCGGTTGTAAGTTCTGGGAATAATGAACAGCAGGTAAATAAAAGTGTAGATATAAAAGAACCTGTATTTAATTTGTTATTAATTGGTTCCGATGAAAGAAAAGGTCAAAATATAGGGCATTCGGATTCAATGATGCTTGTCCATGTTGATTTAACGAAGCATGAATATGATGCAATAAGCATTCCCCGTGATACCCGTGTTCATTTAGATGGCTATGGATATACTAAAATTACGAGTGTCCAATATATTATGCAGGCAACAAAAGGGGCCAAAAAAGGGGTAGAAGCTGCTGTCAAAGCAGTTGGAGAATTAACCGGTGTTCCAATCAATTATTACGTAGAAACCAATTATGGCGGCTTTCAAGCGATGGTTGATGCGGTTGGTGGGATTGATATGAATGTCCCATTTGATGTCAAATTAACACATCCTTGGTATGGTGAAAATAAAAATAAAGTAATAAGTACTGGGATACATGCTTTTGATGGAAAAATGGTCGCTGAGGTTGTCCACGAACGCTATTCTCTAAAAAATGGAGAATATGGTCGTCAAAAACTCCAAGAGGAAGCATTAAAAGGAATTGCTAAGAAAGCACTTAGTCCAAGTAATATCAATAATTTGCCGTCACTTGTAAAATCCATTCCTGATTTTGTGATAGCAAGCAATATGTCAACTTCCGATATGTTAAGTCTTGGACTCGCAGCAAAAGACTTTGAACCGAATACTCAATTGGAATATCATCAGATTCCTGGTGTTGGAAAAAGAATGTATGATGACATTTTAAAGGCTAATAACTATCAACTGGTAATTGATCAGGATAAAATAAAAGATCTAATATCCACTCATTTTTAATATACTATTTAAAAATTTTACACAAAGCTATAAAGGAAAAAACGAAGGAGAACTGATATCAGTTCTCCTTCATTTTTTCCTTTTAATGTGTAATAGTTCAGTATTTAGTAGATGTTATTGTAACAAAATTTATCACTTTAACTGACCGACATATGTTAATACATCTAAATTAGAGATTTCGCTTACCCTAAGTTGAGATTGTTTGGAAAACGCTTTCAATTATTGTTGTGATTCAAGGAGTCGGTCTCCCCGTTTAGCTGCAACCATAAGACTCATTACTGTAAGCATAGAGAACGATCCAACAAATAAACCTGCAATAAAGATAACCATAGTGTAACCTCCCAGAGTATATTCATAATCCGTAGTAAGGTGATCATATTCGGTAGCTGGCTGGCATAGTTGTAAAAACCTTAGCCCCTTTAGTTTTGCGCCTCCACTTTTCAATGGGTTTGCCCTTTCGTACGAACTATGTGCTTATATTGATAGTATACCAATTGTTTCTAGTAATAAATAGACCTATTAACCTATTTATATGTTAATAATGTGACAAAAACCCAGCCTTCCAATTCCTATTCCTGTTCGACATGATCAAGAATAATTTGTAGCTAATCATCGAACGATTTAGATATAACCGTTCACCCACACATGGTTAAATAGTGGTAAGCAACCTGTTTCGAAGTGGAGTGATAACATGGCAGAAAAAGAAGATGGGAAAAATTTTGGTAAGGGCTGCCTTTGGGGGATCCTTTTATCAATTCCTTTATGGGCAATCGTCTATTTTATACTACGTAAAATTTTTCACTAAAGGAATGCAGTGTCTTATTTATGATAAATACTAATTTGATTAATAGGTTTTGCCTTCCCTATGGGAAAGTTTATCAAATACATTTGTCGAAATATTTTGTCTATTATTTGCATATTTCTACTTTATTATCCATCCTTATTTGGGTAACATATAGAAAAGAAAGACCGAAAGCGTTTACATATACTAAAAAACAGAACCGTGCATCACCAGATTTATCTACAACTAACAATAGGAGTGGATTTCATGGACAAGCAAGGGAATCTTTTATTAGGATTATTGTGGGGAACGTCTTTAAGTGTTCCATTATGGTTTGCGTTTTTCGGTTGGATTAAATTAGTTATTAATTTGCTTTTGTGATAATATCTAAAATGCTATATAATCAATTAATAGTTTCCACTATGCCTTGCTTATTTAAATCGTTAAGATCCTAATGATATCAAAAGGACCTTAAGGATTTTTTATTTTCTATACATTTTAATAAAAAATATATGCAAATGCTAATTTTAAAATCCTATCATCTTATTTCTTTTTTGACGAATAATGAAATAAACCATTAATAAAGTGATTAATGCTCCAGCTGAATCAAATAATACGTCCCTCAACGAGGCTACTCTACCTGGCATAAAGGATTGATGGTATTCATCTGTTATGGCATAAATAAAGGTTAATAACCAAGAGACTATATAAGAGTATCGATAAATTTCAAAAAATTTAAACAATAATAGAGCAAGTATGCCGAATACAGTAACATGCGTAGCCTTCCGTACAATAAGGTTAAGCACATTAATATCTTCATTGTCACCAACTGGTGTGTTAATAGTTTTATGTTCTTTCACCACTACTGTTTGAATAGCTTCGGAAGTCTTTTCTCCAGTAAAATAAGGAAGTTGTGTGAAGCAAAAGATTAAAGACATCCATAGAATCGCTGCTAGTATCCACCATCTTCTAACATTCATAGCTAAACCTCCCTTCCTATTAACAAATATTCCCCTTACTCTTAATTCAGTAGGCAAGGGGGGCATCACTGAATTTTCTCCCTTTGAATGGGAAGAACATAAACTTACCAAGAGGAACATCAACCATTTAGAGTGCAATTATAGAATGGATAGAGAATAGCGATAATAATTATAGTGAAAAAAATAAAATGGTATCGCCATTGTACTAAAAAGATGATGTTTGTATATAAAGTTGATGGAGTTGTGATTCTCTTTCCAGGATGAACGTATCCTTCCCGAAACTGAAAGAAGCCTAACATCCAATCATCCTCTCAATATTCAGTTTCAATCCAGTTGAATGTCATCAAACCTTTTATCTATCGATAATTGATAGGTTAGTTTTAATAATAGTAGAAAATGAAATCTAAGATTTTCTGTTTTATCTGCTAAAAGTATTTTATACTTGCTATTGTTTTCCTTTAATTAGTACCAGTATTTTTAACTTTTCTTATAGGATTGCCTACAATAGTAATATTTTCTTCAAAAAAACTTTTATTTACTACTGAATTTGCGCCAATCGCAATCGAGTTTGCAATTGTAATTTTTCCAAATATTTTAGCGCCAGGACCTATCCATACATTATCTCCTATTGTGGGGACATCACCTTTATACCTATTCTGACCTATATTTACTCCTTGATGAATATCACAGTTTGCTCCAATTCTTGCATCATCGTTAACTACAATTAAACCATAATGATTTATCCTTAATCCCGGTCCAAAAACATTAATTGGTATTGAGAATCCTAGTTTAATACCTAGTTTTCTGTGTAAATAACCATAGATTTTTTTCATTATTTTCGTTCTTATGGTAGGTGTTATATTAGAGTAATATTCGTGTTTTCTCAGCACAATTTCAAATTTCCATACATCATCTCCAAATAAACGAGGCATTTTTTTACACGATTTTCCTAAAGCCCTCTTATCTTCGTTTAAAAAGTTTAATAAATCTTCTTTATTTCTAATCACGAGAATATACCAAGCCCTTCTTAATTCTTTAAAATTATATCAGTATTTACTAATGTTTATAGAGATTTTTCCATTCTACTTTTATGCGTTTTTCACACGAATACTCGCTTATTTGCAGGTTGTCATAACCCATGATATAGAGTTAATCTTGATAAATTGAGTTCAAATAATTAATGATTGGTGCAGGATAGTGAAAAAAAGGAGTAAATCGCTACTTAACATTTTACCATAAGATGTGCATGGTCCAAGCAGCTCCTTATTACTATCCCTTCCATATTGAAATGTTATATGGCTAAGGATTGAGAGAACTTACCAACACTTTAAGGGCGTATGAGGTTATGCTTTCCTGTCATGCCTCTTTGTGGAAGATATCTAATATTCTATACATTTTAGAAATCCTACGAATAAGCTAACATTCAGTCAATTGAATTTTGCCTTATTATAAATACTTTGTGGTACTCTTAATTAGCTAAGGCGTGACATAGAGGTAATCTATTATACATTTACAAGATTCTGAATTTACTTCGGACCCAAAATAAACACTTTAACGAGCTTACCCAATAGATTTGGAGCACAATATGAATTAGAGTTGTTTCAGGATGGTAACATTAGCTACTCTTTCTGAACTGGGCACTGCTACATTTAAGTAACGAAGAACAATATATTATAATTTCTTAAGCGTTTAAATAATCAGCTTAAAATATGTTCAATCCCTTATAATTTTTAAAACTGCAAGGATAATCGAAAATGTTGTGCTTGTCTCTTTAAATATCTTTTACATTTGCAGCCCATTATTAGTAGCAGTTGATAAAAATAAGAATTTATTAACAACTATTATCATCATGACCTTTAACAATGTTAGTGTTGAAGCCTCACATTAGAATAAAAACACCCTTGCCTTTATTTAGACAAGGGTGTAAAAAATAAAATACTATTATAATAACTTAAAATTTCTCCGAAAAATTAACAGGTACTAGACTAATGAGACCTCCAAACTAATAATAGTTTCTCTTCCAATGGAATCATAGATGACCTTTGCACTTTTAGCACTAGAAAGGTCATAGCAGTTTCTACCATCGAGTATAATTGGACTTCTCATTAGTTTTTCATAATTGGATAAATTGAAATTTTTAACTTCTTCCCATTCAGTAAAGATAAAGCAAACGTCTGCATTCTTTAGAGTATCTTCAATAGATGTGCAGTAAGTAATATTCTCAGGGTATAATTTCTGGAAATTTTCAATACCAACAGGATCCCAGGCTTTTACATTAGCACCATCTTCAAGTAAGATTGGTATATTCACTAACGAAGGTGCTTCTCTTAAATCATCCGTACCCGGTTTAAAAGTTAATCCTAGAACAGCTACATTCAATCCTTTCAAACTATCAAAATACTTTCTAGATTTCTTTATTAATTTTAGCTTTTGGTTTTCGTTTACATCAATCGCAGCTTTTATAGTCTTTAATTCATGGTCATGGAAATTAGCTAACCAGTGTAAGGCTTTTGTATCTTTAGGAAAACAAGAACCGCCGTAACCAATCCCTGAATTTAAGAACCTGTTTCCGATCCGATTATCATATCCCATTCCATGGGCAACATCCTCGATGTCCGCTCCGATAATTTCACAAAGGTTAGCAATTTCATTAATAAAGGAGATTTTTAGAGCCAAAAAGTCATTGGATGCATATTTAATCATTTCAGCACTCTTACGATTGGTTACTATAATTGGGGCACCAAAGTCTTTATATATATCTTTTAAAACTTCACCTGCATCTGGATCTTCTACACCGACCACAATCCTAGAAGCATGTAATGTATCTTTTACCGCTGTACCTTGAGATAAAAATTCAGGGTTTGAAGCAACCGAAACCTTGACATTATGAACAAGATTGGTGTTTATTAAATCTTCAACTTTATCATTTGTACCAATGGGTACAGTTGATTTCACAACAACTACACAATCTTTTTCTATACTCTGAGCGATCTGCACAGCAACTGAAAAGACATACTTTAAATTAGCTGAACCATCATGTTTTTCTGGAGTTCCGACTCCAATAAAAATTACATCTGCATCTCTATACGCTTCTTTGAAATTTGTTGTAAAGTTCAGCTTTTCCATGTTTTTTACCATTAATTCTTCAAGATCTGGTTCATAAATAGGAGAAATCCCTGAACTCATTAACGCCACTTTTCTACTATCTATATCTACACAAGAAACGGAATGCCCATGTTCTGCTAAACAAACACCTGTTACCAAGCCAACATATCCAGTTCCTGCAACAGCAATTTTCAATTTTTATTCCACCTTTAAATGAGTATAATAACTTAGATCTTATAACTCTGATTTTATTTAAAGTCTAATATTAAATCTTTAAAGTCCTTAATTTTATAACTTTTTACTATATTATTATTCATGATTAAGTGCCAAATAATATTATAAATCAAACTTCCACCATAGTATATACGTACTACCAATTCCAAATTATTGGATATTACTAATGATAGATGATTTTCCTCTTACTAAAATTTGGTTAAAAGTTATATTTCCCAACTTAAGTAAATTAATTGATATGGGTTATGCCGGTTGAATTCCACATTATAAAAGAATAACTTGTACCTAGAAACACGGGAGGAATCTCGAGCCATAAATGCTTAAAGTCTTTTCTACCATGTTCGTTTTAAACAAAGGGCTCTTCCAATTGTTAGATATGTTAACAATTGGAGGTTGCAGATCGGTATCTAAAAAGCTAATTCATTAATTCCCATACCATTACATCCTCGATAATTCCATTATCTTTCATATTTCTCAAGGATATTGCTTTATTACAATACAACCCTCAAAAGGGCTAATTGTGGGTATTTGGATATATATATATAATACTCATAGGGATTATTGTTATTTTTAATACATACTTTGAAAACTTTTCATAATGCAATATCAACGCGTTCTCCATTTCTCTTAACAATCTTTCCTGGAATTCCAAATATAGTACAATTAGAAGGTACGTTTTTAGAAACAACGCAGTTAGCACCTATTTTAGAATTTCCATTAATGATTATATCACCGATAACTTTTGCACCTGATGCTATCAAAACATTGTCTCCAATAGTTGGTGTTCCTGTATTACCGTGTCCTATTGTTATCTGTTGGTTTATAGAACAATTTTTTCCAATCCTTTTTGCTATAATGATTGTGCTAAATCCATGTTGAATAAACAGTCCCTCACCTATATCATCAGTATAAATATATAAGGAGCTTAATGGTTTATAAAAAATTTTTAGTAGTTGTGAAATAAAAATTATGTTTCTTAATCCTCAAATAGTATACATTCCGGAATTCAGGATAGGTAATCATTAACCAATTAAGATGACTCAACCTCGAATTTGATATTTTAGGTTGTTTTATGCTTATCCACCTTTCTATATCTTTAAAAATTATATTTATCTTTTGATTTGCTCAAATACATCATAACTAATGCTGGAAAGTGCGAGGTATGTTTATTAATAACCATATATATTTGATCCTGTATTTCAAAAAAATCACTCTTTCTCTATATTTTGATTTATTTCATCATTTTTAGAGATTGGTAAACTGAGTAAATATGTTTACTCAACAGATATGGAATGTAAGTCGTAATAATTAAATGTAAAAATAGAGCCTCTTCAATATGAGGTAAATTTCTAAGTATAACAATTTAGGAATGAGCTACCTTATTCGTACCACAAATTTGGAAGTTAAACTAACCAATATTTTCTTTAAATATATAAACTCACTTGTTCTATAAAAAAACATTGCAAATATTAAGTTTGGAATTATAAAACAGATTAGCCCTCTTCCAACTATGCTAATAAATGTATAGGTAGTAATTACAGAACATGCCAATTGAGTTAATATAGCAGCAATTATTGTAACAAGTGTATACAATGCATACTTTTTCATATATATATTAAGTCCTTTTTTGAAGGCATGCTTATACAGTATATATGGTTCTACCCAAAATGAAGTTGTAATAGTACTTATGAATGTACCTAAAAATACACCTACTATACCCAATCTATTTAGCAATATAATAGATGCAATTAAGTTAATGATGGCCTCAAACCAAGGTTTAAATCTATCATTCCAAAATAAACCTAAAGTACTGTTATATGCAATCACAGTTTGCCTCATACCAGTTATAAAAAAGTTTATTACAATCATAAGTACAATATAATTATCCATAATATATTTATTTCCTATCCACATTCCTATAAAGGGATTAAGTAATATCCATAGTGATATACTACAAAATCCATATAACCAAAAATTAATAAAAAAAACATCATTAAATATCTTGTAAGACTTTTCTTTACCTTCTAATGCATTCAGGTTGCCTATACTAGCGGTGACTGCCGTAAAAGCTTGATAAATAAATGAATTTATTATACTAATTATCATAATATAATTTGAATATAAGCCAACAAAATATACCCCAACATATGTTGATATTAATAGGTTATCGGTCCCATTAACCACAACGCCACCTATTTTATGTGACATCATAGCCCTTATATTTTTGAATATCTCTTTTTTATTATCTTTATCTAAATACTCTTTTTTTCCTATATTTAAAAAGGGATAAATCTTATCAACTTTTTTTGAAATTGAAACATTGGATATAAAACTACATATTATTTGTACAGACAAATACAAAATGTAATTCTTTGTTAATATTAATAAAGTTATTTGAATAATATTTTGAATAAACATAAATCTAACTTGGTTAATTGTATTAAGATAATTTTTTTGATCTGCAGTTATGATTGATCTTTTATATGCAAAAAAATAAGTAACTACTGAATTAGTTAGAAACATCAAATAAATTACCGTTAAATTAGGAATATTAGGTTTATCCTTAATTAAGTAATCTAAAAATGGTAATAATATAAGTCCTAGTAACGCAACAATACACCCTATCATCTTATATGCCGTAGCATAAAATCTCATAAGAGCTTTAATTTTTGTTTGATCTTTTTCTGCTAATGGTTTATACATAGTATAAATTATTGCACTACCTACACCTAACTCAGCTAAAGATAACATTGATAGTATGTTAGTAAATAGGCCATTTATACCTAAGTAACTTGCTCCTAATATATTTATAAACAAAGTTCGACTTATAAAACTAAGTATAGTCCCAATCAATTGGCCGGCAATTCCATATGCAGTGTTTTTTATTGAATTCTTAGTTCTCATATTTCGATCCCTTCACTTTTTGTTGATCATTTATAGCCTAGCACCCCAAACTAGAAAATCATTGATTACTAGTGAATCCTTACTTTATAGAATTTTTTGGAAATAAATTTAGAATAATAGAATGCTTGCGACACTCATTAAAGAACTTCGTAAATCATTCCACCTATTATGTGCTTCTTAGAATGTTTTAAATTCGTCTAATAAACAATCATCTTCTAGAGCTCGATGAAACAACTCCATATGAGCCTTCATATTGATTTTTTGGCAACTAATTCTTTAATTTTCAGTTTTAAAATCTTCGGATCCACTTTCAAATCACAGTATGATTTTACTTTAAAATATTGACGTAGTACCCGCTCTTTAACAAGCCAGTTTATCATTAAACACGTATTTAAGAAAAGTGCACATTTCATGCTTAATTACCTTTTGATTAGATTATGATAAAATAATCATCAGAGATGTCCAAGGTTCATTATAAGATTTATACAATACCATTCAAGTTTCTAAAATTTACTATAGTGGTTTCTTACAAGTTTTTATTAATTGAATGAATTTCATATTTCCAATCCCTTGTCTCTCAAGCGTTTCAAGGCATGAAAAAAGGAGTACCTCCCCAAATTCTTGTATAATGTAAGTGACCAAACAAACATTACATGAATAGAAAAGAGGT
>NZ_JAMAUV010000002.1:0-469118 GCF_023714155.1 Neobacillus sp. MER 74
ATAATAACTAGCTCCTTCCGTAATGTAGCTCTGATTTGGTTATGTTTTTTCCAGTAAACATTCTAACCAAATTAATCTACGATGTTACGAGTAAGGAGCTAGTTTCGTTCATGATAACTCGTCGCTTCGCTCCTGCGGGGTCTCCCCTGCCCCGTACTCTCGCAGGAGTCTTCTCGCCTTCCGCGCCAATCAACAGAGTGTCTCAATAAAGTACTTCAACTCAACTGATAAATAATAAAAATAATTGATTTCACTGTGTTTGAAAAATAAACGGAAATATTCCATTTATATTAGAAAATACCCATTTTCCCTTAAAAATAAAGGAAGTTTTTCCGTTTATATTATACAAATCTTTGGATTTTTCCTTATTTTGAGCACTTAATCGGAATATCTCCGCTTATATATGCTTCTTAAGCTTCTTTTATATACAATAGCCGGAATTTCTCCGCCTATGAATTCTGATACCTACACGAAAATCAACAATGAATAAATTCAGATCCTTAATATAAGAAAAAGTGGTCGCAATACATTAGGTTGATTTGCCTTCCTGTTGATTGGAGCGGAGGGCACTCGACTCCTGTGGGATAGAGAGGTGACTGGAGACCCCGCAGGCGCCAAAGCGCCGAGGAGGCTGCAGGACCTCCCCGCGGAAAGTGAGTGCCTGGAGCGGAAATCAACAGGGCTGATTGCAGAAAAATACCATATTTCAATAAAAAATTGCCGAGAAAAACAACGTTTCTCGACAATCTGAGGATAGGGATTCCCCTATCCTTTCAGATTCGTTTCAACAAACTTTTTTGCTTCATTTTGCAATTGCTCATAAGTTGCCTGCTCAGAAAGTTCTGTTTTAGATGAAATTGTAAATGAATGATTCTCTAAATCCACATTTACTGTAGCATTATAAAGATAGGTTGCATTCCCTATTAGGTCAATCGTGTATTTACCCTCGCTTTCATGGGCTACACATTGAACTTTTCCACCATTATTATAAACATTTACGACGTTTTCCAATTTATTTAATTCCAGTAAACAAGTAACGAGGGTGGATGCTGACATGGCAGTCCCGCAGGCATTAGTAAAACCTACACCACGCTCAAATGTTCTAACATATATAGCACCAGGTTGTAAATGTTTAACAAAGCTTACATTAACACCGTCTGGGAACAAATGATTGGGACCATTTACTTTTTCACTAAGATGTTTTTGCAGGTCACCTTCAAGGTGTTCTGCTTCAACAATAGCAATGAGGTGCGGATTAGGAACAGCAAGTGCGGTAAACCTTAAATCTGCTGATAGTTCCTCAATTTTTTCATTGAAAAGGGTCGGTTTATTTAAATTTAAAGGGAGAGCTTTTAATTCAAACAACACAGGGGAAATTTCCACTTGGTAAGTATGAATATCTGGTAAAAGTTCATTTTGTTTGCTCACTTTTAAATTTGCTTTCATTGTTTCAATGACAGCTTTATTTTGACCAAGGTGTTCACATACATACCTTGCAACAAGACGCAATCCATTTCCACACATGGATGCTTCCGACCCATCTGAGTTAAAGACACGCATTCTTGCGTCTGCATGTTTGCTATTCATCACGAAAAGAATTCCATCAGCCCCTAATTCAGACTGACGATTACATAACATTCTCGCAAGATCTGCTCGTTCACTCTCAGAAAATACATATTGATTCGACATTTCATCGATAATTAGAAAGTCATTTCCCGATCCATGACCTTTAATTAATTGGACTTCCATTGTTATCCCCCTACTACCTTGATATAAGTATTCTATTTATCATACCAAACAATGTTCGTGAGGGAAACTGTCGAAACTTCTATCTTTCGATAAAATATTCATTAATCAAAAATGACATCCGAAGGAGTTTTTCTTGTTCAGATAAACTCTCTCTAATGGAAAGTACCGGTGTATTCGGCTCTGGAAACAAGGGTCTCCACTCCAATGGCATCCATCCACGACGGAGACGTGCTTCCTGAAAGTGATCGTGGTTTATGAATTGTTCATCCATAAAAGCAACAGCACCTTCTACTGCACCAATAAACTTTCCTTTCGAATCTAGTAATTCCTTTTTGGATGTTCTCCAATCCTTTTTACTTCGCTCAAAACTGCCTAAATATTGCCTTCGATGATTAAATACCTCTATTTTTATCGTTTTTCCACCATTAACCTTATAGTAACCTATGGCTTGGTTCTGGTTCTCCATCGAATAGAGTGCATAAATTTTTGAAAAGGAAAGCTTCTTCGTCCCACTGCCTCGGTATCTCTTAATCATTCCAGCAAGATGCCCGTTCGGAAAGTAAAATAGCAGCCTAGAAGATTTAGTGTTCAGGAAGAAAACTAGTAAATGGCGTGATTCAAATAAAGACCTTCTTCCGGCCTCCGATTTCTTCAGCTGTCTGTCAATTGAAATCGACTGCCGTCTTCTAAATAGATAGAATTGGAAACTAACCAAACTATAGATAAGAAATGGGATCGTTAATAACATGATTTCTTTTGTTTTAAAAATAGTAAGGTTGCCAGCGATGATTATGATGACTGGCAATAGTGAAGCAATACTACCATTTAAGTTCAAATGAGCTGTATCCCGGTAATATTCATTTATTTTCATCTAGAAAACTCCTTATCAATTCCTCTTTTCTTAGTTTATTTACTGTAAACCAAAAAAATGATAGGAGTTTGCAATTACACTAAAAAAGAAGAAACAAAATGGTCTCTTCTTTTAATTCTTAATATAGTTAATTATCGTTGACATAGATGCCCTGGCATCTTCGTAGCCCTGATTGTAAAGCTCTTCCAGCCTATGGGGATTCCGTTCCATTCTACCGACCTTTAATGGCTGGGATGGGCGGATAATCAAAACATTCCCCTTTTTCTCTTCCTGCTCAACATATTCGACCGTTTCATTATATATTCGATATCGGTTCCTAAGGGACTGTTGCAAGCCTTTGTATTCTGGATACTTACGATCTACCAGAAAATGAAACTTTGAGGGCTTTTTCAAATACCCTTCATTTCTTGTAAGAATCACGATATTTTTTGCAAATCCATCCTGTTGTGCTTTCTTGATTGGAATGGGATCGCTAATCCCCCCATCAAGTAATATTTTATCTTTAAAACGGACTTCAGGTGCAATAAATGGAAGGGAGCTTGATGCCCGTATTACGGTTAAAAGGTCATCTCTGTAATCCTTTTTCTTAAAATAAACAGGCTCTCCTGTCAGACAATCTGTTGTCCCCACAACAAATTCTGAAGGACTATTGTAAAAAACATCATAATGGAACGGGACATGTTTATTTGGAATTTCGTCAAAAATAAAATCCATGCCAAAAAATTGCCGATTTCGAAAATAATTTTTCCACGAAATATATCTAGGGTCGGAAGCATATTCAATCGTAACGGTTTTATTTCTCCCTTTTTGCTTCGACAAATAGGAGGCTGCATTACATGCACCTGCAGATACCCCAATAACATATGGAAAAAATAACTGTGATTCCAAGAAGTATTCAAGGATACCTGCAGTATAAACACCACGCATTCCTCCACCTTCTAGGACCAAACCTACTTGGTTTTCCATGTTGCCTCGCCCTTTCATTGTTAACATTAAACTTCCTTGTCATTATAGACCCCACTTGATTCTTTTACAAAATGATACGACTTTGTTTAAAAAATTTTTTCTGATTGAAACTAATCCCTAGGCACCTAAATTGTTAAAATTTATAAAATAACTATTATCAATGTGAAGAAAGGTTTTATTATGACAAAAATTCTTTTAAAAAATGCAACGGTATATCCTATTACATCAAAGCCGATTCCACATGGAGATATCTTAATTGATGCAGGGAAGATCCTTAAAGTTGGGAAAAATCTTACAACAGATTTAAATGTAAAAATCATTGATTGTGGGAACCAATTTCTTTTTCCAGGCTTTATTGATGTCCATACCCATTTAGGTCTCTATGATGAAGGAACAGGCTGGGCGGGAAACGATGCCAATGAAACAGCTGAAGCTCTTACTCCACATATCCGAGCTATCGACGGGGTATATCCTTTGGACCCGGCATTCTCTGATGCAGTTAAAAGCGGGATCACCACAGCTCATGTCATGCCTGGCAGTGCAAATGTTATAGGAGGAACAACATCTGTCATCAAAACTACAGGTAAAAATATCAAAAAAATGATTATCCAAGAGATTGCAGGATTAAAAATTGCCTTAGGGGAAAATCCAAAAAGAATTCATAGCAATGGCAACAGTGATTCCATTACGCGGATGGGAATTATGGGGATGCTTAGGGAGGCTTTTTACCAAGCAATCCACACGGATAATCCAGACTCGCCTAGAGTCGCACCGATTATTATGGCCCTCAAAAGAGAAATTCCCGTTAGAATCCACGCACATCGTGCTGATGATATTATTTCTGCACTTCGCTTCGCAGAAGAATTTAATCTTGACTTGAGAATAGAACATTGTACTGAAGGCCATCTTATTGCAAGTGAACTTTCAGGGGTGAATTTAAAAGTTTCCGTTGGTCCAACCTTAACACGAAGATCCAAAGTCGAATTGAAGAATAAAACCTGGAAAACGTATCAAGAACTGACGAATCATGGTGTAGAAGTTTCTATTACCACAGATCATCCCTATACACCCATCCAATACTTAAATATTTGTGCGAGCCTTGCTGTCAGAGAGGGTTTACCAGAGCAGAAAGCACTTGAAGGAATTACAATTCTGCCGGCCAAGAACTTAAGAATAGACAGTCACGTTGGAAGTATCGAGGAGGGAAAGGAAGCCGATTTAGTGCTTTGGAGCCATCATCCTTTCCAATACTTGGCTAAGCCGAAATGGACGATGATTGGCGGCGAAATGGTCTATCAAGAAGCGTAGATTATTGCTGAAAATTGGTAAAAAATATTATCGAAAAATCCACAAAAAACCTATTTATTTTTTAGCTTTTTTCTTGTATCATACTTTTAGTGAAGCCGTTTAAACCTAAAATCTTTGGAGGTTTACGAACATAGTCTTGTTAACAAAAAAATGATATAGGGAAGGCAAATGGTGCGCCACCAGTATTACTGGTTCTAGTGGGTTCGATTCCCACCCCGAAATTTTTTAGTAACTTTATAAAAAATTTCGAGGGTGGACCGGACCGTTTCTTTTGACATGGGATCGGAATGCCCTAATGGAGGGTTATTCATGCTTAAAAAACGTGATCTTCATGACAGCCACACACTGTACGAATTAATGACGCATCCTGATGTCTTCCCATTTGTGCGCCAAAAAGCTGATACCTATGAAGAATTCTTATTTATGACAAAACAAACCATTGAGGCCGAAGACCGTGGTGAATTAATATCACGAACCATTCTTGATGAATGGGGTGTACCGATTGGTACCATTAACCTTTTTGATATTGAGGAAAATGCCGGATTTTTAGGAACATGGCTTGGCAAGCCTTTCCACGGCAAAGGTTATAATAGTCCGGCGAAAGATGCCTTTTTTCAGGAACTATTTTATGAATTAGGAATCGAAACCGTCTTTATGAGAATACGGAAGGTTAATATTCGCTCAATCAAAGCAGCTGAAAAACTACCTTATGTAATAAAAGCAAACGAAACGAGAAAATCTATATATGAACAATTGAATGCTCATGGTGATGTATATGATTTGTATGAAATACCTAAGGATCAGTACACTTTCTATCTTATGCGGAATGGCGCTGTCCAATCAGACGATTCACAATTGTTGGAAGCGTAAAAAAGCAATCGGCCTTGTCCGATTGCTTTTTGTTTAGAATTTTATTAATTATTATTCTGTTACGTTTTGTTCAATCGCTTCATTCACGTCATTAAGACCCATTTGGAGCAAAAATTCGTCTAATTCCTCATTTGTTAATGTTTCAAAGCGGCCATCATGAAAAAATACCTGAGTTTGATTAGGATTTATTCTGTTCATATTAAAACTCATATTCTTTGCTCCTTTCATAGATGATTATTATCTATTATCCACAAAAGGAGGAGTTTTCATTCAGAAAATCAAATAGTTCAAAAAATTATACTAATTCTTATGTATCTTTCCTAAAACATCCATTCCCCCAGTAATAGGAATGATACTCCCTGTAATAAAATCTGAATTTTCATCAACCAAGAATGCAATGACTCTGGCTATATCTTCGCCTGTTCCATACCTGCCAATCGGTGCATTTCCTTCCATTTCCTTTGCATCATGTATATTACTTTCTTTCCATTGGTTAATGATATCCCCTGGACAAACCATATTTGCTGTAATTCCATATTCCGCTTCCTCTATCGCTATAGTTCTTGTTAGGGAGGCCAAACCTGTCTTTGCTGCAGCAAAGGCTGACCGATATATCCAACCTGGTGAAGTTTCTACGCGATCATACCCGAATGTAATAATTCTCCCCCATTTTTGGTTACGCATGGAAGGGATAACTAGTTTAGACAAATAAAAAACAGAGCTTAAATTCCCTTGGACTACATAATTCCATTCTTCGAAGGAATAGTCTGCGAGCTTTTTTCGTTCTTGGATGTATGGACCTGCATTATGTACTAAAACGTCCACAGTCTTGTAGACAGCAAGTGTTTCATTAACAATTCGGATACAATCCTTCTCGATTGCCACATCTCCTTGAACAGTAATGTTTTTGGTTCCAAAACATTCAGTCAATTGGTTTGCTAAAGAAATTGCTTCTGTTTCACTATTACGATAGTTTATGGCTAACTGATAACCATTTTCCGCTAAATATAAAGCAGTCTTTTTGCCAATACCAGTTGCTCCCCCCGTAATCAGAGCTGTTTTCTTATTCACAAATCATTACCTCTCTATGTGTAGTATCTCTCTTAACTATTTGTTAACTAGACATGTTTAGTCACATTTTTTGTACATTCATATTACTTAGGTTTTTATAACGCATGGGCAAGTGTTAGCATATGATACAAATATCTAAGTAACACGGAAAGGATGAGATCATTGTTCCCGTGGAATATATTCCCTTTTGATAAAAATATAAAGGAAAAGATGGCAAAAATGAAACCGGAAGAAATTAATAATTATGTTCAGGATGTATTAGGGAAAATCATGCCTGGAAATATGAAAGCGGGAATAAATCCAGCAGAGATGTTCCAGGGATTCCAATCATCAGGATCCACACCTTTATCTAATAGTGACGGATTAAATGCAGCTGCATTTGAGACTCATAATTATGTATACGTTAGAATTTCAATAAAACATGAAGATTGGATTAAGCAGCTTCGAATTTATCACACATCTAATCAACTCATTGTGGAGCATATTCCTCGTCATGAAGATAAACACACGATAACCCTACCGGCTATTGTAAAAAAGAAAGGGGCATCTGCTACCTTCAAGGATGGCGTACTTGAAGTTAAAATCCCTAAAAATATTGATTTGCAGTTTTCACAAATAGACGTTACAGAAATTTAACCAAGCAAAAGTATTCAATTTATTGGACAGCAAATCTGCTGTCCATCCTTTATTTACCATTATTTGATTCCTTCATATTATCCATATCCATGTTTTCCATTGAATTCTTTGCATTAGCATCCTCAGGTTCACTTGGGGTCCCGACAACAAATTCCTTTTTAGGCATGTTGTGCATATCTCTTGCAGTCACATGAGAGATGATATAATACGTCCCCTCTTGATTGAAAGATTTTTCAAGGCGATAGATTCCATTTTTAGAATGTTTTATTTCTACTTTTTCATGGTTGTCATTCTTTGCTCGCCAAATCTCAAAGATAACTTCTGCATCCTCCACCTGATCTTTTCCCTGGGTAACTTTCGCTTCAAATGTGACCGGCTTGCCCAGTTCACCTGGATTGGGTTTGATCGACAAGTCTACATCAACCATTTGCGGCAGATTATCCTCTTGTTCTTTTTTATTACAGGAAACAACGATATTTAAACAAAGAACAATCACCAATAAAACGAAAAACTTTTTCAAGGTCTCTCTCTCCTATCTTATTTCTTCCATCACTTTATTATGAATTTTTATTAACTGTACCTTAGCTTCTGGTGAAACTGTTGAATCACTCACTCTATTAATGGCAGAAAAATATTTCTCAAATTTGTTCTTTCTTACTCTCGGATGTGAATTTTCATCGAGAAGCTCTTTTTTTATTGCTTCTAGCAATGTCTCCTTACTGCTTTGCCCCATCGTTTCAAGTAACCGATGATTCCAAATCAGCCGATATTGTTCTAATAAATAATCAAAGGATACCTTTTCAATAGGCAAAAACAATCCCCCCTTTTTGTCTTCCCTTGCATTGTTACATATTTACTTACTACATTGCAAAAAATAACTTTTAACAAGACCGAGAAAGGAGAATCCTAATATGTCGACACCTTATAAATGTCCAAATTGCAAGACCAATCGAAGCCGTTTTAATGTGATCCAACAAGTATCTCATTCTGTTAAACTTGACCCACAATCAGGGGAAGTTATCAAAGAGTATGCCGAAAACGATTTAGAGCCCTTTCATCTCCCTTACAATGGCCCAGACTATCGAATACAATGCGGTGCTTGTGGGTTAATAGAAGATGAACGAACATTTATCAAATTTGGAGAACAGCCATTATAGCATTATCATCAAACAAAAACATCCCTAATTGGTGTGTCCAAATTGAGGATGTTTTTGTTTTTTATTTAAATTTATTTTCCTTAAGAAAATCCTTTGAATCCACTTTCCATGCGTCAAGCGGTGAAAATCTAATTAGGTGAATGTCTCCCCTAAAAGTTTGTCTTCCTCTATTTTTAATATACCAGTCAATTTCCACTGGTACGTCCAAACTGATTTCTTCTGTTAAATCCTCTGCTGGCAATAGTTCGATTCGAGAAAGTCTAATATTTTCAACATCTTCTAAAATGGGTCGCCAATTAATTTTTTGTAGTGAGGCTAGCGATGTAATTCGGCTGTCCTGCTGCTTAAATCCGGCTACATAGGCATTTATGACTTCATATGGATTCGCAGAACCTAAATACTGATTTAATTTCCTTGAAGCTTTCAATACCATAAGCATATGCGATAAGTCCATTGAGTTCGTACGATGTGTGTTACTGCCATAGAAATGAATACAAAAGTGTCCTGGAAAGTTATTCTGAAGTGCACCTGCGCCATGGGGCATCCCATGCATGGAACCTGCAATCCACTGGTCTTTATGAATAACAATAATGGCCCTGCGTTTCCAGCTCCATTTGCCCCCGTATATTTTTTTCATGATCTTCGTATCCTTGGAAGTTAAGGGTTGTACGTCCGCATGGTGGCTCCCCGCCCGTCTTTGCACTTTAAACTTTTTACCCGTTTCTACATCCAAAACAGTAAATTTTGTGTATTTAGGAAGAATTTGATCAACTTCCTTCCAATTCAACATCTCAATATTATAACTAATGTTTGATGCAGCTTTAACCTCTTGACCATTTAGGAGGATATGAATAAAAACAAAAAAAATAACTACCCTCTTCATCGCATCCTCCTTTAAAGTAATAAACTTTGCCACATTAAAAGAGTTACCTGAAGAGGAAATAATCATTCATTCAATCCCGGTATTTTTGTCATTTCTCAAGATTTTCTAATTGTGTTTTAATTCCGTTCCAATCAATATTCTCACCGATAAAGACAAGGTTTAATGGCATATTCATATCCTGTTTCATATATAAGGGCATGCCGTAAGAAAATTGAAATAAAAAAGGGAGCTTTGAAAAATCAAACTTAGGATAGCCTTTAATACGGTAAATCGTATCCGGCAGCTTTTTCAAAAAATCCTCAAATTCTGTTTGGCTGATTGCTGATTCAAATTGGTAAACAAAGGTCGTTAAATTAAGATGGACAGGTTGTGTCACCTTATCAACTGACACGGAAAGTTTTCGCAACTGGTCGATAGAAACCTGAGAAAAATTAGTCAGAAGGCATCTTGCATTTGGATTGATCGACTGAATTTCAAAAGTGATCTTTGCTTGCTCACTCTCTGTTAATTCATTCAACTTGTTAACAAGAATATAGTCCGCATGTCTCACCTGCTCTAGAATCAATTGCTGAAGTTGTGGACTTAATAATTTTCGAACTAACCACCTTGTCCCATCAACGGTGGTGATAATCCCCTTTATGATTAATTTATCTGCAAATAAGGGGGAAAGAATCGCATCTAAAACCTCCACAGGGTGTGCAGCTCCGGTTGTCTCGATATAGATTACTTCTGGTTCTTCCTCTACCAATAAACCTTGTAATTGGGCTTCAAGCTTATCCTGAATGGAACAGCAAATACAACCGCCCAGGAGTTCTTTTAATGTAACATCTTCCTCATCGACTATATCAGAATCAATGGAGACCTTGCCTAATTCATTCATCATGACAGCCGTTTTTCTTCCTGTTCGCTGTTCATCCTCTAATAATTGTTTGAGAAGGCTGGTTTTCCCGCTCCCTAAAAAACCGGATAAAATATAAACCTCAGCTTTTTTCATTGTCAAAACCCTTCCATTCATTGATGGTTACTTAAAAAAATGGACCCAACTTCTAGGGAAGTCGGGTCGCTATTGTTTATTTCATCGTTCCCTTTAATACTTTTATCGCCTCTTGCATTTGTGTATCATTATTTTTAATTTTGTCTCTTAATAATTCCATTAATTTTAAGGTAGAATCGCCTTTTAGAATTCCATTAGCCGGTAGCTTTTGAGCCTTTTGGAAAGCAGTGACGGCAGCTTTTGTCTTTTTATCAAAGAACCCGTCTGTACGGCCAGGGTTATATCCAACTGCTTTTAACATTTTCTGTGCAGTCTGTACTTCTGTTCCCGAACTAGATTGTTTTAATTCTTTATCCGGATTTATGATTGTTAAGGTTGCATAATCAGGCAAGGCAACTGCCACATCAGGATTAATCCCCTTTTTATGGATCCAATTACCGTTAGGTGTTAACCATTTTGCGGTTGTAAATTTAAGATTGGAACCATCCTTAAAGTCGGAAGCCGTTTGCACAGTTCCCTTCCCAAAAGACTTTTCTCCAACTAGTTTTACACCTGCAGATTCTTTTACAGCTCCGGCAAGGATTTCTGATGCACTAGCACTGCCTTTATCAATCAAGACAACTAAAGGAAGATTTGGATTCCCTTCATTTTGCGACGGATACTCTTTGATCTTTCCATTACGATCTTCTACTTTTAAAATAAGTTTTCCTTTTGGAACGAACATACTGGAAATCGAGATGGCTTGGTCTAAAAGACCTCCTGGGTTTTGACGTAAGTCTAATACAAGTCCCTTCATTCCTTTACCATTCAATTCATTGAGCTTTTCTACAAGTTCCTTTGCCGTATTACTTGAAAAACTGGTAATTTGAACCTTTGCAATACCATCGCCAGCCATTTCACCATAAACCGTTTCAATCGGAATCTCATCTCTAATAATTGGGACTGTCATTGGTGTATCTGTTCCAGGCCGTTGAATGGATAACACTACCTTCGTACCTTTTTTGCCACGAATCAAGGTTACTGCTTGTGTTGAATTCATGCCTTGGAGGCTTTTTCCATTCACGGACATAATCTTATCATTAGGTTTTAAACCAGCTTTTTCCGCTGGAGAGCCTTTAATTGGAGATACAATAATAATATGCCCGTCTTTTTCCTGAATTTCGGCCCCTATACCTTCAAACGAAGAAGAAATACTGCCATGAAAGCTTTCGGCCTCTTCATTGCTCATATAATCAGAATAGGGATCATCGAGTGACTCCACCATTCCGTTGATTGCTCCATTAATAGCCTTTTTTTGATCGATTTCTTTGTAATAACCAGTCTTTAATGTATCAAAAGCTTCATAAAGTTTATTAAATTCTGGTCGTTCCGTTCCTACAGTAACTACCTTTTCATCCCCAAATGCAAGTGCAAATGTTGTAATCCCCGCAGAAAGGAACACTACCATAAACAATAGCATGATAAAATGAAATTTCTTTAATCGTATGTATCCTGTCTTGTTTTCGTTTGTCTGCTCTTGTTCGATATTGGTATTTTCCACTTTTTCTTGTCCAATTTTCTCATCTTCCAAAGCCTTCACCACTTTCATTCACCATAAAAATTAACTCTTAGTGATTAGAATAACATCTTTTACAGAAAATTAACAAAGAAAAGTTAATGAAATTAATAATATTCGCAGGAATCCGATATTCACAATAAACGGCACCTACCAAATAGTAGGTGCCGTTCGTATCTATTCTACATCATAGCCTTGGTCTTCAACGGCTTCTTTTAGCTTCGTGACTGGGGCTTTACTTGAATCATGATCTACCTCAACCTTTCCATCCTTTAGTGAAACATTTACCTTGCTTACCCCTTCAACACCTAGAAGTGCTGTTTTGACAGCTTTTTCACAATGTCCGCAAGTCATTCCTGTAACTTGTAATGTTGTTTTCTCCATAACGATTACCTCACTTATTTTTATATATTCATTCTCTTCAATCGAAGGGAATTAGAAACTACTGAAACTGAACTAAATGCCATGGCTGCACCAGCAACCCATGGGGCTAACAATCCTAAAGCTGCTATCGGTATTCCCCCTGTATTGTATACAAGAGCCCAGAACAGATTTTGACGAATATTTTGCATTGTTTTTTTACTTAAAGCCATCGCTTTTGGAATTAAGGTTAATTCACCGCCAAGAATCGTGATATCTGCTGCTTCAATGGCCACATCTGTCCCAGTACCAATTGCTATTCCGATATCAGCAACTGCAAGAGCTGGGGCATCATTAATGCCATCACCGACCATCGCCACTTTAAGACCTTTTGACTGTAATTCTTTCACATGATTAGCCTTTTCCTCTGGCAGTACTTCTGCAATGACATTTGCGATTCCAACTTGATGTGCAATCGCCTTGGCTGTCCGCTCATTGTCACCGGTTAACATAAACACATCAATCCCTAAATGCATCAATTGCTGCACGGCTATTTTTGCCGTTTCTTTCACTGTATCAGCTACTGCAACCACACCGACCATAGTAGAATTAATAGCAATAAACATAGCTGTTTTTCCTTCGTTTTCTAAACGAGACAAATCTTTTTCTCCCGCTTGGCTGGCAATATTTTTCAGATTCATTAACTTTCGGGTGCCAACGAATATTTCATCATCACCAATTTTCGCTTCAATTCCATACCCTGGTACAGCCTTAAACCGTTTAACAGGAAGAGTACTTGATCTTTTTTCCATCCCGTATCTTACTATTGCTTCTGCTAATGGATGTTCAGAAGACTTCTCAGCGGATACAAGATATTGGAGAACCTTTTTCTCCTCCTCATATGCAATAAAATCAGTGACAATGGGTTGTCCTTTTGTAATGGTGCCTGTTTTATCGAGAATGATTGCATTAATCTTATGAGCTGTTTCTAAATGTTCTCCACCTTTAAAGAGGATACCCATTTCTGCTCCTTTCCCTGTCCCGACCATAATTGATGTCGGCGTTGCCAGGCCAAGTGCACATGGACATGCAATCACGAGAACAGCTATGGCTGTTTCAAGGGCGGAAGAAAATTCACCAGGGCGGACAAGGAAATACCAGATCAAAAAAGTAATCAACGAAATAGCTACAACAATGGGGACAAAATATCCCGATATAGTATCAGCGACACGTTGAATTGGCGCTTTGCTGCCTTGTGCTTCCTCGACAATTTTAATTATTCCAGCAAGTGCAGTATCTTTACCTACTTTCACTGCTTTTATTGTCAAGGTACCATTTTTATTGATGGTCGAACCTATGACTGTATCACCAACAGCTTTTTCAACCGGAATCGATTCACCGGTTATCATGGACTCATCAACAGATGACTGACCTAAAGTTACTTCACCGTCAACGGGAATTTTTTCACCTGGCTTCACTAATAAAAGATCGGAAACCTTCACCTCGTCTATAGGGATTTGCCACTGCTTTCCATCTCTAATTACTGTAGCCTCCTTTGCTTGGAGACTTAGTAATTTAGAGATAGCAAGCGTAGTCTTCCCCTTTGCAATCGTTTCAAATAACTTTCCCAAAAGAATTAAAGTAATCAGCACGGCGCTAGTTTCAAAATAAAGATGCGGCATATAGGCCTGGTTTCCAATTGTTTTCACTCCTTCAGCAAGGCTGTAAAAATAGGCTGCAGAAGTTCCCAAGGTAACAAGGACATCCATATTAGCACTTTTATTTTTTAATGCTTTAAAAGCACCTACATAAAATTGACCGCCAATATAAAATTGCACAGGAGTAGCCAAAAGCAATTGAAACCATGGATTCATCAAAAGGTGTGGCATTACCAATCCTAGATCCAATGGAATATGCGCAAGCATCGTATATAAAAGTGGAATGGACAAAATAACCGATAGTAGAAACTTCCGTTTTTTCCTCTGTAATTCCTCTTCTTTATATTGCTGTTTTTGTTCTGCTTCATCAAATCGTGCACCGTAGCCAAGTTTTTCTATTTTAGCAATAATATCATTACTCGAAACTTGTTCAGTATCAAAAGAAATAGCCGCTGTCTCCATGGCCAAATTGACATTTGCTTGTACACCATCCATTTTATTTAGAACCTTTTCTATTCTGCTCGAACAGGCCGCACATGTCATTCCAGTAATATCTAATTTGAGCTGCTCTTTCATTTTAATCACCTCTAATACTTATACTATACCCCCGGAGTGTATATTTCGTCAAAGGAATAATTTCAAAATCATATTATTTTAAATTTAAGCCTAATTAAAACGCCTTTCGATGATATTTATCACAGTGAAGTTTGTTTTTATTAATTCTCCATTTTATTGGTGAGTTCCTGTTATCTAAATAAATTTAAAGCCTCATCCTATATGGAAGAGGCTTGTGGAGATTATTCCTTTATAGCTGCTTCTAATGCTACTTCAATCATATCGTTAAAGGTTAGTTGTCTTTCTTCAGATGTGGTTTCTTCCCCTGTTAGGATGTGATCACTAACAGTTAGAACGGATAGTGCTTTGCGGTCAAATTTAGCAGCTAATGTATATAGTGCTGTTGTCTCCATTTCAATCGCGAGAATTTGATACTTAGCCCACTTTTCCAACTCTGCATTATCATTGTAGAACGAATCTGCTGTAAAAATATTTCCTACTTTCAAGTTAAGCCCTTTTGCCACCCCAGCATCATATGCCTTTCGAAGTAAATCGAAGTTTGCTGCAGGGGCAAAATCGACATGACCAAAGGTAAGTCGATTCATATTAGAATCTGTAGAGCTTGTCATCGCAAGTATGACATCACGAACCTTTACATCTTTTTGAATAGCTCCACATGTTCCCACTCGAATAAGATTTTGGACATTATAGCTTTGCATTAGTTCATTTATATAAATAGAAATAGATGGAACGCCCATCCCAGTCCCTTGAACCGAAATTCGCTTCCCTTTATAGGTCCCCGTAAAACCAAACATATTCCGAACTTCATTGTAACATTTCGCATCTTCTAAGAATGTTTCTGCAATATATTTTGCCCGAAGCGGATCTCCCGGCAGTAATACTGTCTCTGCTATTTCGTTTTCTTTTGCACCAATATGTACACTCATTAAAAATCCTCCAATCAAGAACTACGCACAGTATTTAATGGTTAAAACTGTATCAATGACAATATATCATAAACATTTTCCAATGAGAAACTCTGCAATGAAATAGACATGAATTTTTTAATTTGTGGAAAGCTATTTTTAGATAGGAGGGAGATTATTCATGGGTAAAAAACATCGAAGCCGCATTAATTCACCAAAGAAAAATAACCACATCCCTGCTGAGGCTATCGTAGCTGAACACGAAGCACATGCAAAAGAGCACAATGCAACAGGCGGACGAAAACATTAAGAGAACCAACCGTTTAGCTGCAGAAAATAAACCTAAGGAGTTGACCTTAGGTTTTTTAGAGTTATAGGAGAACGATTCTGTTTATAGGAAACCATCCACCAGGTTTTAATTGATAATAATGCTGGCCGCCACGGCCTTCATCAATTAATACAATATCTCCAGTTCCCTTATAGTTTGCAGGAATTCTATCGGTAACATTAAAGCGGCTGAAGGTTTCCTCTAAGCACTTTTTGCGGCTGGATGCTGGAACCATCGTTCGATAAACCTCTTTATGCCCCTTATGTTCACGATACCTTGGAGTTTGAAAGATCGTAACATCATATTGCATTCTAGCTCTTTTTGTTAAAACTTTGATCATCATAATCCTCCAATTATTAGAATTTAATGTCTATTCTAATAATTAGCGATGCCACCTTTTGATTCCTCCCTAGAACTCCCATTTTTTTGTCGAAAAACACTTTTTTTATCCAGACAGGATGATTCTTGTGATAAATTATCGAATAAAGATGGAACGTTATAAAAAAATAGGACCATACTGGCCCTATTTCCATTGGTTTTATGAATATCGTTGAATTAAACTTTGAATTTTTTGTTGTAAATATGGGATATCTGCATTTGATACTAAGAGGCGCACATTGGTCTCATCTGTCCCTAAAGCTTCCGAGAACAACCCTGATAACCCTCTTGCCCGCCTATCTACTTGAAACATGATATCGAGGCTTCCATTCCCTGATGGAAAGAAAACAACTTCTAATTCATCTAGTTTGCCTCGAAATAATCCTGAAGCAGGGACGAATTCGAATTCTTGAACAAATGGTAATCTCCCTCGTAATCTCCGCGGTGCTTCTTCACAATCGGCCTCACGAATTCTAAAGCCTAACTGATCAATGGCAGTAAACACAGCAGACATCAATGGATTGGGGACAACTTTGAGATAATCTTTATCACTTGGGTCAACACCGCCTTTAATATCAAGGCCTGTTGTTACCCAAACTTTTGATCTTCCAATGGAAAGTGGTGTATCAAACGGAAGTTGAAATGAAAAAGGAATGTCTTTTTTCTCATTCGGACGAATAACAAAAGGAGTAGTCAATCTAAACCTGTCAATTGCGGCAGTGACAGTATATTTTTTGTCATCTGACTCTCTTAAATAAGTGGTATTTAGGGTTAGATAAATCTCATCTACCTGCTGCTCCACCTTGCCGCCTTTAATCTCAACTACACCATTAACTGTCTCTCCGGGCATATAGGTATCTTTTTCAAGCTTTGTGTCTACAGCTGCAGACCCAATTCCTACACTGGCAAATACTTTGTTAAAAAAAGACATCTTTCTTCCTCCTAGATTAAGTATAAATTTATTATTTCAGCTCTTATTTCAGCACAGTTCTCATATGCAGGTTCAATCTGCAAGAGCCTTCTAATTATGTGTTTCGCTTGGTTCGAGATTTTCAGTTCCTCTTCCCAGCTTTTTTCATGTATGTCTTTTGAAAAAGTAAAATTAGAATACAGCAAAAACAAAAGGAAATGTCCAAGTCCATAGAAATCCGCTTGGAGATTTATTTCTTTACGCAAATGATTTTCCTTCGTTTTTACTACGTCATTTTCCTGATGGAAATGTCTACCCAACCCTAAATCGATCAGCCTTACGTTTGAACCATCGGTAATGACATTGGGAATGCGAATGTCACGATGGACTATTTTAAGGTTGTGCAAATATTCTAGTGGTGTAAGTAATTCATGGACAATTTGAAAGGCTTCTTTTTCTGAAATTTTCCTTCCTTCTGAAAAAATGAGCTGTTCGAAATTCATGCCTGCAATATATTCCATGGTGTAAAAGGGAATGTTTTTATAGTTCCCCCCCTCAAAATACCTTGGAAAACTTGGATGATCAATCGAATCTAACAGTTCTTTTTCTAATTCAAAACTTCTTCGCCCAGATCGGATCAATCTTTTATGAAGACGTAAGGCTTTTAGAACCTTTTTCTGCCCACTTTCCAAATCATACACTAAATAACTATGACCATAACCACCTGCTCCAAGATGGGTAATCACCTGGTATCGCTCAGCGATTAGTTCATTTTTTGTAAAGGGTTTTTCCAATAAATTTGATATGAGTAAAGCAATTTTCTTCATCATAAATTAAACACCCGATTACATTTAGCTGCTAAAAAAACTACTACTTTTATATTTCTTTTTATAATAATGGTGTCCTAAGTTGTTGTGCTTATAGTGATTCCTTTTCTTCCAGGCATCACTTGAGGAACTATACTTGTGATGTGACTTGCTTCCAAAAATCATTTTAAGGATTTTTTTTAACATCTCATTCCCCTCCTCACCTTCGTAAATAATTATACGTATCCATAAAGTAAAGGTTTCATGATCTGGAAATATTATTTAAATAAGTCTCACAGATAGTTCTACACACAACAAAAAGCGAGCATTGAATGCTCGTCTTTCGTATTAATCTATAATAAAGGAAAACTTCTTTTCCTCTTTTTTATTCATCATCTTCTTCTTCGTCGATAATACTCTTCTCAATTAGATACTCGAAGGTGATGTCTGCAATTTCTTCTAGCTCTTCTTCGCTAGGAACGTATCCCCTTTTTACAAGCTCATGAAAGAAAAATTCGGCAATCTCTTCGGTATCAATAAATACTTCAATTTCTCTCATAGCATCGCCCCCCTTTTTAGAGAATGTATGATGTACTTGGCTTTTTCATGCTAGATACTTTAGGAGCAAACGGAATATCCATTGGTTGTGAACAAATATCTAAAATAAACTTGGAAAATTTAGCTGGGGATGATGTCTTTTTTTGATTGGACAAGCATAGGATGAATGAAAAGAATTTTTCCAAGGGGTGGATTTGAATGTCAAATTTACAATTAAAATTAGAGGCATGGATTAATGATGTGAATCGGGAGAATAGTTTCACTCTCCAATTAATGGAAAAGTTTTTAGATGGAATGTTTTCCCTCATTAAATGGGCAGGTATCCCGTTTGTTGTTTATTTACTTTTTGAAATTTCAAAGTGGTAATTATACATGGCTTTTGCCATCGTTACTGACGAGACTTTCTAATTTTCTGATAATCACACGCATGACTTGATAATATTCCTGATCCTGAAACATTTCATATAAAATTCGGTAATCATTAAATATGTCCAATAAATTGTCAATTAGTTCCTTCTTTTCTTTTTTTCTTTCAATTTCTTCAATTTCTGCTTTTCTGATCATGTTCTGGACTTTAGGATTTTCGACTACCTTTTCTTGCTTATTCACTAAGTATAGGAGACCTAGTTTTTGAATGAATGTATCAGCATTTTCAGCATCGGCTACAAGTGTTAATTCTTCTTCACCTGCTTCAAGCCATTCACCATCACTAATCCGTGATAACTCATAAATGACATCTTCCCAGGCATCTTCCTTATAGCGCCAAATTTCTGTTCGGAAGCCTACGACTTTAAACAAGTCTGCGCCATAACCGCTTACTTGAACTAGATCACCGAAGAAAAAATTATATTCGATGTCAATTTGTTCTTTCTCCATCACAACGCCTTCAAATTCTGAAAGTAACTGTAAGGCGGATTCAATGAATAATCCGTCACTTTTATTTACTTCATATACATACTTCCCATCTAGCCACTTTACATCTGTCACCTTGCCAACTGTTCCATATATGGTAATCACGACCGTATCACCGATCTTAAACTTCGGTTTTTTTCTATTTGCCATTTCCTCCCATCCTCTCAATAATAAGTCGTGAGTTTTGATTACAATAGTATATGCACCGTTTACATAAAAGCGCATGGCATTTGTAAAATGAAAAAATCGCCCCATCAAGAGACGATTCTAATTTCCTAATCTTTTCGTTCAGTTAACAAATATTGCTGCCATGCCTCATCAAAAACAGACATGGATTCTAAATAATGACCGTTCAGCTCCAAATAAGAGCTGATTTCATCGTAGTCCTCTGATACTTTAGGAAAACTATGATCTAAATACGCATGATTCGCAAATAAACTAATGTCATCCTTTGGTGCTGGATGCCTATATTTCATTAAAAAATGGTAAAAGGATTTGATCATTTCGAAACGCCTTTCTCATCCAGATTTCTTAGAAATACTATAACGGATTCAATGATAGGCGTCCAGCGTTTTGGAACGAAATAGTTTAAAAGTAGCCTGCGAGTGGAGCTGCTTCGTTATGATGAAAAATCAAAATAATTTTTCTTTAGTAATCTCGGAATCGCCATTAATTCTTCAAAGCTGACCACTTTTCCAAGCTGCTTACAATCAATTAAATACAACTGATTTTCAATTTCTTTTACGATTGGTTCACTTTGATAAACCATCTTACAGTCAGGGCAGGAATGGGTAGGGGTTTCTGTTATTTCAATTGCCCGTGTCCCATCAGGTAATTCCCAAAACACAGAATCTGTTAATCTCACCACATTTGAGCTATTACACCACTCACATTCAATTTTCATTTACACCCCTCCTAATCCTTCATTGTTTCAGGCGATTTTCCTTTATTGACTGGTTTCTGACCTTCCATTTCTTTCTGTGTCAATGCCTTAAATTTCTTATCCTTTAATTCATCTCGTTTGCTGCGTTTATCCTTTAATGTGGTGTGTGCAGGGTCTTGGTTATAATCTTTGCGTCGATTTAGCCGCGTTAACCCTTCAGGAACAAGGTTAAAATGCTGGTCATTCATAATCCCTGCGATTCCTGTTAGCGAACGCTTCTCTTCCATATCCGGATAAACCTCTTGAAAATATTCTTCCGCCCTTCCCGGGACATAATTCTCCGGTTCAGGGTAGGAGGTTATCACCCCTTCAAAATTCCGGAGAATCACCTTTTCCGGACTTTGAGAGATTAGGTAATTTGGCTGAAGGGCAATTTTACCTCCGCCGCCAGGAGCGTCGACAACAAAAGTTGGAACTGCATAGCCAGAAGTATGGCCGCGGAGACCTTCAATAATCTCCAGTCCTTTGGAGACAGGTGCACGGAAATGTCCTATCCCCTCTGATAAATCACATTGATAAATGTAATACGGGCGGACGCGGATTTTGACAAGGTCATGCATCAGTTTCTTCATAATAGGTACACTGTCATTTATTCCTGCAAGTATAACAGACTGATTCCCAACCGGAACTCCGGCATTTGCCAGCATTTCACAAGCTCTTTTAGAATCCTCTGTAATTTCAATCGAAGTATTAAAATGGGTATTGAGCCAAATTGGATGATATTTCTTTAAAATATTACAAAGGTTTTCGGTAATTCTCTGTGGGAACACAACAGGGGCTCGTGTTCCGATTCGGATTATTTCAATATGATCGATTTCTCGCAGGTTTTTAAGGATGTATTCCAAGATATTATCATTTATCAGCAGGCCATCCCCCCCTGAAATCAAAACGTCACGAACTTGCGGGGTTTTTCTAATATAGGAAATGGCCGCATCCAGCTGCTTCTTAGGAACACCCATGCCAATTTGACCTGAGAAACGTCTCCTTGTACAGTAACGGCAATACATCGAACATTGATTGGTTACCAAGAAAAGAACCCGGTCCGGATAACGGTGTGTTAATCCTGGGACTGGTGAATCTTCATCCTCATATAATGGGTCTTCCAAGTCATATTTCGTTTTGTAAATTTCCTTTGAAATCGGGACTGATTGCATCCTGATTGGACAGCGCGGATCGTCTGGATTCATTAAGGAGGCATAATATGGTGTAATATTTAAGGGAATGGTTTTTGTTGAAATTCTTACGCCTTCTTCTTCATCAGGCGTTAAATTGATTACCTTTTTCAAATCATCTAACGTTCGAATCGTATTTGTTAACTGCCAAAGCCAATCGTTCCACTGCTCCTCGGTCACATCTTTCCACAACTCTATATCTTTCCAATGCCTGCTTGGTTTATATAAAAATTGTTTCATTGTCAGTTCCTCCCATCTTGCTTCACTAAAATAATATGCAAGATTTATACCAATGTCATAAAAAGGCTTAGAACTCACTTTAGTTGTTTTTGGCCAAAAAAAATACGCCGAAAAATCGGCGGCTTAGTCTATTATTTTTTTCAATTTATATTGTAAGGTTTGTCTAGGAATCTCTAACAGCTTTGCAGCCTGATTAATATTTCCTTCAGATAATTCAAGGGCGTTCATGATCAGATCCCTCTCTAATCTTTCGAGATTTCTCCTTAATGATAGATTTTCTTGTTCGCCGCTGTCATTTGTGGCTGTGCCAGTAAGATGTTTTAATAAACTCGGTAAATCTTCATAACGCAACTGCTCTCCTGCTTCACAAACATTCATCATATATTCAATTGTGTGTTTTAATTCCCGTACATTCCCTGGCCAGTGATAATTCGTCAGGAAGAGCCCTAGCTTCTTTTCATATCCATTAATATTTTTGTGGAGTTTTTGGTTAAATTCATTAATAAAATAGGCTGTTAAAAAAAGAATATCTTCTTTTCGCTCCCTTAAAGGGGGAAGAGAAAAGGTAAAGACATTTAGGCGGTAATAAAGGTCAGCTCTTAGTGTTTGCTCTTGGAGGGCCTTACTTGGGGATACATTCATGGCGGCAATCACACGGACATTCACCAAAATACTTTGTGAACTTCCGACCCTCCTTACCATCCCATCCTCTAAAACCCGTAAGAGCTTCGCCTGGATCTCGATCGGCATCGTATGTAGTTCATCAAGGAATAACGTACCACCATCTGCCAGTTCAAATAGTCCTTTGCGATCTATGGCACCGGTATAACTTCCTTTTGATGTGCCAAAAAGGATACTTTCTAATAGTGTTTCAGGGATGGCAGCACAGTTTTGGGCAATAAACGGGGCATTGGACCGATGGGATTCATGATGCATGCCTTGCACAAATAATTCTTTCCCTGTACCCGACTCACCATAGACAAGAATAGGAGCATCTGATTTTGCCAGTTTCTTTGCCCCATCTTTCATCCTTTGAAACCCTGGATTTACCGTCAATAGATCATTTAAAGTATAAGTAACTTGTTTCAACGCCTTCTTTCTACTACTTTTATTTAATCCTTTTTGTAAATCTAATAGTCGCTCCGCGAGCAGTTTCATCCGCGAATAATCTTTCGCGATTTCAACCGCACCAATAATTTCATTTCCGAGAAAGATCGGCAAAGTGGTGTTCATGGTATCAATCCTTGTCCCATGCAAGTTCATATAGACCTGTGTTTGATTATAAATGGGCTTTCCCGTTTTAATTACTTTTAGCAAGGTACTCGAATCTTCAGTTAGAGAAGGAAATGCGTCAAGTAAATACTTTCCCTGGACCTCCTTCACATCCATGCCATCGTGAGTGGCCGCAACTTCATTGTAAAAAATGGTTTTCCCCTCTGTATTAACTACATGAATCCCTTCATCGATACATTTTAGAATCGCGGTTAAAACTTCTTGCGTTAAAGTGGTTAATAAAACCATATCCTCACCACCCTTCATTTTCTACTTTATGGTGCCGAAAAATTGGCACAGCAGGCCGAAATTTTAGCAGTTTGCCAGATTTTTTACCCACATATTCATATTTTCCAACTTATCATAGATATAACAATTGTTCATAAACCTTCCCCGGTAGGAATAGCCTAGCTGAAATAAGACAGCATTCATCCCAAAGGATAATGACCTTGCAATGGAATAAGCACAATAAATTCCATTTTTCTGTAATTCTCCTTCTAGTTCCTGAAGAATAATTTTCATCAACCCGTATTTTCGATGTTCCGTCAATGTAGCACAATCCGTTAATTCTGCGTTTTTATAAAGAGAATTAACCTCTGCAGAAGCTGCACTAACAATTTTTCCTAAATGGAAGAAAGTGTAATAAATTGTTCCTTCCTTCATTGTCTTTTTAATATATTCGGGATCATGTAATGGAGTTGGATAAATTTGAAAAACCTGACTGTATAGTGCTGCAAGTTCCTCGGCGCAACTATCATCAGCCCTTCTTAATTCATAATCTTTCGGAGGAAATGCCTTTTGAACGGTGGAGTCTAATTGATAAATACTATGAATCATCCCATCCTCAATCACCCAATGATCATTTTTTTTACGGTCCAGTGTGTAAAACTTTGAGAAAAAATGGGCATCCGAGCCAAGAAAATAACGGTCTACCACGGCTTCTGGCTGAAGACCTTTTTCCAAGAAAGTGAAGTAATCTTCACGACGGACTTTAACAATTAATTTTTCAGCTTTGTGTTTGAGAACGAGTTCTTCGACCTTCTCTATCAACAATTTTGTATTGCCGCGGTAATCATCTACACGGATTCGTTTATTAAATGGATCAAGATAAATCTCAAGGAAATAATGGTTCTCTTCTAGAAAAATAGTGGATGCTGTTTGATTCATCGCGTTCACCTCATTTCGATTATTTTTCCAGCATTCTGAAGAAATGTCTGGCCTTAAAAAAGCCAGACATTTCTATATCAATTATATCAATTTTATGGGAATAAAATAGGAAAAAATCTGCTTCTTATTCAGCTGCCTCACACCATTTTAAAAGGGTTAACGCGATAATCTCACTAGCAATAAACATATCTTCGAGGATAATGTGCTCATTGGCATCGTGCGCGGTTTCTGTTATTCCTGGTCCGAATACCACAACGGGAGTATTACCAATCGTGGAAAGAATACCGCCATCTGTTCCCCATGGGCTTGCCTCGATGATCGGGCTATCCCCCTTAACTTCTATAAAACTCTTCGTCAATTCTGCCATCAAAGGATGATCATTTTCGAGACTTCCCGGCAGCCATCTTCCGCCAAACCATTCTAATTTCAGTGGATTCTCAAGCAGCCACTCGTCATGTTTACCTAATTCACTCAAGCACTTTTCCATCTCCAGCTGTGCAGATTGAATCGTTTCCTCCGGAGATACGCCCATCCTGCCTTCGATCACTGCGGTGTCAGGCACCGAAGAAGGCCATTCGCCACTTGAAAGCTTTCCGATATTAATGGGTATTGGAATGGGGATTTTGTCAAAGAGTGGATCGGTCATTCTTGCATTTCTATCTTTCTCTAATTGTTGTAATCTTTGAATGACTAAGAGCGCTTTTTCAATCGCGCTGATTCCTTTGTACCTCGTACCCCCGTGTGCTGCCCTTCCTTTGACAGATATTCTAAACCACATGGATCCCTGTTGTTTCGGGAATATTCTCAAATTGGTCGGTTCAGGAATTATGGCCCCATCCGCATGATAACCTCTTAATACAGCTGCAAGGGTACCAGCTCCACCGCTTTCTTCTTCTATCACACTTTGAAAAATTACATCACCTTTCAGTTTAATTCCATTCGCAATTATTGACTCCATCGCCATTAATAACGCTGCGTTGCCGCCCTTCATATCTGTCGCGCCTCTGCCATACAGCTTGCCACACTCAATTGTCCCACTGAACGGGTCATGGTTCCAACTTGATTCATCCCCAACTGGGACCACATCAATATGGCCATTTAAAATCATCGACTTCCCGCCGCCAGTCCCTTTTAACACTGCCACCAGATTTGGATTTCCTTCGAAACTCTTTCGATCACAGCAATAAGCTGGGTGGGATGTCAACTCATTACCGCCGATTTCCCAAATATCAAGGGTTAAGCCTAACTGTCTGCATTTTTCAATGATAATTGCTTGTGTACTACTTTCGTTTCCCCGAGTGCTATTTTCTCGCACCATTATTTGTAGCAATCGCGCTCCACGAGCTCGATTCTCTTTAATCCACTGTTTGATTCGCATTTCATTATTGTTCAAACGATTCACTCCTTCAGAACGCTTCTGCTTAATATGGAATCATACGAACAGTTTCCCGTATTTTGAATTCGCATCCAGTTTTAGTGACAACCGTTTCTAAACTGTATGGGGCAAATAATTCTGTTAATAGCAAACCCTCTTCCGTTACCCTGAAAACAGCTAATTCAGTTATAATTAAGTCCACACAGGCGGATGAAGTTAACGGTAATGTGCAAGAAGAAACAATTTTGGGATTCCCTTGTTTGTCACAGTGATTCATAACCACAATGACTTTTTTCGCTTTTTGCGCAAGTTCCATGGCTCCGCCCATTCCTGGAACTTTTTTCCCGGGGACAATCCAGTTAGCAAGGTCTCCTCTATTACTTACCTGCAACGATCCTAAAATGGTTAAATCCACTCTGCCCCGGCGAATCATCCCGAACGAAATCGCACTGTCACAATAAGACCCGCCCTTAGTCAAAGTAACTGGAAATCCTCCTGCATTACATAAGTTTTCATCTTCTTTACCCTTACTTGGGCTAGGACCCATCCCGGTAATACCGTTTTCCGCATGGAACATCACTTTTGTCTCACTTGAAAGATGATTCGGAACAAGCGATGGAATACCAATTCCTAAGTTGACAACCATACCGGTATGAATTTCCTCTGCTGCTCTTTTCGCCATTTGATTTCGAACATCTACTCCCATGCCCATTTCCAATTGACCCCCTTCGACAAAATCACATAATCCACGAACACTCCAGGGGTAATAATGGCGTCGGGGGAAAGAGTGCCTAAAGGAACAATTTCTTCTACTTCCGCAATTGTGATATCCCCTGCCATGGCAACGAGTGGATTAGTATTGCGGGCACTTTTGTCATAAATTAGATTCCCATACTCGTCGGCTTTTTTCGCATAAACAATGGACACCTCCGCAGTTAGGGCCGTTTCAAGCAAATACCTCCTATCTGCTAAAGAAATATAGGGTTTGTCTTTCACAACCAATTCATTGTCCAAACCGATATCAGAAAGAATCGCAGGCAGTCCGACACCACCGGCACGGATTCTTTCAGCTAATATTCCCTGTGGAGAAAATTCCACCTCTAGTTTTCCATCATGCATCAACTGTCCTGCAAACGGATTGGAACCGATATGAGATGCGATAACTTTCGATGCTCTTTGTTGGCTCACTAATTTTCCAATACCAATATGCGGGAATCCTGTATCGTTCCCTATTAATGTAAGATCACGAACTCCTTTTTCAAGAATGCCATCAATTATGTCAGGAGGTGAGCCTACCCCTCCAAACCCGCCAAACATTAATGTCATTCCATCATGGAAATATTCCATGACTGCCTCTAATGAAGTTACCTTTCCAAATGGATTTTCCATTCCAGTTTCCCCCCTTTCTTCATTCATTCTGTTGACTTTAAGAAGTCCCTAAATGTTTCTTTTAGTAATTTGACCAGATCATCCATCTCTTTTTGTGTGATGGTTAATGGTGGAGAAATAATGATTGAGTCACCATTTATTCCATCCATTCCTGCACCAGCTGGATAGACAATCAGCCCTTTTTCCTTGGCCACTTCAACCATTCTTTGTGTTACATGCGCGCTTCTAGGGAATGGGGTTTTGGTAGCAGAATTCTGAACAAACTCGATTCCTAGCAATAATCCTTTGCCGCGGACATCACCAATAAATGAGTAGTGTTGCTTTAAATTTTCAAGTTGGCCCCGTAAATAATTCCCCTTATTTTCAACCTCCTGAATGATATTGTTTTCCTCTAAATATTGAAGGACCGCAAAAGCAGCCGCACATGCCTGCGGATTTGCACTCAAGGTATGACCACTCATTACGGCTTTTGTACCAGCCAATATCGGTTCGATAACTTTGTCACTAGCAATAGCGGCGGCAATCGGCGCATACCCCGCACCCATCCCTTTTCCTAAGGCGACAATATCAGGGATGATTCCCCATTGTTCACATGCCAGCATGGTACCTGTTCTGCCACACCCTGTCATGACTTCATCTGCAATAAAAAGGATGTCATTCTCCTCACAAATTTGCTTTAAAATTTTGTAATAGCCAGGGGGTGGGGATATGGCTCCTCCTGCAGCACCAATCACTGGTTCAGCGATAAAAGCCGCAATTTGATCAGCGCCGATTCGCTTAATTGCCGTTTCTAGCTCATGGGCACATAGGTAATTACAATTTGTTGGATCGAGGTTAAATGGGCAACGGTAGCAATAAGGGGGATGAATAACTGGGAAATCCTCTAAAAGTGGAACAAATCTTGCTCTCCTTCCTGTATGCCCTGACATGGATAGTGCTCCAAGGGTTATCCCGTGGTAGCTCACCCATCTTGAAAGCACCTTTGATTTCGTTTGCACCCCCTTTTCCTGCCAATACTGAATCGCCATTTTCATCGCCGTTTCAGTAGCCTCAGAACCACTGTTCACAAAGAAGCACCAATTCAAATCACTAGGAAGCATATCTGCCATCTTTTCCGCTAAATTTTCAGCTGTCTTACTTGTAAATTGGGAACGATACACAAATGAAACCTTTTTCGCTTGTTCATTCATTGCCTCGATGATTTCTGGAACACCATGACCAATATTCGCTGTTACGGCACCGGAAGCAGCGTCTAAGTACTTTTTTCCATCTGTATCAAATAAATAAATTCCTTGGCCATAGTCAATGACGGGATATTTGTCATCGAGCATTGGTTTTATGAGAAAAGTTCGATCCAAAGGGATTCACTTCCTTTATAAGTTAAGCCGTCCTTATAGAAATTGTATGAATGGGTGATATGTTTCTTTCGTGTTATTTACAAAGAAAAGCAGAAACCAAGTCTGTTAAATAAAAGGATTCTTTTACATTTCATATTGATTCATATAGAATTACTTTTAGAATACAGAAGGAATGAATCCGATGAGCGCAATCAAAAAAATAAAGTTAAAAACAAAAGAGATTTCAACGGTACAATTAATCGTTATTTTTTATTTATCTGCTTTAGTCATTTCAACACTATTATTAAAAATCCCGATGGCCCACCGCGAGGATGTTAAACTCAGCTTTATTGATGCCATGTTTACCTCGGCTAGTGCTATAAGTGTTACCGGGTTAAGTGTGATTTCCATTAAAGATACTTTTAGCAACTTTGGAATTTTCCTCCTATGCTTAATTCTCCAATTGGGTGGATTAGGGGTCATGTCTTTAAGTACATTCCTTTGGATTATGCTTGGCAAAAAGGTAGGCTTAAAAGAACGTCAATTGATTATGATTGATCAAAATCAATCGAAACTCTCTGGACTGGTCCAATTGGCAAAACGAATATTAATTATTTTTATCTCGTTTGAATTTGTGGGTGGAATCATTTTAGGGATTCGTTTTTTGAATTATTACGACGGAATATTATCTGCATTTAAACATGGATTTTTCGCATCCATCAGCGCCACGACCAATGCGGGATTTGATTTGACAGATGAGTCACTCAGTCCATTTAGCGGGGATTATTATGTACAGTCGGTTATTATTGTATTGATGATTGTGGGAGCGATCGGCTTTCCAGTGATGGTGGAGGTTTATGAATTCTTAATAAACCTTAATAGGAGGAAGAAATTTCATTTTACTTTATATACAAAGTTAACAACCATAACATTTGTCCTTCTTACCGTAATTGGAGCTATAGTTATATATATTTTTGATAGTCAACACTTTTTTACAGATAAAAGTTGGCATCAATCCTTTTTCTACTCGTTATTTAATTCGGTGACTACCAAAAGTGCGGGCTTAGCAACCATGAATATTAATGACTTAACACCGAGCAACCAACTGTTCTTGTCCATTTTAATGTTTATTGGAGGCTCTCCTAGTAGTGCAAGCGGTGGAATCCGAACGACTACGTTTGCTATTATCATTTTAGCCATTGTATTTTATGCTCAAGGAAAAAGTTCAATCAAGATCTTTAGACGTGAATTGTTAAGTGAGGATGTTCTGAAATCCTTTATTGTCATCACGACAGGTGCGCTATTATGTTTATTTTCTATTTTAGTATTATCGATTACTGAAAACGGCACTGTTCTTGAGGTTATCTTCGAGGTTTCATCTGCTTTCGGGACGAATGGGTTATCGCTAGGGTTAACACCTCGTTTGTCTACATTTGGCCAAATTCTAATTATTATCCTTATGTTTATTGGGAGAGTCGGAATTGTTACTTGTTTACTTATTTTAAGAGGCAAAGGAAGTAAGGAAAAGATCAAATATCCGAAGGAAAAAGTAACGATTGGGTAATATAAAAAATTGCAAAGAATTGAAAATGGCTGACTCGTTTTGAGTCAGCCTTTAGTTCACTATTAACAGCCCCAGCTTGCTCCGATAATGATCAATAGGATAAAGAGAACGACAATTAACGCAAACCCACCGCCGATTCCGCAGCCTCCTACTGGATATGCAGGGTATCCACAACCACAACCACCAAAACCACCATGTCCGTAAAACATGCACATTCACTCCTCGCAAAATTGTTTCTTAACACTGATACAATATGTAGTAGGTACTTGACCCGCATGTGCATTCGCCTATATTATGTTAGACAATGATAAAAATTGTAGGTGAAACGATGAAATCGATAGTGAAAAACTTTATTAACGGTATTTTAACGATTGTCCCTATTATCCTCGTGGTCTATGTCATTTACAAAACCTTTCTATTTTTAGACGGTTTATTGGGAAATACACTGAGGCCGTATTTAAAAGAGGATTACATCCCTGGCATTGGCTTACTGTCGACCCTTATTTTAATTACAATATTGGGCTGGCTATCCACAAAATATATCTCAGGAAAGATCATCAGGTTAATTGATCGGCTTCTCGATAAAATTCCAGTTGTTAAAACAATCTATTCCGTTATTAAGGACACCGTGCAATCCTTTCTTGGTGAGAAAAAATCTTTTTCTAAAGTGGCCTTAGTTGTGATTCCAGGAACCGAAATGCGCAGTCTCGGTTTTATTACTTCTGAACAATTAGAGGACTTTTATTCTCCTTTAAAAGACCATGTGGCCGTTTATATTCCACAAACCTTTCAAGTGGCCGGGTTCACGTTTTTAATTCCCAAGGAACAAGTCGAAATTATTGACGTTAAGCCCGAGGATGCGATGAAATTCATTCTTTCAGGCGGGATGACATCAACTTCTAAACAAAAGTCAAAATAGGTCATCAGCCAGTAAAATTGAAAAAAGCCGCATAGCGCGGCTTTTTATTTTGATTCGAATAGCTTTGCGAACTCTCCGTACCCTTCCTCTTCGAGTTTATCACTTGGAATAAACCGCAAAGCGGCAGAATTAATACAATACCTCAACCCAGTTGGCGCTGGTCCGTCGTTAAATACATGTCCTAAATGGGAATCGGCTTCTTTACTTCTTACTTCGGTCCGTGTCATAAAATGACTAAAGTCAGCTTTTTCAATCACTTCTTCATCTTGAATCGGTTTTGTAAAGCTCGGCCACCCACAGCCAGCATCGAATTTATCCAATGAACTAAATAACGGTTTCCCTGAAACAAGATCCACATAGATGCCCTCTCGCGTTTCGTTCCAATATTCATTTCGGAATGGTGGTTCGGTGCCATTGTTTTGCGTAACTTCATATTGAATTGGAGTTAATTCCTTTTTCAATTGGTCTTTACTTTTCATATTTCTCCCCCCAATGACTTTGAATAAAGCCCGCACGTCCCGAGCCTACATGATAGGACTCATAATGGGCCCGATTTTTCTTATAATACAGCTGATGATAGTCTTCAGCTGGATAGAAGGTCTTTGCAGGCAAAATTGGTGTAACAATCGGCTTACTAAAACGACCGCTTTCTTGTAATGCTTGTTTGGACTGTTCAGCAAGTTCTTTTTGGTTCTCATCATGATAGAAAATCGCCGTTTGATATGACTGCCCACGATCATAGAATTGCCCGCCTGGGTCGGTCGGGTCAATTTGCTGCCAAAATAACTCCAGTAATTTCTGATAAGGAAATATCTCTGGATCATACGTAATCTGGACTGCTTCAAAGTGGCCGGTTGTATCTGAGCATACTTGTTGGTATGTCGGGTTTTCAACCGTTCCCCCTGTGTAGCCAGAAATAACACTTTTAATTCCTGGCTGTTCATCAAATGGTTTCACCATACACCAAAAACAACCGCCAGCAAATGTTGCAACTTGAAATGACTTTTCCAAGGTCCCACCCCTTTAACTATATTTTCTTGATTAAAAGTATACAGAAAGATTTAGTAAAAATACAATTTCAAGGACCATAAAAAAGCTGAGCAAGTCATGGTCGATTTCGACTAACTTGTTCAGCTTTCCTTTAATAGCTTTTTCGTTGCTGTTTCATTTGTTTGTTCAAACTTTTCCATTGCTTTTTAACTTCAGCTTGGGCCCGTTTATCCGCCTTTCGTTCAATAAATGCTAATTCTTTTTGCAGTTTATTGTAGCTTGTTAACCGTTCAGCTGCTACCAATCCTTCTTCAATCGCCCTCACCACCGCACAGCCAGGCTCATTCATATGATGACAATCCCGGTAGCGGCACGAGGTGGCTAGTTCTTCTATGTCTGAAAAGGTTTCCAATAAACCGTCCGTGCTTTCCCAAAGCTGCAATTCCCTCATTCCTGGCGTATCAATCAAGACACAGCCATTGGGAAGAGGGATTAGTTCACGGTGTGTCGTAGTATGACGTCCTTTACCATCTGCCGAGCGGATATCCTGAACCACTTGTTTTTCCTCACCTAATAGGCGATTTGTTAATGTTGATTTTCCTACACCTGAGGATCCAAGCAAAGCAATTGTTTTTCCCGGCTGCAAGAATGGTTCTAATTTCTCTAAACCACTCTCCGTTTCTGCACTCACAGCAAGCACAGGAACTCCCATACTTACTGCTTCAACCTCAGCTAACTTACGATCAAGATCCTGACAAAGGTCTGCTTTACTCAAAACAATTACAGGATTTGCCCCACTTTCCCATGCTAGCAATAGATAGCGTTCAATTCTCCTTAAATTCAAATCATCATTTAATGAATTGACCAGAAACACTGTGTCGACGTTGGTGGCCACTATTTGCTCTTCTGATGTTAAGCCTGCTGACTTTCTTGAGAACTTACTATTCCGCGGCATGATGGCTAAAATCGTTCCCTTACCTTCGTTGCACCTCGGCTTTAGTGCAACCCAATCACCAACAGCTGGGTAGTCCTCTCGGTTGAGGGCATTAAAACTAAATCTCCCGGATACCTTACACAATAATTCCCCCTGCTCTGTCCAGACCCGATACATATGTTTATGTTCAAGTGCGACACGACCTAGAATTATTTCTTCATTTGTATTTAAATGATCAAAATGATGTTTTACCGTTTCAGTTAACCCCATTGCTACTAAATTCATTTATTTTCCTCCAGCGAATCATTATTTTTACATAATAAAAAACCATAGGCACACACAGCCCATGGTTTATTCACTATTGGAATAAATGTACAAAGGAACCCTAACGAGGTAGACATTGGGCTGTGCAACTAACAATATTCAACTGACTGATTGCTTTCATTGTTTCATCTAACATTGCACGTCACCCACTTTAAAATATATTTGTTTTAAGTATATGTGTAATATTTCCATTTGTAAATATAAAGAGGAAAAAAATCTCAAATTTGTGCAAAAGAAGTTAGACACCTACCTATTTAAGCTTGAATAAATTATGATGTAATCCATTAGATAGGAGTTGATAATATGTCCGAGGAAAGAACTTATCCCGATTATCTTCAAAAAGCAGCTATGTATGACTTGTTGGCTCAATTTTATAAATATTCGTTTCCAAATTTACACATGCATTACTACCTAAAGCACATCCAATATATGAATAAAGCGATGAACTTCATGAGAACAAATCCCCAACCAGTCCAAGGAGAAGCGACTATTCGCGTTCTTCATACCTCTCCTGACTCCCCAAACGTTGATATTTATATTGATGGGCACCGAGTGATAAGGGGCTTACCATTTAATAATGTAAGTAGTTACCTATCATTAAAAGCAGGAAAACATCATATTGATATTTACCCAGCGGGAAATATGGTCGACAGTGTTTTAAATAAAAAGATTACCGTTGAACCTGGAAACTCGTACACACTTGCAACCATTGACACTGTGAAGAAAATGCGTTTGTTAGTTTTTCAGAATAAACCAGCAGTCCCAGCAAATGAATCAAAAGTTCGCTTTATCAACTTATCACCAGATACCCCGCCATTAGATATTGCAGTGAAAGACAGGGATGTGGTTTTCCCAAAAGTTTCTTATAAGCAGGCTACTGATTATTTAGGATTAACACCAATGACAGTAGATTTGGAGATTAGGGAGGCAGACACAAAAAACGTACTCTTACCGATGTCCAGAGTTCAATTTTTACCAAATGAAAGCTATACGATTGTGTTCGTTGGACTTACTAACAATGAACCAGCATTCCAATTCATCAAAATTAAGGATTAAATATAGGTGCCTCTAGTATAACGAGGCACCTATTTCACTGGTACTAATATCGTAAACCTAATGTCATCCTTTTTCAGGTCAAATTTGTCCGCTTTTAGCTTAATATCACTTTTTAATTTCAATTGTTGCATATTAATATAAATCAATCGATCTTTAGGTCTGATCTCAACACCTTTTGGGATTTTATAATTATTACTAATAAAATTTAGGACATATGAAATGGGAAGGTGTAAACTCCCGATTGTCATTGATTTTTGCTTTAATACCAAATCACCATTTTCAAGGGCATTCGGTTTAAACGTTAATTTCATATTTAATTCTTCACTAAAAAACGGTAAAGTACCATACAGTTCTACATCATCCCCCAGAACGACTTGATAGTCAATCGATCCCAAAGCCTCTTCTTTAAGATAATGATTAATTAACTGATTTAAATCATTCTTGTTGGATTTAACATGAAAGGAAACATGTTCACCCACCAGCCCCTTCGATTTGCTGGTTTCCGGGCCTTCCGATGGGAACATCATCAGGGACAAAATAATAATAGCGAACAAAAGGTTGATTCCCAGCAAGATGAGGAATCCAATTTTCCATTTGTTTTTCATCTAATTCTCCTCTGTATTAACCATATATGGGGGCTTATCCAATCCAGGTAATACTTGTTCTTCTAAGGTCTCATTCAACCTTTGTGCAATCAACTCATAGCCTTTGTCATTTGGATGGAAATTATCAGTAAATAAAAGGTCTTCTGTTGCATTTAAAAACATATCTTCAATTGGAACAAAATAGGCATTTGGATAATTGGCAATGACCAATTGCCCCGTTTTATTCCAGTCAGCTACAATCTCATCCAACTCTTTTATTTCTGAAAACCACTTAGAAAATGGATTGTACAATCCCACTAAAACCACCTGTGCATGGGGATTCTCCTGATGAATAAGGTCCAAAATTTGCGTTAAATGATTATAATAGGATTCTTTTTCAGCAGTAAACTTAGATAGTTGAAGGTTTGCAATATTATCCTTGACTACTTTCATGATATCGTTTCCGCCAATTGTTAAGATAACCAAATCTGCCTTTTTAAGCGCACCTTTCAGTTCTGATGTTTTCAATCTTTTTAACAGTTGAGTTGTTCGATTGCCTTTCACACCATAATTATAGAAATTAACTTCCTTGATTCCCTTTTCTTTTTCAAGCATCGTTTCTAAATATGGCAAGTAGCCGCCTTTGTTAGTACTATCGCCTACCCCTTGGGTAAGTGAATCGCCCGCAGCTAAGACAGTTAATTTACGGGGAACAAAATCAGCGGGAACTTGTGCAAAGGCTTGTGCAGCAGTTTTCTTTTCAGAATGTAGTGTCAACTGGTCAACTGGATTACATGAACATAGGAATAATACCGAGAGAATTAGAAGGGGGAACAACTTTTTCATCTTCATTTCACCTACCTTCTAAATTATTTTTATTATAGCACGGCTTTAATCATTCAAAACAATATGTACTATATCCTATTCCTGCCAAAAAAAATAGACCCGTCCAAAGGTCTATTGTAATGTTTTCATATCCTCAATTATTTCATCAAATGGAACATCCTTGTACCCATCATAGGATTTTCGAATATGTCCTTTCTGGTCTACTAAATAAAGGGAAGTCCCATGGATGACCTGATTTCCCTCTTGAGGCTTTTTAACCAGTGCTTTATAATTTTTCAAAGCAAAGTTTTCAATATATGCCTGTGAGTACCCTGTAAGGAAGGTCCAATTATTAAAATCGACTTGAAATTGCTCAGCATACCGTGTCATTACTTCCGGCGTATCTACCGTTGGATCGACACTGAATGAAACAAATTCAATATTCTTCAACCCTTCATCTTTAACCATTTTTTGTAATTTTGTCAGATTCGCTGTCATCGGTGGACAGACATCTGCACAGCTGGTGAAAATAAAGTCTGATATCCATACTTTTCCCTTTAAATCCTTTAAACCAAAGGATTTATTGTCTTGATTAGTAGCTGTAAACTCCTTTACAGGCCAATCGACTGCGTTTTCTATTTCTTTTTGTCCACATGCCGTCATGATCAAAGTAAATAGAACCACGATAATTAATAAAAACCTTGCTTTCATACGATCACCTGCAACCTTTATTCTATTCCATTTCGTGATTAGTTTAACAAAGAATTTAAAAAGAAGAAAGGATTTGGTTTGTTAATCAATTACACCGGTTCGTTCTATTGTATTTTTGACGTGCACATCAAATGTTACATCCTTATATACCCTGTCCCACTCTTCCTTTGTGATTGTTTTTCCTCTGAGATGTGCTTCATATTCATTTCCAAGTCCAACGGGATCAATTCCTAATTCCTTAAAACGAAGCAGTAATTCTTCAACCTTCTTTTTCATCTGTTGGTCAAACTTTTTTTGAAGAAATTTTACGGAAGCAGGTTTACCTAAATCCAAGGCTTGAGTCATTTCTAATACCCTTGAATCCAATTTAACATCTACTCGAAAGTGGAGTTTTTTTTTATTGACTAACTTAATTTTAGTCTTACTCCGAATATTATCAACAGTAACATAGATTTTACTAAATATAGGTTTCCTGGTGTAATTTTCATTTTTTAGGATAAGTTTTTCTAATTGTTCCGGCTTGAATCCCATTTCTTTTGTTCCGGCTTTATATTTATCCACTAATATTTTTAAATAAAAAAGATCACCTTGCTTTAATTCATCCACTAAACGGTCTTCTTGAAAAAGGCCGACCCCAGAAATAATCACATCTTTTCCCTTAACTTTTAGGATAGGCAGCACAGGGTCCCTGCCAATATCATAATAATTATGGTTAAACTCATGCAGTGTTGGAGAAATAACTTGTTCGCCCTCAACATTTTGTTTGATTAAATTGTACATATATGTCCCTAGGTTTAAATTCCCTTTATTTCTATTTTCAATTTGCATAATTTCTGAAGCCGTTTGATCAGCTATTGTTAAATAGACCATATTTCCAATTGCGGCATCTCGATTTAACGTGTCCACCAGTTGAATAATACCTTTTTTTGCCAGTTCTCGACTATAGGTAACCGAACGAAGTTGTCCTGAAACAAGCTTCTGATTGGATTGAAGATTTTCTTGTTGTCTTAAACCTTTGGTTGTTTTAGCATAAGATGTAATTACTTTCGTTGCCGCTCGCGTCATCGGATCAAATTTCTGAACAACCGCAGTTCCTTTAATTTTATTTTTTCCTGCTAAATCATAACCTGAGGTCGTAATTAATCCCAATTTTTCAAGTGGCTTTTGCTGTATACAACCAGCACAGAGAATCATCGTCATCAAACATATTGTCCAAAGAATTAGATTGCATTTAGGAAGCTTCTGCACTTGATTTCTTCCTCCTTAGGAACCATTTTTTCATCAATACCAGCATTGAAAGGAGTACAGGATAACAGAAGGCAGATAAAAATCCGAGTTGCGCAACAAAATCAGACAATTCATTCATTTGATACCTTGCTTTAATAAAAAACGAGCCACCCCATACGAGGATACCGATAATCCAAATCCCCTTTTTTTGTTTCCAATTAATAATTCGATTAAACCCCTTAGATGCCGCCCACAAATAGGCGCACATGTTTGGCAAGATGACTAACATCCAAAAAGATACGGCAATAAATTCAAACCGTTCTAAGTTTGGTAACCTAACAATTTTAAACATTGATAAAACAGGCCAAATAGTCCGAGCCAACCCGTTTTCAGCGAAGAAAGTAATGCACACCATTGTCACAGCCGTGAAAAATACCGTTGTATATAAGTTCGCTATTTGTGTGTACATAAATATCTTTTTTTTATCTTTTACATATGGATATAGGAACATAAGTAGTTCAAAGCCCATAAGTGATAAAGAGGTTTTATAGACCCCATAAATAATGTGCTTCAGATCTGTGTTTAAAAGAGGCAGCAAATTTTTAGGATCAGCATACTGCATTGGTACAACTAGAATAAAAACCATCCAAAGAGTCCCTAAGACAGACATAAAAGCTACACCGACAATGATACGAATGCCGCCATTCACGGCATAAATGGTTAGGAGGATCAGAGCAAGCGATATTTGCCATGTGGGCATTTCGGGAAAAATCCACACTTGGATAATTTCAATATAATTCATCAAGATCACAAAAAAACTTATGGTCATATACATCATATAAAAAACATTCAATGCATTCCCAAGCCATTTTCCAAACACATCTACTTGAATCCCATATAAATCTGCACTTTCATATTTTTTAAGCATGAGAACTATCATCGCTAAGACAAAAGCCGAAAATAATCCTCCGAGAAAAACAGAGATCCACGCATCGTGTTTTGCTGCTATATAGACAATTCTAGGTAATCCAACAATTCCTACGCCTGTTTGTACAGAGTGTATAAAAAACATGACCAGGAATGCATTAACCAATAATCCTTCTTTTGGCTGCACATTTATTTTCATCCTGACCGCTCCTATTCATCTACATCCTTTTTTTCAACACCTTTATGTTTAGGAAAAAGCTGTTTGTCCACAGGACGGTTTGTTAACGGCCTGTAGGATAAATATTGAGTCGGAAATTTGATAATACTGTACCCTAAGTCCTTCCACCTAAAGGGATATATAGGGGTAAGGTATGGCCTCCCAATGGTGGTTAATCTTAATAGGTGAACTAGAATAAAACAAAACGAAAACATAATCCCAATCCCCCCCCAAAAACCAGCTAAAATTATGATTGGAAATCGAACCATCCGAATGGCAGTACCCATTAAATAGCTAGGTGATGTAAAAGACCCAAGGGCACTAAGTGCAATAATGATAATTAAGATATTACTTGTAAATCCTGCTTGTACCGCTGCCTGTCCGATGACGATACCGCCAACAATACCCATTGTTTGACCTACTTTAGTAGGGAGTCTTGCGCCCGCCTCCCTTAAAAGTTCGATGACAAATTCTAAGAGAAGGGCTTCGAGGACTGGTGGAAATGGAACATTTGCCCTTGATTGACCAAGAGAAATGAGCAGTGCTGATGGAATAACCTCATAATGATAGGTCAAAACAGCCACATAAGCTGGAGTCAATAAGACTGAAAGAAAAATTGAAATAATCCGCAGCATCCGTAAGAAAAAGCCCATATTCCAACGCATATAGACATCTTCGGTTGATTCAAAGAAACTAAGGAAGGGTGTTGGACCATAAATAGCCGACGGGGACCGGTCCATTAATACTGCCACTCGCCCCCTCATCAAGGAAAGAGTGACCCGGTCTGGCAGTTCGGTTGACATAATTTGCGGGAAAATCGTCCAGCTATTATCCTCGATTAACTGCCCTAAGACCGTCGTATCCGGTATGTAATCATATTCTAAATCCGTAACCCTCTGCCGAAAGGTATTCACATTTTCTTCATCTGCGATATCCTTAACATAGACAAGTTTTCCAGGGGTCTTAACCCTTTTTCCAATTGTGATATCTTCCATACACAATTGTGGATCTTTTAAATTACTCCTAATAATATTTAAATTACCAATTAGAGATTCGGTAAAAGAAATCTTTGGCCCATAAACAAGTGACTCGGTTTCTGCCTTTTCAAGGGATCTTTCCACAGTTGAACCGACATTGGCAAGTATCCCATAAGGTTCACCATCGATATAAATGTACGATTTTCCTTCTATTAAGGAGGAAACAACTTCTTTTAATTGATTAGCAACCGAAAGTTCAGCAATCGGGAGAATCTGTGCAAGACTTTCCGTTGTCCATTCATTTTGTGTACTTTGCTGGACAGGTGACAAAAGAAATTCATCAAAGCTTGTTTTATCAATGAGGCTGCTTAAAAAGCAATAGACAATTTTCTTCCCATTTTTATTTATGGTTCGAAAATTCAGATCTGAACAATCGCCTATCGCTGTTTCCAATTCTTTCTTAAGATCATCCACATTTAAACTATGCGGTTTCTTATCCTCTGATCGTTTATTTTCCGATTTCCGCTTAAACATAAGCAACACCTTAACCATTCAATTTTTTTTATCTTTACCAGAACAACTAATATTATCCAAAAGAAAAAACAGAAGGGTGTCAGGCACCATGCGAAAAAATTCACATGGTGCCTGACACCCTTCGTTTGATAAATTTATTCAAAATAATACATTAAAGCGATTGTACCAGGCCCAGTATGGGTACTAATGGTAGGTCCTGTATAATCAATTGAAAGATCCTGATAGCCTGTTAATTCTGAGATTGCTGCTTTTAGTTTAGAAGATAGTTCAATCGCTTCGGCATGAACAATACCTGCACCAAGAATGGTTTTCTCTTTCACATCTTCCGTAAATTGTTTAGCCAAGTATTTAACCACCTGCGAATGACTTCGAACCTTGGCAACGGGGTTGTATTCAGCCCCTTCAAGGGAGGCAATCGGCTTGATATTTAATAACGAGCCAATAAATGCCTTCCCTTTTCCAATTCGGCCGCCCTTCACCATGTTTTCAAGTGTATCGACCATAATATAAAGTTTAGTATTTTCACGTATCTTGTCTAGGCGTGATAGAATTTCCTCCATACTCTTTCCCTGCTTCGCCATTTCCGCTGCTTCCTTAACCTGGAACTGGAGCGCCAACGAAATAAACTTCGAGTCAACAACGGTGACTTTAGTTTTTGTCATCTGTGCAGCGCTTTCAGCTGAACGAACGGTACCGCTCATTTTGCCTGTCATGTGGATCGATAAAACCTCATATCCTTCATCTCCGAGCCGGTCGTACACTTCAAGGAAGGTTCCAGCCGACGGCTGCGAACTTTTAGGTAATTCGTTAGATTGGTTCATCACTTGAATATATTCAGCCACATCTATGTCTACTCTATCTAAGTATGATTCTCCATTTATAGTTACGGACAATGGTACTACTACAATACCATGTTTTTCGGCTATATCTAATGGCATGTCCATTGTTGAATCGGTTACAATTTTAATTTTTCTCAAAAAAGTCACTTCCCTACCAGTACTGCTTTGTATTATACAGTTAAGTGCAGTGGAAAGGAATAACATACATCACTTTTGATGATTTTTTAAAATTAGGCTGTGTTAAACTTGTCTGTTGATTTCCGTTCCAGGCACTTCGCTTTCCGCGGGCGTGCCGGGGAGCCTCCTCGTCGCTTTGCTCCTGCGGGGTCTCCCCTGCCCCGTACTCCCGCAGGAGTCTTCGCGCCTTCCACTCCAATCAACAGAGTGCTAAAATCAACATTAACCTTTAACACAGCCTAAAATTAAAAAGCACCGCTGGGGGAATCCCTGCGATGCTCTGAATGCATTAAGCGTTATTCTTTAATTCTCCTATTTTAAACAAGCGTTCATAATCAGGCCATTTCATGATCTTTTTCAAATAATCTTTAAAGGAATAGCATTTTTTCAAGCTTTTTTCCTCATAGAGCGACGTAACATACGTCTGTAAACGGACTTGGATCATAAATTTATAAGCGCTATCTTCCTCCAATACAGGAATTTCAATAATTTTAACCTTCTGTCCAATATCATTTTTGAACTCTAGGCTCTTGAATAACAAAATATCAATCCTCTTTTTCACCCGTTTGTGTATATTATACACCCAATGTGGTTCGAAATGTGTCTTATTCTGCTTGGAATGAGAAATATTTATGAATTATTTACTAGTCATTAGTTATTACCCAATAATCAAAACAGGTCAATATGATGGGCTGGTTTTCTCATCAAGGTTGGTTAAAATAGAAGACTTTCATGAAAACCGTAACTACTTTAAATTTCAGTCCTGGATGAAAGAACTGAACAAATGCTAAAAAATTGCCCGCATTCCTATTGAAATGAGGGCTCACTTTTTGCTATTCCAGCTTATTTACGCTTCAACCATTTCTTCTGTTTCCTCTTCTTGCTGCTTTTTCAACCGTTTACGGTAAACAAATTTTGATAGATTAATGCTGATTTCATAAAGCAATAAAAGTGGTACGGTTACCACAAAATCAGACATAAAGTCTGGTGGCGTGATGACGATCGCGATAATAATAAGCACGAAGTAAGCATATTTACGAATTTTTGAAAGAACAAACGGATTGATAATACCCAGCGAAGTTAAAAACATAACAACAACTGGAAGTTCAAATAATACCCCGAATGGCAGCGTCATGTTTAAGATAAAACTAAAATATCTTTCGGCTGTGAAGTTTGTGACAAACATATCTTTACCTATGTTCACTAAAAAGTCTAACACCATAGGGAAAATGACAAAATATCCAAAGGCTAGTCCAATAATAAATAAGAAAAATAAAGCTGGAACATAGGAAAGGGTTATTCTTCTTTCATTCGGTTTCAATGCTGGTCTGACAAACAGCCAAATTTGTAAGGCGAGGACAGGAATGGTTCCTGCCACGGCAATTACGGTTGCCAGCATAAAATAGATCCACATAATATCACTAGGGCCGAGAACTAGTAATTTTTCATTTCCAACAAACCATTTATAGATATCATCAACATAAATAAAACCGACAATAAAAAAACCTACAAAGGCAAGTGCAGAAATAATAATCCGTTTGCGCAGTTCTTCTAAATGATCCACTAAATTTAATTCTCTATCATCCATGTACTTCCCCTGCCATTATCAAAAGATTAAAAAAGAGCACGTGCTTGTACTCTAGGTAAAACAACTTCAGTTATGATTATATACGAAATGTACCATGAACTTCCTTAGTCAAAAGGATATTTATAAAGAAGAAAAGGCGTAAGACGGAAATCTCACACCTTATTTAGTCAAGTTTTTCTTTTCTTCATCAATGTCGCTCATTACATCATCTGTGAGTTCACGAGTAGACTTTTTAAATTCCTTTAATGTTTGTCCGAAAGCACGTCCGATTTCTGGAAGTTTCTTAGGTCCGAAAATAATTAATGCAAGTGTTAAAATCAAAATCAATCCGGGTACTCCGATATTTGAAAACATGGATGTACAGCCCCTTTAATTGTTATATTATTGCTACTATGATTATATTACCTAAAATTCAATTTAGGTAAGTTATCATCAATAATTCATAGTAATTTCACAATATCAACTAAACATCATTGTAATATTTAGTATTTCTTATCACATTATAAATTACTACTGACAATTTAACAATTACAACTAGTGAAGTCAATCATTTATTTGTTATTTACACATTAGACTTTCGATTATATATTCTAAACTCATAATCATATGGATTTTTATCATCTCTTAGGCCTTTTTCAAGAGAAGCTAATTCCCATTCGCTTGAATCAAACTCAGGAAAAAATGTATCACCTGCAAATTTATCATGAATAAGCGTAATGTAGAGCCGGTCAGCAGCACTGAATGTCTCTTTGAATATTTCTGCTCCGCCAATCACAAAGATTTCATCGTTTTGCTTTTTGCAATACTTAACAAACTCCTCAACGGAGGTAAAAACCTTACAATCTTTACTGCGGTAATCAGCCTGGCGGGTGATTACAATATTCTCTCTGCCAGGAAGAACACGGCCAATGGATTCATGCGTTTTTCTTCCCATCGCAATTGGGTGGCCCATTGTAACCCGCTTAAAGAACTTTAAATCCTCGGGTAAATGCCAAGGAAGTTGATTATCTTTCCCAATCACTCTATTTTCGTCCATCGCGACAATAAAGGAAATCATACACTAACCACTCCTTTAATATGTGGATGTGGGTCATAGCCTTCAAGTGTAAAGTCTTCATACTCAAAAGAGTAGATATCTTTAACGGACGGATTTATTTTCAGGACAGGCAAAGCACGAGGCTCTCTCCCCATTTGTAACTTTACTTGTTCGAGATGATTTTGATAAATATGAACATCACCGAATGTATGGATAAATTCGCCTGGTTCTAGGTCACATACCTGTGCAATCATCATTGTTAGAAGCGCATAGGATGCAATGTTAAACGGAACGCCAAGAAAGACATCTGCTGACCTTTGGTACAGCTGACAGGACAATTTACCGTCTGCCACGTAAAATTGGAACATGCAGTGGCACGGTGGCAGCGCCATGTTGTCAATTTCCGCCACATTCCATGCATTTACCAGCAGTCTTCTGGAATTAGGATTTGTTTTGATTTGTTCGATGAGTTCGCTAATTTGATCAACAGTTTTACCGTCAGCCCCTGTCCATGACCGCCATTGGTGGCCATAGACCGGACCCAATTCACCGTTTTCATCGGCCCACTCATTCCAAATACGGACGCCATTCTCCTGTAAATATCCAACGTTGGTATCTCCGTTTAAAAACCAAAGTAGTTCATAGATAATTGATTTTAAATGCAGTTTTTTCGTAGTCATGAGCGGAAAGCCTTCCGCTAAATTAAATCTCATTTGGTAACCGAAGGTGCTAATCGTGCCCGTACCTGTTCGGTCGCCCTTTTCGTTTCCATTTTCAAGGACATGCTTACATAAATCTAAATATTGCTCCATCCCGGACAACTCCCTTATCGCACATATTTATCTATTTTAACAATCAAAGACTCATTAGTGAAGCGATAGCTGTTTCATAAATTGAAATGTTTTCGGTGCTTTCATTCGTAATAGTTCTTTTGAATCAGAATTTAAAAAGTACATTGCGAATGTTTCTGCAAAATATTCCTCTGGATATTGAAAATAGCTGTTTCCTGGAAATAATTGTTCATGTTCATTTTCCAACAAATTCATAAATTCTTTCGAACCACTAATTTCATTGAACACATAGTGATCGATGGAATGCGCCAGTTCATGTAATTCCAAATTTATCGAACCGTGGCCTTGTCCTTTATCACTCGCACCGATTTTAACTAATACCACTTTAGAACCACCAATTCCAGGGACATCATCCCAAGTTACATTATTGGTATACCCCCTAGGAATTTTCCCTTTCAGGTGACTTGCCGTTGGATTATCCGTAAGTTTTCCAGTAAATAATTTCATGCTGATTCCGTTATTAATTATTTTTTCTAATATAGAGTCAGGAATCGAGTCAATTCGGTTAATTATTTCTGCTGCTTCTTTTTGATCAAAACTTTGCTTAGGTAAGACAATAATTTGATCGAGGAGTGATAATGATTGATTGACTTTAAGTGATTGGTAGAGCAGTGAATTCGTAGAATAATCACCAAGCAAAACACCGGCACCAGAAGCCTGCGAAGTAGTGATTGATGATAGAAACAAACCAGCGATTAATACTGAAACGATAGTTTTTCGCACCCTATCATCCCCTTGTCATTCATAGATTACTTGAATTATAACATGGGAACACGAATGCGGTTTCAGAAAATTATATGGAATTACTGGATAAAAAAAGGGAAGAAGCTGCCATAACGGCAGCTTCTTCAAGTTACACTTCTAAACCATAATTTCGGCAAAGGGCTGCTAATCCACCAGCAAAACCACTGCCAATTGCGTTAAATTTCCAATCACCATTATGACGATAAAGTTCACAAAATACCACAGCTGTTTCGACGGAAAAGTCCTCGCCAAGATCAAAGCGCAATACCTCATTCTCCGTTTCTTCATCAACAAGACGGACAAAAGCGTTAGAAACTTGACCGAAATTCTGAAATCTTGCATCCGCATCATGAATGGTTACTGTAATGGCGATTCGCTGTATATGTGATGGAACTTTACTGAAGTCAATCTTGATCTGTTCATCATCGCCGTCACCTTCACCCGTACGATTATCTCCTGTATGTTCAACCGAACCTGAAGGGTGGACGAGTTGATTGTAAAAAATAAAGTCCGAATCGTTAACGACTCTGCCATTCGCATCAGCTAAAAACGCCGATGCATCCAAGTCAAAGTCATTTCCGCCATGATAACGATTCGTATCCCAGCCCAGACCACAAACTACTCTCGTTAAGCCTGGGTTTGTTTTTGTTAAATCAATTCTTTGCCCCTTTGACAAGTTAATACCCAAAAGGAATCACCTCAATTTGAACTTTTTACCTTACTTAACTAAAGGAACGAACGACTTCACTAAGGCTTGCTGCATTTGTACCACTGCCGATTGCTGCAAACTTCCATTCATTGCCGTGACGATAAATTTCTCCTGTCACAAGGCATGTTAAACCGCTGTAATCGTCTGTTAGGTTGTAGTGAAGTAACTCTTGATTATTTCCTGGATTTACGACCCTGATAAAAGCATTTTTAATCATTCCAAAATGCTGCTTTCTCTTAACACAGTCGTAAATATTTACAACGAAAACAAGTTTCTGAATATTGGCTGGTACACGGCTTAAATCGATCATTACCTGCTCGTCATCGCCGTCACCATCTCCTGTTAGATTATCTCCTGAGTGTTGTACGCTGCCATCATTGCTTCGCAAGTTTCCGAAGTAAACGACATCCTTGTTGTTTTGAAGCTTATCGTTTGCGCCCAGCATAATAACCGAGGCATCACAGTCCACATTAGCTGCACTGCCACCGCCAAACAAACCTCCGAATAAGCCGCCGCCACCGCCGCTTTGAACTGGATCCCATCCTAAACCGACCATGATTTTAGATAATCCCGGATTGCTTTTTGTTAAATCCACACGCTGACCTTTTTGTAAATTGATAGCCAATTTAATCACTCCTATTAAAAATTTTTATATTATGATTGTTTCAATTTTTTAAAGTTATCTTGCAGCTGCTCTAAACGTTTGGTGCCTTCAGCCCGCATTCGTTTATTTTCTTCTTCAATAGCCTTGGTTTCCTGCATACCCTTTATGATAATGTTCCACGATTCTTCAATCGTCTCAATTTTAATACTTGGACCACCAGCTAATCTCGCAATATCGGTACTTTGCTGCGAAATGTTCTGCGCATTCTTAAGAAGCATTTCGTTTGTCCTGCGGTCTAATTCACTCATCGAATCAGCCACTAGCTTTTGTCTTTTTGCTGCCATCGCTTGAATTAACCCATTCTTAAAAATCGGAATGGTCGTGACAAATGCCGAATTAATTTTCCCAATCAGTTTCGTATTTCCTCTTTGTAAAAGACGAATCTGAGGAGCAGTTTGCAGAGCAACCATTTTTGCCATTTCCAGATCATAGATGCGCTGTTCCAATAACTCAATCACATTTTTGAGCGAGTCCAATTGCATGGAAGCCATCTGATCACCAGCAGCTGTCCGGGCTTCAAGCTGTGGAAGTTGATTATTCTTTAATTCCTCTACTTTTATTTCACCCGCAACAATATATTTTTCAAGGGTCAAATAGTATTGATAGTTTTGCTCATACATTTGTTCGAGCATATTGGTTGAATCAACCATTTCATGCTGATATTTTGATATTTCTATGTATACCTTGTCAATTTCTGAGCCCATGGTTTGGTACTTGCCAAACAGCTTTTCGACCATCTTTTCACCCTTTTTAAAGAGCTTTCCGAAAAGTCCGCCTGACGTCTTTTGAAAGTCCTTTGCATCAAACTTATCCATGATTCGGCCCAGTTGCTTAAGTAGCTCCCCTGAGTCCTCTACTTTCGTTGTCCGCATATTATTTAGGATCTGGTCAGAAAATCGGGAAATTTGTACAGCAGGTTCCTTCCCAAACTCTAGCACTTGAATCTGGTCACGTTCATCAATGGTACGGGCCAAATTTTGAATTTCTGGTTCTTTCCGAAGTGCAAGTTTAATGTCAGAGACTTTTGTTTCTGTGAGGATGTCATCTGCACCTGCTGGCGTTAAGCCGCTTGATGGATTAGGCGTAAGATTCACTTATTAATCTCCCCTTAAATTTTTTAAGATTCCTTGGAAAAGCCCTTTTTTGAAAATGGACGGTTCCTTAAACTCCATTTCAAAAACAACATCTTCGAGCCAATGCTTATCAAATAACCGTTCGTCAAGAAAATTTTCAATATCATTATGGCCTGGAGGATTATATAGGATGATATCGATCCCAAATTGATTTAAAAGTAAAAGCAGTGCTGCATCGGATCTTGTCAGCATACCGGCTAATTCATTATTGAAAATGATTAACTTCGGTACATGTTGAGAGTAGTCAAATTTCTCAATCAACTGAATAATCGGTTTAGGCATAAACAAGGCCTGCGTAAATAAATACATTTTTACGTCTTCTATCGTTTCCGTTGGCAGGGGCTTTAAACCTGGTTTATCACATATTCTTCTCACCGCGTTAGCAATTCCCTTTTGTAAGCCGGTTGATAGGAACGAGTAAGGCCAATAATGTGACTTCATCATGATTTCAGGATTAATAAAGCCATCCTTTCCGTGAGCATTTCGATAATGAAAGCGAAAATCACTTGTGCTTTCCATCGTGATCGGCAAGCGTCGAATCAGTAAACTATGATCTAATTCACTCAGTGATTGCAAACGGTCCCAGTACTCTTTACGATTCTTACTCACACCCTGAACCTTTGCAAAGATGGAAGGAATTTTAACTTGTCCGTTCCCTACCTCAAAATCAGGCCGAATCATAGCTATTTCTTTGCCAAGGATAAAAAGTTCATCATACGTGGTTTTTAACGTAATCGAAGATGGTGTGTAATCCCTTAATTGCCATGGCTTGTAAAGGCCAGAACCCTCTTGGTTTAAAATGGTCTCAATTTCTTTAGAGGCTCGGTAAGCAACCGTTGCTTTACGCGTGCGCTTTGCCTTAGGGAATGGTTCTGCAGGGATCCGATTAGGGTATCCATGAGAGAATATCGGCTCATTCATCATCCCTTCTAAGATATCCTTACCTTCTGGGTGGAAAATGACCAGATCACAGCCTAGCTTTATTAAATAATATAAAAAATATTGATGACTTTTCTTAAAATCGCCATACCACAAAAATTTTGGCATTTCTTTTTGTGGATCGCACTTTTCCAAAACTGGCTCTAAATGATTGATAGACCATTTCACAAGATCAACCAGGACCCGCCTTAAATCATGGTTAACTAACCCGTCTTTTTCACTCTTAGCGAACATCTCTAATGTTGCAATCATCGCTTCGCGCAGTTTCCGATGTATAACTGGGTTCCTTGATTTCAACAATAGCTGTTCCCCTTCAAGAAAAGCGGTAAATCGGTTGATGGACAGCTTTTGTTCTCGATGGATATTGATGACCTTTTGAATGGATTGAAAGTGATGGTTATTAATCGTTTTATCCAGTGATTCTTCACTTAATAAATGCAAATCCCATTCCGGATTATTCACATAATCAAAGAGCTCGTTATAATAGTGGTCCTGGTCGATAGGTATTCCAAGGAACTTCCCAATTACTTGCCCAATGTGAATAGTGCCATTTTCTAATGAATAATTTGGCCGCTCTGGCAATGATTTCTTCAGCAAAGCCTGCCAATTTTCATATGAAAGGGCGACAGGTTGGGCCTTTAACTGATTATATGATGGATTCATTCATAATCCCTTCCCTCTAGAAGCGAAAGCTTTTTTTTCAAGCGTTTAGAAAATTATGTAAGGTTTCCATAACATCATATCACAGTTATTTAATTGGTTCATTTGTTTATACGAAACTCCTTAAAAAATGTTTCATACAACATGTATTTCCCTAATTCTTCACCTTTTTCCTTGTCCTTACATACTATTGAGTACTCACACTAAAGTAGGTGACTCAAATGCGTTTTTTATATAAGCGGCCGCGGATGGAGCAGATACAAGAGGAATTGGATACCGTTATGGATGTAATGGTTTCAGATGTTTTTGTTTATCTAGATTTATTTGTTTTCAGTTTCATCTTTACGTTTCTACTATCTCCAATATTGCAATCATTAGCCTTGTCAGTCCTATTCTGCTTAGGAACGTATAGTTTATTTTCCTGTGTTTATTTTTTCGTTATTACCCGAAAAGAGAAAAAAATTAAACTGTAAGACGAAGCAGTTGTAGAAATTGTAGGATAATCTCCTCCCCTGCACCGATCCCCTTATTTTTTGTCAGAGTATAATCATTGGTGCCTGACACCCTTGCCAGTTCCCCGTGGGCCGGGACAAAACGATAGTGGCAGTTTTTCAGAAAGTCCCAATCTAGTATGGAGTCCCCCGCACCAGCAATTACTTTCATTCCTTCTCGTTTTGAGATATATTCAAGTGCGTCCCCTTTGTTAATTGCTCGAGGGATAAGGTAGAGTTTTCTCCCTTGTAAGGATATTCTCCAACCATTTAGAACTGCCACTTCATGAATTACTTGGAGATCAGAAGCAGGTGGAAGACTGTTTAAGACGAAATAGAAAAATAAATTCTCCGCCTGCTTCATTTGCCCATCAAATTGGAATCCTTCCTTTTTTAGCTTAGCAAGCAGTTCATTTTGAGGAACTGATTCCTCCGTCATACGGTCGATAATATGCGCTGACCAATCTTTCAACAACAAACCCTGATAAATGATATTAGCCCCATTTGAAGTGATTGCATACTTAATTGGAATGTCATCTTTAAAAATGTGAAAACGGTTAAATTGTTCCGTTGTCCTTGTGGTAACAGGAATAAATAAACTATTTATGGCTAACTCTTTCAATGCTGAATAGGATGATTCGGTCATATAGGCAACCCAGTTATCCTCTTTTCTTTCAACTGGTTTAAGGACGACCGGATCACCGTTACCCAGATCCTCGATCGCCCGTTGCGAATAAACTATAGTACGGTCTAGGTCAGATGCAAAAATCATGGGTTACTCACCTTAACCGATTTTATTAAGCCGCAGCATAAATACTTTAAATTTGGATATGGTACGACTTCTACTTTCTTTTCTTCTGCGAGCATCAGAATATGTTTGACGAATGGACTTGAAGGATCCCGCATCAGAATTTTCCAAGGAACCCTGCGAAGTAATACGCGCGTGGTTTCTCCAACACCTGGTTTAATAAAATGAGGGCTTTCAATTCCAAATTCAGTTTGAATTCGTTTGACGTCCTCCATCCCTAGGAATCCCGTTTCTATTCTTTCGTCAACCATGTTTCGAGCGACTCCAGCCGCTTCCTCCGAAATGCTTTTAAATTCCCTACTAATCAAATCAATATATTCATTGGAAACATCGATGGAAATCAATTCCTGGTAATACTTCGCTCCATGGAAATCATCCTTGCTTATATATTGATCATTTAAAACGGTTCTGCTTACCAACCCAGATACGGTTGAGTTAAGACAAGCACTTGGGATTAAAAAATCTTCCCTTGTTCCAAACAATGTCGTGCAGTAGCCGGGGTCGGCAATGACTGCCAATGTGTCATCCAGTGAGACCCCATATTTTTTTTTGAACTCGTGACAAGCTTTTGTCAATTCTTTCGAAATGGCCCCCTTACCCGTCCACCCATCAACAAACTGAATTTCAGCATTAGGATGTTGAGTTAAAATGTACTTTAAGGCATTTTCATCGATCCCTCTATCACGAATGATAGATATACTATAATGTGGCACTGAAACATGGTAGTTCATGTGTATATATCTTTTTATCAAAATTCCAACCGGTGTTCCTGCACGTGCAAGGGACACGAGCACGGTCTTATCACCTTTCGATTGATAGATTCGTTCGGACACAATCCCAATGCATAAGGCCACTTTTTGCTTATACTCCTTGAGAGTGGACCAGAATAATTCCACATAGGCATTTGGCGGCTGGTACTCGATTGGTAACGATTCACTGTAGTGAACACCTGATTGAACCTTCATTTCACGATTCTCTGTGGTATCCTCTAGGGAAATCTCACTTAAATCCTTTAATAGAAATTGAACGTCCTCCACTTTATAACTTCCAATACTTGCTGGTTTATTGGTTGTGCTTTTCATCTTGTTCCCCTCGATTATTAGAAAAATAGACAAGCTTAATCATCTTTATTTGTAATTTTTCCAGTTCCTTCAGGAGCGGCTGTAAACTCTCTAATTCTACTTTTCTTTCCATAAAGATAAATAGTTCATCGTAGAATCCTGGTGGGATGTTGTAAACAAAGTGTGTAATCGATAGGTCTTCCGGATTTGGAAAAGATTCACCGAACCTTGCCCCATAACCCACTTTGTTTTCGATGAAGATAGGGCTGCGGGTGGTCGATTGATAAAAAACCCCATTGCCCATGAGAGATGCGAGTTTCATGGGAAGATACATAAACTCTCCCGTTCCTAAGCAAAGAGTCTTATTCCCCGATCTTTTTTGATTCAATTTCGCCGCAGCTAGAGAGGCTATATGGTGAAGATTATTATTTTCTGAACTACTCAGACCAAATCGACCTGTTTCGTGAATAAATGCTGATTGATTCATTGGATTATCCACGGATAATGTTGTTTTCGAAAAAAAAGAAGATATATCAACCCATTCTACGGTTGCCATAGCATACTCTTTCCTTTCGGTGATTGGCGAGTGGTTTGCTATTTCTCGCATCTGCTTCACCTGTACCGTACCCGTTATCAAACTTACGACATTAATTTTTATACCAAGTTCCTGTTGAAACTGTTGAAAATTTTTTCGATCTTGTTCTGAACGCCAATCCAAAATGGAAACGATCGTATAAACACGTCTCGGGAATTTATCATGAATGGATTTAATAATATTTAAGGCCGTTTTACCAGTGGTCACTTCATCATCAACAAGGATTATTTCTCGTTCATTTTGAATCATCTCTAACGGAATATAGCAGCGGTGGGATGTTGCATGAGAATGCTCTTCTTCAAAGGTAATTTCCGGTCTCAACTGCTTGATTTCTTCCCGAGTGGTATGGAAATATTCGGCGTTTTGAAAACAATCAAAGAAAGCATGCCCCAGCGCTGTGGCCGTTTCAGCAAAGCCAATCACTACTGGACTAACATGTGTAGGAATAAACGCACTACTCTTGTATAATTCTTCTCTATTAAATGAGGTTAATAGTTTCTCCGTTTCTACATATTTAATTCCCTGAACCATTTCTAAATATCTGGCACCTAGGAGGGCAGCAGTCAACAGCCCTTTATGGGGATTTATCGGGATATGTTTACCAAGCACCTTACTTACGAAAAGGAACGAACGCTTCTTATTTATCCTTGCCGCCATGGTGAATAACTCTTGGATGGATAACTCATACGGATTTTTAGTCACTTCTATCTCGGTTTCAATCGATTCTAAAATATTATACGTATATTTCTTTTTTAATAAGGTCGATGGTTGTGAATTCTTCATGCAGCACCCCGTATAACTTTGATTTTAAGATGGTTTTCTTAGCCCAATAATAGTGAGGTTTAATCTCATTCATTTTATTTTCAAAATTACTTTTCATTACACCAATTTCCCCTGTTGCTGCTGCAATGATATTGCTGGCATCAATGAATTCTTCGTAGGAAACCACATTAAGGGCTTGAACGACTTTGATATGTGTAGGATGGATGATCGTTTTTCCAGTTAGCCCGTTTGCGATATCCATGAGGATTTCCTGAATTAATCCATCCATATGATCATCAATTAACTTCGCCCGCCATTTCAGCCCTTCATCGCCATACCTTTCACGAAAAGGGGTTTGCCTTAACTGTGGCTTGAGCATTCTTTTTTTTGAAGAAAAATACTCCCAGACAGGACCAGAAACAACGTAAGGACTGTCAAAACGTTGAAAGACATTGATTATGTCAGAAATGCAATCTCTCAAAACAGCAATATCATACACCGTTGTATCTGCACTTCGGCGTATTCCATATAATCCACAAAAATCGGTCGCCCCAATCCGGACATTTAGAATATTTTCCTTGAAGCGATCAAGCAGGTTTTTTATACTTATTAATTCTTCCATTCTTGATTCTTTTTGGATGACCTTAGCTGTCTCCAAAACCGGCATAGCATAAAATGGATGCTGCTTAGTATGAATTCGACTTACCTCTAATAATAGTTCTTCACCTGTTTCGGCGCTGAATTTTGGAAGCACTACCCCTGTTAGAAGATGAATGGCATCAGTTAATTGAGCGGTTACCCTTTTAAACTGCTCGAGATTTCGAATTCTAATAAACATTAGTGGGAGATCCCTATAGCTTAGAAATCCCTTATTTATTTCTGCATGTAACATTACCAATTCATGGATGAGCATTGTCTCTGCATCCATTACCTCGTGATCCCCTACGGCATCTTCCAAGTCGATGACAAGAGAAGTTAATCCTTCATGCTTTTTAGATAATATTTCTTGATGAATATTAGGGCGTGTTGCTGGCATATAAAGAGTAGCTCCCAAACCATAGGATAGGAGTTCGAGGTTAGAATATTTAGTAAATGTCTGAGGTTTTTGATAGAAGAAGCGTTTAATTTCATCCTCGTAAAAGTATGTAAAAAATTCCATAACCAATTTCTCCTCTTTTAAAGCTAAAAAATAGAGGAGACGGACTCTCGTCAGCTCCCCTTTTTAATCAATAGTTTATGATTGGTTTTGTTTACTGGCTTCTTTCTTTTTATTCATGAAGTGAACAATAAAGGTAGCGCCAAATGTTATAGCGAGAATGATAAAGAAATGTAATGATTCAATATGAATGTTAAATAACGGTAAAGTTAATGCCATCTTAATAGAAATAATCAGGATTAAGATATAAGCAGTGGTTTCAAGTTCTGGAATTCTGTCAATTAAGGTAAGGAATACACCAGCGACACCTCGCATCATTAACACACCGAGGATACCACCTACAAACAGAATCCAAACTTGGTTGCTGACCCCAAATGCAGCAAGAACGCTATCGACGGAGAAAGCAATATCCATTAATTCAACAGCTGCTACGGTTCCCCAGAAAGTACCAAATAAACGGATTAGTAAGCCACCTTGATTAATTCCTTCTGCTTCCTCTTCATCATGACCAGTATCGCCTTTTCGCTTATCGATGAAATACTTAATCGCTAACCAAGCAAGATACGCTGCCCCAAGAGCTTTGATGACCCAAAACTTGATTAAGTATACTCCAATTCCAATTGCGATAAATCGGAATATATATGCTCCTAATAAACCGTAAAACAAAGCTTTTTTCCGCTTTTGAGGCTCCAAGTGTTTCACCATTACGGCTAAAACAAGAGCATTATCTGCAGAAAGCAAACCTTCTAAAATAATAAGTGTTCCAATAAGTCCCCAGCTGACCGGATCTACTAATATCTTACCCCACATATCTAAATCAAAAAATTGTGCATATGTGTCCAAGATATGATTAATAACTGACATTTAGAATAATTCCTCCCAAGTTGTTAAAAAGTTTTTGTAAAAAGACCCAGTATGAAACTGGATCTTTTCACAACTAATAATTAACCAATTTGTAAGCCGAAGTCTGTAGCAAGTGCTGCTAATCCGCCTTGATAACCGCTGCCGATGGCACTGAACTTCCATTCACCATTGTGGCGATATAATTCACCGACAACAATGGCTGTTTCAATCGAGAAGTCCTCACCTAAATCATAACGAATCAATTCTTCCCCATTAGCTTCATTATAGATACGGGCATAGGCATTTGAAACCTGTCCAAAGTTTTGGTTTCTGCTATCGGCATCATGAATTGTAATAGTAAAAGCAATGCGTTGAATATTAGCAGGAATCGATGTAAGATTTACTTTTACACCCTCGTCATCACCATCGCCAGCGCCTGTTCGATTATCACCAGTATGTACTACAGCACCATTTGCCCCTTGAGGATTATTATAGAAAATAAAGTCAGTTTCATTCGTTACTTTCCCATTTTCCCCCAATAAGAAAACGGAAGAATCTAGGTCAAAATCATTGCCGCCATCATATTTGTTCGTGTCCCAACCTAGTCCAACGACCACATTTGTTAATCCTGGATTGGTTTTTGTTAAATCAACTTTTTGACCTTTTGATAAACTTACTGCCATTTTTCATTCCTCCAATTTAAGTAATAGTCTATTTACGAGTTTGTCATAAAAAGGTTTCAATTATTATAATAAATTTTTTTTGTGCTTATTAGCAAATCACTTAACTCATCCATTTGGGTGGTGTATTTTTAGCCCAATAAATGGCGCCCAATTCATGGTGGTTCTGAAAATCATCGTGATAGGTGTGATAATGAAAATTAAACCAATAGCCTTCTTGTGGCGGATTATCCCGTCTCACATGGAAACGAAGGACATCTTTACCAGTACCTTGATTTTTAATATTAAATATTTTCTCCGATTGGCCTGCTCCGGGTTGTTCTGTAATAGTGAGATTTTTTAAATCTTCTTCAGGAAATTGAATGGCCATTTCCTCAAGCGCACTTTCGATATTCGGTAAAATAATTTCTTTGAATTCATTTTCGATGACAGGTTTTATTTTGGTACCAAATTTCTGATAAGACTGGATTTCTGCTTGTTTCATTAGATCTTCTATAAATTTGTCTCTATTAAACTCGGATTCTTCCTCAAAATTGTTCAGTTGTCCATATGCATTTTCTGCTGACGGCGATTCAAACGCATCAAGATCGATGAAATTACCTGCTTTTATATGGTCCATTAATTGTGTTGGTGTAACAAGTCCAAATGTTAAAACGGATACTAGTACAAATAACGTTTTACGGACCCAATTATTCATTATTAATCACCTTATTCTTTATCAATTTTCTATTATTATTTCAAATTAGTTACTATAAAAATATTATACTGCTTTTTTCATATAATTGGAAAAATTTCCGTCTTCAACACACAAAAAAAAGAGGATGTCGGCTGACATCCTAATTAATAATTAACAATGGGCTTCGAATGCCCCAAGTAAATTATGCATTACTGATTCCATCGGCATTCCTTCAATATCATGTCTTGGAATAAAATGAACAACTTGTTTATCTTTTAATAATGCCATTGAAGGAGATGATGGTTCAATTCCTTCAAAATACTCACGCATTTTTGCGGTTGCTTCTTTATCCTGTCCAGCAAACACGGTTACGATATGATTCGGTTTTTTCTCGCTATTTAGGACAGCTTGAGTTGCCGCAGGACGAGCCAACCCAGCCGCACAACCGCATACGGAATTTACGACTACAAGGGTTGTACCACTCACATTTTCCATAAATTGTTCTACCTCTTGTGCTGTTGAGAGCTCTTCAAAACCAGCTCTTGTTAATTCTTCACGCATTGGTAAAACCATTTGTTTCATATATTCTTCATATGCATTTGACAATTTTAATCACTCCGTTTCGGTTCATCCACTTTAGAATACCTAATCTACTGCTTATTTGCAATTTTATTCAACGCTCTTCCTGGCTTCCGTCATCTGCTTCCAAACAGAACCCTTTGCTTCTGAGCCGCCTTCTATTCTTTCGATTGCCATTTTTATTTGCAAACTGACTTCAAACTCCGAATCATTTTCGGCAGCTTTTAATGCTGGAAGTGCTTTTGCATCGCCTGCTTCATATAAAAACATAGCTGCCCGCCAGCGGACAAGCTTGCTTCTATCCTGTAATGCCTGCATCATTTCGTCTGTGGCTTCCGAAAAGCCTAAATCTGATAGACAATCACCTGCCGTCCTGCGAACAGTCACCGTTTTATCTTTCAGTGCCTTATATAGTAACGGCAGTACTTTCTTTTCCTTGATCATACCGAGGTAAACGGTTGCTAACCTTCGGATCGAAGCCTTTTCGTCGGATAATGCTTTTTCAAGGACAGGTAAATCCTCTAATTCAGGGTCATCCATTTGTTCCAGAACCTGATAGCGAATTTGCCAATCCGGATGATTTAACTCTTCTACCGATACTTTTTTGCGTTTTTTACTATATTTTTGTTCCGGCTTAGGATCCGTGGATTGAGCTTTTGCAACCAATTCTTCAAGCCGTACCTCAGGATAGGCGGCAATAAGTTCGTCCACCACTTCCTGGCCGATCTGATCAAAATCTCCATAGCGGACGCCTTGATTTTGCCACTTTCTAAGTAAAAGATAATGGTCATCAGGCAGCTGTGCCCGTTCTCTAGCGTTTAAAAAGTATTCCGGCATGCCAAACCGCTTTTCAGTTGTGCCGTCCGTCAGCTTTACTTGGATGGGTATATCTTTAAACAGTTGGATTTCAACTTTGATCTCACCAAAATGTTCGTTGATCTGATTGGTTCGTTTAATTTCCTCAGCTTTTTCTCCAAATGCTTGGCGTACTTGCGGCAATAATTCCTTCCAATCATATTTCGCATTTCGTTCAATGGCAAGGAAATCTGCTACATGATAAACACCTTTTATACCATCAATTTGAAGGATGGCTTGAATCCTAGCTGGTGCATCGGCAGCAGTTTCTTTTTTATAATTATGGCTTTTCCCCATGGGAAGTTCTTCATCTAGTATGATTTTCATTGTATTTGGACTTGGCGTTGGTTCAATCGCCTTAATTCTCAACACGACCACCTCATTCCTTTTCCGCAAGTTCGGCCAAGTATGACCAGCGCTCAATTAAATGCTCGAGTTTCTCGTTCAATTCAGTTTCTTGCTTCATTAAATCTTGTGCCTTGGTAAAATCACTGCCTGTCTTTGCCATTTCAGAAGCTATTTCTTCCAAGCGGGCTTCGGTTGTCTCGATGTCTTCATCAATGGATTCCCATTCTTTTTTCTCTGAATAGGTCATTCTTTTCTTTTTTTCTTTTTCGATTGTTTTTGTTGGCTTAGCGGTAACAGTGACTGTTTTTTGTGCCTCTAATGCCGCTTCCTTTTCAAGATACTCTGTATAATTTCCATAGAAGGATTCAATTGTCCCTTCTCCTTGTAAAACGAGAAGCTGCTCAGCTACCTTATCTAAGAAATAGCGGTCGTGGGAAACTGTAATCACCACTCCTGGAAAATCCTCTAAATAATCTTCGAGAACGGTCAGTGTCTGTGTATCAAGATCATTTGTAGGTTCGTCCAATAGAAGCACATTTGGTGCTGTCATTAGTATTTTCAATAAGTACAAACGTCGTTTTTCTCCACCCGATAACTTGCGGATTGGTGTTCCGTGCGTAAATGGCGGAAACAAAAAGCGTTCGAGCATTTGGGCCGCTGAGATTGTTTTCCCATCCGATGTGTTTACCACTTCGGCGGTCTCCTTAATGTATTCAATCATCCGCTTATTTTCATCCATGTCTTCGCTTTCCTGGGTATAATAAGCAATTTTCACGGTCTGCCCCATGATGAATTCCCCTTCATCAAGCGGGATTTGTTTGGCAAGAACATTTAACAGTGTTGATTTACCTGTCCCATTTTTCCCGATAATACCTATTCGATCCCCAGGCTTCACAAGCAAATCAAAGTGATGTAAGATCGTTTTTGGTCCAAATCGCTTGGATGCATCCTTCAATTCGAAAACCTGTTTGCCTAATCGGCTGCCATTTAAAGTGATATCAAGTTTCTCAGCGGTTGGCTTTCCACTTGAAACCTTATCATCGAGCTCTTCGAATCGTTGAATTCTGGCCTTTTGTTTTGTTGTTCTTGCTTTTGCACCGCGCCTGATCCACTCAAGTTCTCTTCTGAAAAGATTTTTTCTTTTTTCAAAAGTCGCAGCTTCATTCTCTTCACGAATCGCTTTTGCCTCAAGAAAGGCCGCATAATTGCCTTTATAACTATATATTTGCCCGCCATCTAATTCAAACATTCGATTGGCCACTCGGTCCAGAAAGTAACGGTCATGTGTGACAAGCAAAATCGACCCGCTATATCTGCTTAAGTACTCTTCCAGCCACTTCACTGAATCAAAATCTAGATGGTTGGTTGGTTCATCTAAAATAAGTAAATCTGGTTCAGCAATCAAAACTTGTGCTAATGCGACACGCTTCTTCTGACCACCGGACATCTCACCAATTCTTTTTGTAAAATCTTCTATTCCTAATTTCATTAATATTGATTTGGCATTCGTGCTCGCATCCCAGGCATTTAGTGCATCCATCTGCTTTTGCAAACGAAAAAGGTCTTCTTGCACTTTTGTGTCATTTGGTGAAGCGGAAAGGTCCAATAAAGTTTTTTCATAGGAGCGCATCAGTTTTAAGATGGGTGCTTCCCCAGCAAAGACTTGTTCAAGGACGGTTTTATCCCCATCTAATTCCGGTTGCTGGTTTAAAAATGTGATTGAATAATCTTTGCTCGTGATGAGTTTGCCTTCGTCCGGTGTATCTAGTCCCGCAATAATTTTTAAAAGTGATGATTTACCGGTCCCATTGACCCCGATTAAACCGACGCGTTCTTTTTCCCCAATTGTAAAGGAAATAGAATTAAAGAGTTGTTTTTCCCCATATGTTTTTGAAACATTTTCAACTGTGAGCATTTTCATCCTTGTCCATCCCATTCTTGGTAAAATTGTCCTAAAAATGTGACCATCATTTGTTGACGACTTTCTGCCATTTTTCGTGCCGTATCTGTATTTAGTAAGTCTTTCAATTTAAGCAGTTTTTCGTAAAAATGATGAACACTTGTTGATTTCCCTTTTCGATACTCTTCTACCGTCATTTCATTTCTTACTGAAATGCTCGGGTCATAGATGGATTGCCCTTTTTTGCCGCCGTAGGCAAACACCCTAGCAATCCCAATGGCTCCAATCGCATCTAAACGGTCAGCATCCTGAACAATTTTTGCTTCAACCGTGGACAGTGTTGTCGTTTGTCCACCCTTAAAGGAAATCGTTGCGATAATTTGTTTTATATGTCTTTTATCATTATCTGTCAGCGGTAAGGTTTGCAAAAAGGATTCCAGTTTTTCTTCCCCTTTTTCACAGCTTTCATTAAGCTTTTCATCTGATATGTCATGGAGGAGGGCCGCCATTTCAATAATGAACGGATTTCCTGCCGTTTCTTCCTTGCAAATATGTAGGGCATTTCTTCGAACACGGTCCACATGAAACCAATCATGGCCAGTAGCATCTTCCCCTAATTCATTGCGGACATAATTTTCTGTTTGTTCTATCATTTGGTTTTGCATTTTCTCGAACACCCACTTTCACCCTTGCTATTTTATCATGAAAAACCAATAAAAAATAACCCCGAAGAATCGGGATTATTTTTTATTTGCTTGACGTCCACTTTTTTTCTGACTTTGCGATTTGGTATTACCAATCTGAAATTCACTGCCGAGTTCAATATCATTTCGTTTGTCTTGTTTTTCAATTTGCTCTCTTGTTTGATTCGCATTTTGTCTACCCTGCTTACTAATTGTGCATCTTCCTCTCATTTAAAATTAAATGCAAAATTAGTATGCTCCGTTCAAGAAAAAGTTATTTCAACCCATTGTGCCAGCTAATCCCCAGCGTATTTTCACCTGCATGTACACCGATTACCGCTCCTAAGGGGCAATGTACTATCTCTAATTCAGGGAATTCCCTTTTGATTTCATTTTCCCAATTGGAAGCCTGTTCCTCATGTAATCCATATAAAATATATACTTCTTTAAAGTGATGCTGCTCGTAGGATGATCGTAAATAATCCAATATTTTCTCTTTCGCCTTTTTCTCGCTTCTTGCTTTTTCTTTTACATTTAGTGCTCCGTCTACGATGGATATGATTGGTTTAACATTAAGCATACTGCCAAGAAAGAATTTCAAGCCTGACATTCTGCCACTTCGGTGGAGTTGTTCTAAACTGCCTACAAGCACATATGTCTCGTTTGTTTTCTTAATTGTTTCAAGTTGATTGAGTACCGATTCAAGACTAGCACCAGCTTCTAGTAAGGCTATTCCCTTTTTAAGCAAGGCCGTCATCGGATAAGTAAGAATGTTAGAATCTAACGTGGTAACCGGAATATCTACCAATTTTGCTGCCTGCTCACTTGAAGATACCGTACCACTTAACTTTCCAGATAAAAGTACGGCCACCACTTGATCATAATCCGCTGACAATTTTTCGTATAGTGCCTGAAATGCCCCAATAGAAGGCTGTGATGTTTTTGGAGGATTTTTAAGCTGCTTTAAGCGATCAAATAATTGGGCAGATGTTAAGTCAATCCCATCTGAATATTCCTCTCCATCAAGTAAAATTGTTAAAGGTATTGTATATAAATCCGGATGATTTCTTAATTCATCGTCTAAATAGGCAGTGCTATCTGTAACCCATGCCGTTTTGACCAACGTCATCTCCCCTTTTTAATCATTTTAAATTAGTATGTAAATTAATCGTACATAAAAATTAGAATATTGTAAATATTATAGGAACAATAACAAAACCAGCTTCCAATATAAAAAGCTGGTTTTGGATTTTCAACTAATTTCCTCGTTTAGTCTCTTTAGCGTTGTGATAATAAACTCCGTCATTTCGACTAAGTCCTCAATTTGGTCTTCATGAATCAGTCTGTCAAATTCAATCGTTATTATAAGAGAATGAGCTGGGTCAATACTTAACGGGTCATAAAGAACACTTTGATTTATTATTCTGGTCGGTCCCCAAATATCCGTTAAAAGAGCTTTTATTGCGGTATAGTCAATGTCCAATTCATTCTCTTTGGCTGCAATAAATTTCAGACTTAACATACATCCTGCCTGCTCCTCTGATTGTATAGATGGTAAAAGCTCTGCTGCTAAATTAACAAGACCTGATTTCAGTTCAATTGTTGCTTTTACCTTTTTTTCGGGTAATCGAAATGTCATGTCAAATCTTCGCGACATTTTAGCCATATTAATGGAATCGTTTCGATCGGTAATAACGATTTCTCCACTAATATCCAGATCATAAAGAGCCCCTTCAATCACTACTTTCATATTATCAAATGCGGTTGGATCAAACATAAACTTTCGACTCTCCTCTTAAAATAACCCGATTGCATTCCCGTTTTCATCGACATCCATATTTAAAGCTGCAGGTTTTTTTGGCAAACCTGGCATCGTCATGACATCTCCTGTTAAGGCAACAATAAATCCGGCCCCAATTGAAGGTTTAAATTCCCTGACTGTCACACTGAAATCCGATGGCCTGCCTAACTTTGATGGATCATCAGATAAAGAATACTGAGATTTCGCCATACAAACGGCCAAATGGGACCAGCCAAACTTTTCAAAATCAATTAACTGTTTTTTTGCTTTTGATGAAAATTCAACATCGCTTCCGCCATAAACTTTTTGAACAATCGTTCGAACTTTTTTCTCGATCGGATCAGATAAGTCATATAGCGGTTTAAAATTATTTTTTTCCTTGTCCATGACAGCTAAAAGCGTATTAGCTAAATCAATCCCGCCTGCTCCACCTTTTTCCCACACTTCAGTTAAGGCAACAGGAACATTTTCCCTTTTACACCACTCAAGTAATGTTTCTACCTCCTGCTTGGTATCCGTGATGAATTTGTTAGCGGCCACAACAACTGGTAATCCAAAGCTCTGAATGGTCTCAATGTGTTTCTTTAGGTTCGCAAAGCCCAGCGTTAATGATGGAATATTTTCATTTGCTAACTCGCTCTTCGCTACACCACCATGCATTTTCAAGGCACGAATCGTTGCAACAATAACAACAGCTTCCGGTTTAATACCCGCACTTCTCGATTTTATATGTAAAAATTTCTCTGCGCCTAAATCAGCACCAAACCCTGCTTCTGTAATAACATAATCCGCTAATTTCGCTGCTGTGGTTGTAGCAATTACACTGTTACATCCATGGGCGATATTAGCAAATGGACCGCCATGAATTAGTGCTGGCGTGTGTTCAATTGTTTGTACAAGGTTGGGTTTAACCGCATCTTTCAACAATAATGTTAATGCACCTTCAACCCCTAGGTCTCCAACAGTCACCGGATTCTTATCAAAATTATAAGCAACCACCATCCGTGATAACCGTAACTTTAAATCTTTTAAGTCTGCAGCTAAACATAGAACCGCCATAATTTCTGATGCGACCGTAATATCAAAACCATCTTCCCGCGGCACTCCTTGAAGAGGACCGCCAAGTCCGATGATTACTTTTCTTAAGGCTCTGTCATTTAAATCAACCGCCCGTTTCCAGACAATTCTACGTTGATCAATGTTAAGTTCGTTACCTTGTTGGAGATGATTGTCGATTAATGCTGCGAGGGCATTGTTTGCAGTCGTTATCGCATGAAGATCTCCAGTAAAGTGTAAATTGATATCTTCCATTGGCAGTACTTGTGAGTACCCACCACCAGTCGCACCGCCTTTAATACCCATTGTAGGACCTAGGGAAGGCTCTCTTATGGCAATCATTGTTTTTTTACCAATCTTATTAAAAGCATCGGCTAGCCCAACCGTCACGGTCGACTTTCCTTCGCCAGCCGGTGTTGGATTAATAGAAGTGACAAGGATGATTTTCCCACTTTCCTTTGTACTCAGTTTAGCAAGAGCTTCGTTAGAAATTTTGGCCTTATATTTACCAAAGAGCTCTAAATCATCCGCTTCTAGACCAATTTTTTCGGCAATTTCAACAATCGGTCTCATCTTTGAGTCTTGTGCAATTTCAATGTCTGATTTCACTATTGTATTTAATACCACCTTTATCCCCCGCATTCAGCATTAGAATTGACCTACGGTTTCATTGTATCAAAAAAGCGCTTTCAATCCGATTGCCAATTATGAACAAATTATTATCTTTTCTGAAATTACAATAATGTTTATAATATTATTATTAAATATTTTAAATATTCATTGACATTTTGTCGTATATAGTAGTTATATTAATGGATGTAGTATGAAGTAAAACACCTGAAATTAAACCAGAAAAAGGGGATGGTCACTTGCCAATTAACATTCCAAAACTTCTCCCAGCAAGGGAAATTCTTGAAACAGAAAATATCTTCATCATGGACAATGAACGTGCAATTGCTCAGGATATCCGACCGTTAAATATACTTATTCTGAATTTAATGCCTGAAAAAGAAAGAGCAGAAACACAGCTTTTACGATTATTAGGAAACTCACCCTTACAGGTAAATGTAAACTTTTTAAAAACGAATTCTTATGAATCCACCCATACGAGTAAACAGCATCTCGAACAATTTTACACGACCTTTTCACAAGTGAAGAACCTGAAATTTGACGGGATGATTATTACTGGTGCCCCGGTGGAGCTGTTAGAATTTGATCAAGTGAAATATTGGTCAGAGTTAACAGAAATAATGGATTGGGCCAATGAAAATGTCACTTCGACGCTACATATTTGTTGGGGAGCCCAAGCTGCACTGCATTATCATTACGGAATTGGGAAATTTGAATTACAAAGAAAATGCTCCGGCATTTATGCCCACCGGATTTTTGAACAAAATGATATTTTGCTGCGTGGTTTTGATGATCAGTTTTACGCGCCACATTCTCGTTATACAGATGTTTCGATTGAAGCAATTAAAAAGAATTCACAATTAAAATTATTAGCTGCTTCCGATGATGCAGGAGCCCTATTAATTGCTTCGCAAGACAGAAAGCATGTGATGATTACCGGACATTTAGAATATGAATCAGATTCTCTTGCCCAGGAGTACGAAAGGGATGTGAAGAAGGGGCTTGAAATCCATATTCCCGAAAACTACTTCCCAAATAATGATCCAACGCAACCTCCTATAAATCGCTGGCGGTCCCATGGCCACTTATTCTTTTCAAACTGGCTCAATTATTATGTCTACCAAGAAACTCCTTTTTTTTGGGGTTAATAGAAAGCATCGGAAATTAAACCTCCGATGCTTTTTTTAGTTTATTTTTTGTAAAAATAGAAAGAATATAGAAAAAGTAAGAGCACCAAAAAATAGCTAAAAGGGAGAGTTTTGATGGAATCAATCGTCGCACTTCATCGCAATTACAATGGTGATATTATTAACTTCGTTACTTCTGAGGGTCGAATCATCTCGTATCGAAAAGCGTTACAAGAGGCCGAAGAGGGTCTAATCCAAGGGGTCCAGGCGATTGAGGAACACGGGAAAATGTCTTTAATACCAGAGAGCAGCCAATCTTTTGACCAATTCCCTGATTTATATTAAAAGCACCTAGCGTAATTCCGCTAGGTGCTTTATTATTCATTTTCATTCTGTTTTTGAATTTCATTTAATGCATCAATTCGCTTTTGATCCTCTTCAAAAAATTGAACCAAGTCACCGATCCGATCGATGGAATCCCAACTTAAATGGTGCTCAATCCCTTCGACATCGTTATAAATATTTTCATCTTTTACACCAATGATTTTTAGGAATTGTTCTAGCAAATCATGTCTAAAGACAAGGCGTTTACCAATCTTTTTACCCTTTGTTGTTAACACAAGACCTCTATATTTTTCATAAACTAAGTACTCATCTTTATCAAGCTTTTGCACCATTTTCGTTACTGAGGAGGGATGTACAGACAGCGCTTCGGCAATATCTGAAACCCGAGCGTATCCTTTTTCTTCAATCAATATATATATTTGTTCAATATAATCTTCCATACTTGGTGTTGGCATCCCATACCCTCCAAAAAAATTACTCAACTAAAAGTGTACTATAAGAAAAAAATAGTGACAAGGCTCTTTATCAATTATCTATAATTACTTCCTTATTTTGAGGCGTTTGTTCAAATAAAAATTTGACCTTTTTTTCAGATTCGTCTATATAAAGCCGGGCATTAAAAGTTTTATCTTTATTAACAAACCCTTCAATCGGCTCTGTTTTCCCTTCTGATAAAAGAAGCTTAATATTCTTTTGCGTAATGTTTTTACCTAAAATCTTCTTAGATATAGTAAAATCACAATGATTTTTTTGGTAATTGGAACAGCCGTAAAAACTGCCCTTGTCCACCATAGACCCCTCACATTTTTTACAAGGCCCTAGTTTGGTATATGACTGTTTTCTTCCCTTTTGCTTCCCTGGTGCAAAATTTTCACGCATTTCATCCGAAAACGACCAATTTGCCGCTTGATCTATACTAGACGAAATTAAATGAAAAACCATCTTTTTCGTTTGCTCCATGAAATGTTTTGGCGCAGCAGATCCTTCGGAAATTTCCTTCAATTTCTGTTCCCACTTGGCGGTCATCTCTGGCGAAGCTAAAATCTCCTTGCCGATGGCTTCAATCAAGATTTTGGCCTTTGCTGTGGCATAGACTAAATTTTTGTTGACCTCAATATATAAGCGATCCTTTAGCATCGTAATGATGCCTGCTCTCGTCGCTTCCGTGCCAAGACCCTCCGTTTTAGTGAGAATTTTTTCAAGTTCCTTATCATCAATATGCTTACCTGCTGTTTTCATTAACGTAATCAATTGACCTTCGGTATAACGTTTTGGAGGCTGAGTTTTACTTTCTTTCACTTCCACTTTATCTGTTTTACCTTGCTCACCTTCTGTTAACTTTGGCAGTGCAGGCTCATCATCATTATCTTTTGGTTTCAGTACCTTTCGCCAGCCTTCTTCAATTTGTACCTTTCCTTTTGAGATAAATGCCGCCCTGCTATCTACTAATGTTGTTACAGTAGTATACTCCGCAATCGCCTTATTGTAATGTGCAGCTATTAAACTTGTTACGACTAAATCATAAATTTTCTTTTCATCCGGAGTAAGCCGTTCCACAATTGGGATTTGTTCCGTTGGAATAATTGCATAGTGGTCCGTGACCTTTTTTTCATTTACATAGCGTTTGTTTTCTGAAATCGATTCTATTGGCAAAGGAAAGAAGCTTTCGTAATCTTTCAAATGACTTAATTTGTTTAAAATATCTGGGAAAGTATTAGCTTCCTCTTTCGTTACATACCGTGAATCGGAACGAGGGTATGAAACATTTCCTTTTTGATAGAGCTTTTGCATAACATCGAGAGTTTTCTTTGGAGAAAACTTATACCGTTTATTCGCTTCAGCTTGGAGAGCCGAAAGATTGTATAAGAGTGGAGGGAGAAATTCTTTTCTTTCTGATTGAACCTCACTAACCTCAGCGGGTTTATTCTTGCAAAAAGCCGCAACTTTTTCTGCTAACTCTTTTTTGTTTACTCGGGTTTCGCCATCATTCTGCCATTTTCCTGTGTACTTTTTTCCATCCATATTAAAATGTGCTAGAACCTCCCAAAAAGGTTCAGACTTAAAGTTCTCTATTTCTAGTTCTCTTTTAACAATTAACGCTAAGGTTGGGGTTTGCACTCGCCCAACTGAAAACACATCGGAAAATCCTTGTTTTTGCAATAAGAGGCTATAGAGCCGTGAAGCATTCATACCTACCACCCAGTCAGCACAAGCCCTGGTATAGGCTTCAAAATATAAACTCCTTGTCTGTTGTTCATCCAAGAGCTTCTGAAAACCTTCTCGAATACTATTGGCAGTTAACGAAGAAATCCACAGCCTTTTCATGGGTTTGTGACATTTAGTCAGCCTGAGGATATTGCGGATAATTAGCTCACCCTCGCGCCCCGCATCACCTGCATGAATAATTTCAGTAACCCTTGGGTCTGAGACCAATTTCTTAATGATGGCAAATTGTTTTGCCTTATCCTTTGTTACCTCGTATTCAAACTGTTCGGGGATCATTGGCAAATGATCTAAAGACCATTTTTTCCAGCCTTGTTGATATTTTTCAGGCGAAACTAATTGGCATATATGTCCAATGGCCCAAGTGACATAGGCTCCCTCAGGAAAAACATCATTTGAAAAAATTTCAATAAAACCATTTTGTTTTTTATGTTTAAAGATTGATGCTAAGGTCGAACCTTGATCCGGCTTTTCGGCAATAATTAATTTCATGTGATTGCTCCCTTTTTTACAAGCATCCCGAAATCCATTTTACCCATTAAATCCATCGTTAGTAAAGAGATAAAATACTGGGCATCCATTACTTTCCTTGACAAAATGATGACAAATGCGCCGGCTGGAGAATAAATAAAAGGATGGCCATTTTTATGGCCACCCTTGAGGAACATTACATTATTTGTTTTAACGTGCTAATCTTTGGATGATCATACCAATTGTCATCAGGGATAATATTTGAAACTGTTAATATTAAAGATGGAATTCTCTCAACTTCGAAAACTATCGCACCAACTTTTTTCGTAAAAATGATAAAGGCGCTTCCATGAGAATATTTACTTAAATCAGCACCGATATGAAGCAGAGCCATTAATATCGCCTGTTTTTCAACTGAATCAATATAAACTTGCGGTGAAAATCTTAATATCCATTCCGCACCTTCAATAGAAAATCGGTACATGATATCTGCCTCCTGCATGTATATTGGTTATTTAAACATATGATGCAAAAGTAGTTTTATGTTAGTGCCTGCTAACGATTATCTAAATAATTTCATAGAATCTATGAAAAATACACTAAAAAACCTAAGTCCTTCCTTGACTGTAAATTTTCAATATTGTATATTTAAAGCATCATGTATCTACTATATGCATTATTTTACTAGTGCAGATTGTCTACATGATAATATTTATCTTTGGCACCATAAGGGTGGCTTGAAAAGGCTTAGGAGGAAGAAGTAAATGCAAAACGGTAAAGTTAAATGGTTTAACAATGAAAAAGGTTTTGGTTTTATTGAAGTAGAAGGCGGCGACGATGTATTCGTACACTTCAGCGCGATCACTGGCGAAGGCTTCAAATCTTTAGAAGAAGGCCAAGAAGTTTCTTTTGAAATCGTTGAAGGAAACCGTGGACCACAAGCAGCTAACGTTGTAAAACTATAATCTAAATTAACCAATTTGGGCTGACGAATATCGTCAGCCTTTATATTTTTGCAGGAACTATGTGATTGCATTAACTTAATTTTTTCCCAAATTCCTGGAGTTGTTCCCCTACTGTACACTGGGAAATGCAAAACCGGTGTGCTGATCTTCGCCCGCCTTCTTTTTTCATATGTTGATGTAAAAAGCAGCCTTCACAGTAATGAGCCATTAAAGATTCGACATGACTCAATAATTCTCTTCTGTTGATTTCCTTCACAACAGTTTCCCACCCCTTTCCTAAAGAATTAATGTTTTTGCAAATATTTCTTTTCCTGCTAATGCTTGTGTTGCCAGTTTATCTGCCTCTTTATTATCTTTTCTATTAATCGTCGTATATTTTGGGATTAAACCTAACTCTTTAATTTTCCCCTCAATTCGGTCAAGCCAGCTGTTAAGTGTATCTTCATAGCATGGCCACTCCCCTTCTAATTGTTTTAACACAACCTGGGAGTCCCCTTTAAATTCACAAGATAAATGATGTACCCCTAAATCTTCTAAAATATTCAAGGCATAATAAAAAGCAGCATATTCTGCTTCATTGTTTGTCTCTAATTCATCTATTCGCTCATTCGCTCGAATACGATATTTCTTCCTTCCCTGTTTAAAAAATATAACTGCACCAAGACCTGCTTGATTTGTTTCCTTTTGAAAGCCCCCGTCAAAGTAAACGGTTATTTCATGTGGATCTTCTTCAATTTCAGTCATCAACTTTTTCATTTCCTTTAAGATCCAAGAGGTGCCTTTCTCATCATAAAAAAACAAATCCGATATTTTGCCAGTACTTTCAAGCTCCTCGCCGATTTGTATCGCTGTTTCACCTGATACCAATTCAGAGGAAAACTGTACCTTTTCATTAGTTTTTGTTTTATACATCCACTCTAACCGATATTTCAATGTCTTCAACCTTTCTTTAAAGAATTCAATGGCATTTAAAATAATCGATTCCTATTCGGCAATTTTACCACTTCATCCTAACCTATTCTGATATATTCTTATCATACCCACTTCTTCATAGTTGTTATAAGAATAAATATTTTCTGCCTTAAAAGAAATATGATAAACTTTCATTAGTACACATATGGAGGAAACAGAATTGATTGAAGTATATATTGACGGGGCAAGTGCTGGAAATCCTGGACCAAGCGGAGCCGGGATTTTTATTAAAGGAAATGGCATTTCTGAAAAATATTCCATTCCCCTTGGAAACATGTCAAATCATGAAGCAGAATATCATGCGTTTATTAAAGCATTAGAAATATGTTTAGAAAAAGGGGTTCAGGATTCCGTTTTGTCTTTTCGAACGGATTCTCAATTAGTAAATCAGGCCGTTGAAAAAGAGTTTGTTAAAAATAAGCTTTACACCCCATTACTTGAACACGCATTACATTTATCCAAACAAATTCCTTTATTTTTTATGAAATGGATTCCGAGTGCTGAAAATAAAGTTGCAGATGAATTAGCACGGCAGGCGATTCGAAAAAATCTTCCCGGGGAGCAATGAAACTCATGAAAAAACCTTTATTTGCTGATTTAAGTTTGCTCCTTGTCACCATTATTTGGGGTACAACGTTTGTATTAGTTCAAAATGCTATTGATTTCCTTGAACCATTTTCCTTTAATGGCATTCGCTTTCTTGCTGCAGCCATAATATTAATTCTTTGCCTTTTCCTATTTGACAAAGAGCAGTTGAAAAAATTGGATAGAAAGTTACTTTTATCCGGTGTTTTCATCGGATTTTGGTTATTTCTTGGGTATGCTACCCAAACCATCGGGCTATTATATACTACTTCTTCTAAAGCAGGATTTATAACAGGGCTAAGCGTTGTCCTCGTCCCATTATTTTCGATGATGTTATTAAAGCAGTATCCCACCAGAAATGCTGTTTTCGGTGTGCTGACAGCAACGATTGGCTTATTTCTGCTGACAATGACTGATGTAATTGCATTGAATAAGGGAGATGGCTTCGTCTTCATTTGTGCGATCAGTTTCGCGCTTCAAATTATTTATACCGGTAAATTTAGCAATAAATTTCCAACACTGCTGTTAACGATTATCCAAATTACAACTGTAGCTTTTCTTTCAATCGTATCCTCCTTCCTTTTTGAAGATTGGAGGAAGTCTTTTAATCCCGAAATACTATTTAGACAAGAGGTGCTTATTGCCCTAATCATCACGAGCTTGTTCGCGACGGCGCTTGCCTTTTTAATTCAGACCAATTTCCAAAAGTATACCTCAGCAACAAGGGTAGCCTTGATTTTTGCAATGGAGCCAGTGTTTGCTGCGATTACAGGTTTTTATTGGGCACAAGAACGATTATCCTATAGTGCTTTAATAGGCTGTTTCCTAATTTTTGCAGGCATGATATTTGCTGAACTCCCCACCCAAAAAATTGCTTTTCTTAAAAGAAGTAAGAGTATTGAAGATGAAGTTTCATGAAAAAACTCCCTTTTAAAAGGGAGTTTTCTCATGTTTATAACGCTAATAGTTCCTTTTCTTTAACAAATTGAATCGCTTCTTTTCTAGTGCTGATTTTGTTTGAAATTAAGGTTTCCAATAATGATACATAAAAACTTCCATCAAAACTTCTTTGTGCTTTAAGAGTCATCTCAATGGCCGTATTGATCATTTCATCTGAAGCGTTTGTGTAGTGCTTCCCAAAGAAAATAAACCCAATTGCATCCTCTTGGAATTGAAAACCCTTTCCTTTCAGGTGATGCAAATAATCTTCGACTGTTCCCACTGACTTTGCCATCCCTCTCCCAACAAACTCTGAACATCCCTTTAAAATCTTAACTTAAATTTTGGTAATTTTCTATTCTTTTTTGTACATAAGTGACCAATGACTCCCACCAAAACACCTAGGATGGCTCCACCAACAACCTCTTCCGGTTCATGACCTAACATCTCTTTTAACTTTTTTGGAGAGTCCTGTTTAAATTCAACGCTTTCCTCTTTATGAATTTTTTCAATTAATTCATTCATGGAATTAACTTTTAAGGTTAACTCACCTGTTTGCCTTCTAACCCCTTGTGCATCATACATGACAATTAATCCGTAGATAAGGGAAAGGGCAAAATCAAAGGTTGGCAGGCCACGCTGCATGGCAATATAGGTTGTTAAAGTAGAAACCCCGGCTGAATGGGAACTAGGCATCCCGCCAGTTCCAAAGAATAGTTCAGGGCGCCATTCTTTCTCTTTTATATAGTGAAGCGGAATTTTCATTCCTTGTGCTAGTCCGATGCTAAAAAGCGATAAATAAACACCTTTGTTCATCAAATCACCCCTGCTACTATTGTTCGAATTCCTGAGTTTTATTATTCCAACAGGAAATACTAAAAAAGTGGGAGGTGAACGATTATGGGTAAAAATGGTCAAGCAAATCGCGGCGTGAAAGCACCAGGGGTTAATCCTCAAGGATATGGTCAAGATGCCGAGTTTGCCGAAGAACCGAAAAGCAAATTGGAAAATGCCGCTAAAAAGAAAAATACAAAATAAAAAGCGGAAATTCCGGCATACCTTATTCATTAATCTAAAAAAAATGAGGTCGTCTCAAATAGACAACCTCATTTTTTCAGGAAACAAACACTTCGTCTATTGGCAGTAGGCGCTGTAATCCACGAAGTTCTAATTCCATTAACTTATTCAATGCTTTTTCTTTTTCAATTCTTAAGCCCGCCTCATCTAAGGCACAACTTACGGGAACATCACATTTTATTTCAGCAAGTATTCTCGATAAATGGAGCATTTCTAAATCCTGTTCAATTTTAGTCTTATTTGATTTGGACAAGCGATCTAAATTGGAGATAATACCTTCAACATGTTCGAACTCCTTTAAGAGCTTTAGAGCTGTCTTTTCTCCTATCCCTCTTACACCAGGATAATTATCACTAGTATCACCCATTAGAGCTTTTAAATCGATCATTTGCCGAGGAGTAATCCCCTTCTCTTCCAAAAAAGTTTCTGGCGTATGAACAAGATAATTCCCATAGCCCTTTTTCAATAAAATTACGGAAATACTGTCATCAAGCAACTGAAGCATATCCTGATCACCAGTTAAAATCGAGACATGAGCATAATCTTTCGATTGATTGGCAATGGTTCCAATGCAATCATCGGCTTCGTATCCAGCTAGTCCGATATTTGGGATATCAAAAGAGGCCACCACCTCTTTTACTAAATCAAACTGCGGAATAAGCTCAACCGGAGCTTCTCCACGATTCCCTTTATAATCAGAAAACAATTCAGTACGGAAGGTCTTACTTCCCATATCCCAACAAACGGCAAGATGTGTGGGCTTGAAAGAATTTACAGCCGTGAATAAATGCTTCACAAAGCCATGAATTCCATTCGTGGGTGTTCCTTTTGAATTTATCATAAATTGTCCAGTAACTGCGGTAGCGTAAAAAGCACGGAATAGCAAGGCCATTCCATCAACAAGCATCAGTGAAGGTTTTTGATTCGTCATTTTGGACCTCCTTATTTGGCTGTTTAAAAACAACACGATTTCCATTATAACATAAGTTGCCCCAAAATATTATTCTATCTTATTATCCTCATATGAGATCCAATCACTAAAACTTCCAACATAGAGCTTTACTCTCTCAAAACCAGCTTCTCTTAAGGCCAAGTAATTAGGGGCAGCTGTTACCCCTGATCCACAATATACAATTATTTCCTTAGAAGGGTCGAGATTTTCGAACCTTTGTTTCTGATTCTCAACAGGCTTATAATGACTGTCACTTAATCCTTCCATCCATGGCATATTGATTGCTCCAGGAATATGCCCAGCTTTGTTATCAATTGGTTCTTCTATACCTAAAAAGCGTTTTTCTTCCCGCGAATCGATTAAGATTTTATTGGTTAACTGTTTTTCAACTACTTTTCTTACCTCTTCCGTTGTTGCCAGCAATTCAGGTTGAACCCGGAAATGGAATTCAGTTTTTCCAAAGACAGGAATTTCCTTTGTTACAGGATAAGATTTTTCTACCCAAACTTTATATCCACCATCAAGCACATAGACATTTTCATGACCGAGGTATTGAAGCATCCAGCTAAAACGGGCAGCATACGCTCCTTCACCATTATCATAGGCCACTACAAGTTTGTTTTCATCAATCCCTGCATTCTCAAGTTTAGAGATAAATTCTTCTAGCACTGGCATTGGATGCCTGCCGCCATAGGTTTGTTTTGGACTGGACAGATCTTTTTCTAAATCAAAGAACACTGCTCCTGGAATATGGTCTTGTAAGTATTCTTGCTTGCCTTTTTCTGGTTCGGCTAATGAAAACCGGCAATCGATGATCCTGACATGATTCTCATTTAAGCTTTTCAAGACCCATTCCTGATCTTTAATATATTTCACTAGAGCGTCCTCCTCGATTTTGATATATAAACTTAGAACTATTATGCCAGCTTTGTTTGGATATCCTTTAAAAATTCAATGGGGATTCCACCGTCTAAGGCCGAAAGATGACTTAAATAAAAATCATTTACTTGCGCGTTCATTTCTTCTAATAGACGATCGAATTCCTTTGTGATTTCATCGCTATAATGACTATTTAATCGTTTCGCTTCTTCTGCTAAATATTCCTCTGCTGGTATATCTAACACTTGATAAAGCTCATCACTCATTTGTTTCTTTTCATTTTTTTCAAAGAAGGATTTTGGATTTTTAAAATAAGACATGGCTTTCGTAAATATTTGTTTATTTACATTTTTAAAGGCATTTGGAAATTCTATTGTTTCTTTATGCTCCATTTCAAATGGTGAAAAAGAAAGGTCTGAATTAATTTCCTGTAAGTTCCTGATAAGACTTGATTGGAAATCAGACATCTGCTTTTCAGTAAAGCGCTCAATACGTACAGTAGTTGCTCTCATTTCTTGAGCAAAATCAAACCCTAGACTTTCGAGAAATTCATCCAACGCACTTTGTAAAACTTTTTTTAAATTACGTCCATCATCCCTCAGAGAGCTTGGATTAAATGACTCCCTAAAGAAATCCCCGAAGCGTAAAAATACCCGTTTCTTAATGTAATAAACCAGCTCATCTGCCTCTTGATGCAAACGGTTTTGTAATGTTCCAACTGTTTGGTTTGTAAATAACTCTTGAATTAGCGCTTGCTGGTATCTAATATCCTCCCGTTTTTTCTCTTTTACCGATTGATCTTCGCGCGAACTTTGAATCAGATTAGTGATTAAATCATGGACACGAGTTACCTCCTTTTCCGCTGAGGAGATAGCCATTTCTGTTAATTCATTGGTAATGAAGCGATAAAACGCCTGTTCAAATTTATTCAGTCCTGAATCCAATTGTTGATTAGCATCCGTTTTTTCCTTTAAGGCTAATAAACTAGACACAGGATAAAGATGCGGATTTCTTATCCCATATTTGCTAAGTTGATCCTCAACATAATCAATCACCGATTCCTTCTCTTCCTCACTCTCAGCAAGATCGATCGCATTGATAATAAAAAACATTTTATCCATTTGGAATGATTCCTTCACACGCCCAAGTTGGATTAAGAATTCACGGTCAGCTTTAGAAAATGCATGGTTGTAATACGTAACAAAAAAACACGCATCTGAATTTTTAATATAATCAAAGGCTACACCGGTATGACGAGCATTGATTGAATCTGCTCCAGGTGTATCAACAAGTGTGATGCCTTTTCGAGTTAGCTCGCAATCATAATAAAGCTCGATCCATTCCACATAGCAAGATTTTTCTTCTTTTGCGACGAACTCGCTAAATTCAGTAACATCCGTTTCGAGAACAGTTCCCAACAAATTCCCATATGATGCATGGCCTTTCATAAATGCCTGTAAGAAGGCATAATGGGTCTTTTCTAAAACTCCACCTTCTTGCCCTGTTTGAAGCATAATCTGATCTATTTGCTTGGATGCACCTTCTAAATCTGCAACCTGGTGTTCAAATACTTTTAAAGAACGATTAACATCCTCCAGCATGGCTGATGCATCTTTAAATTTAACAAGGACTGTGCCATGAGGATGATTTTCCGTAACTGGTTTAATTTTATTAATCGCAGCCGTGGTAGGATTTGGTGAAACAGGTAATACCTTTTCACCCATAAGTGCATTGGCAAAGGATGATTTGCCTGCACTGAAAGCACCAAATAATGCGACGGTAAACCCTTTGTTTGCAAGTCTTTCTGCTTTTTCCGCTAATTCCATTGAGAGCTTTTGAAACCCAGGAATGTCTTTGATTAATGTTGAAGTAAGGCTGAGACGCTCTACGGTTTTTATTAAATGGTCTTTCGATGAATTTACTTCCGTTTCCTTAAATATGGATTTTTCAAAGGGTTCAGGCTTAGAAGTTTTGGTGACAGTTGAATCAGTGCTAGTGGTTGGCTGAGCTCTGACCACCTCAAATACTTCTTCATCCTGTTCAAAAAGATGATAACTATCTTCTTGCAGCACAACATCCGATGTTAATAACTCTTCGATTTTTGTTTCCATCAAGGTAATTTTCTGCTGCGATTTTTTTAATTCTGTTAATGCCTTAACATATCGATCTGTGCTTTTTAGTTCTTGTTCATACTTCCCTATTAGTTTGGTGGTTCGTTCCTTTAATGCTTTAAGAAACTCCTCTTTAAAAGTCGTGAGTTGGATTCGTGCCAGTTTTTTAATTTCATTGGCCACATCTTCTGTATAATGTAATACATATTCACCAGATACTCGTGCACCGGGCTTTACTGCTTCTGTTAAGAGACTTGTTGGAACATTGATGGAATAAGATTGTGCCAATCCCAGCAGTTCCCCCTCATCAAGTCCAGTTTCTTTTAATGTGCTTAGTAAAAATTCGCGGACATGCCATTCTAACTGAGCTTTCGTTTTATCAAGAATATCATGCTGGAAACGATCCAGCCTTACCTTTTTCTCTTCTGCTGTCTTTTGCTTAGAAAACAAAAATCCAATCTTAAATTCTGGCTGACATGATTCCAAATAACTTTCAGCCAATTCTCTCGTTGGAAAGGGCATCAGATAGGCGTTTTTAAGGATTTGGGCAATTTGATGATCAAATTCCTTTTCAATTCCAGCCACCCCATCTTTTAATGTCTTGAGGTTACCTACCGCTTCTTCGGCAGCATTGGACAATGTACTTCTTTCTTCATCAGATAATTCATCTAGAATCGCCAGAATAGGTGCCAAATTCTCTTGATCTAATATATGCCTTTGCTGGATATGATCCTGTGTAATTTTCTTCAAAGATTGAAATATGGATGGAACTAATAATTGATCTTTAGACGACAATTTTTCTCTAATAAAACCTTGAAGATCGTGAAATTCATTGAAGGGATGGGTTTCATGCTTCAATGAAGTATAAAATATTCTTGCTGGTTTAACCCCCCATGATGCAAACGAATCTTCCACACTGTTTTGAAACTCCAGAAAACTTAGTTCTTCATCATTGTGTTTGTCAATTTGGTTTATGACTAAGTAAACTTCTTTCCCTGCTTCAGTCAATTCTTTTGTAAATAAAAAATTCAACTCTGCTTGGACATGGTTATAATCCATTACGTAAAGAATCAAATCAGCAAGATGGATGGCCGACTCCGTTGCAATTCGGTGGGCATCGTCAGCTGAATCAATGCCAGGTGTATCCATAATGACAGTATGTTCGGGCAGACCCGTATCACTGTGACTTATTTCGATTTCTTCAATTTGGTCGCCGTCTTTACAATAATTCTTTACTAATTCATAATCATAAGGTGCTAAATATATACGAGGTGTTTCATTTTTGAAGAAGACTTTGGCGTATTCTTCCCCTGCTTTTACTTTCACCAAGTTTGCACTGGTAGGAATTGGACTCGATGGCAGTAATTTTTCACCCACTAGTTGGTTAATCATTGTCGATTTCCCTGCAGAAAAATGACCGCAAAAAGCTATTAGAAACTCTCTGTTCTCTAACTTTTTGGCTAATTGTTTAATTTTTTTTGCATGTTCAAAATCCTCTTGATTCATTAAATATTCATATATTGATATGATTTTCGTTTTCAATGTCTGGATGGCTTCTTCTTGGTTCGCTATTTTTATCATTACTTATTCCCCTTAACAACTTTGTAATATTTTTTATTTTATACGATAATTCAAACTTTTCCTATCCTGATACATTTTTTCTTAAAACAAATTTTTCCCAAAAACGACAAAAAGCCAAGGTTACCGGCCTTGGCTCAAAAAAGGTAGATATTTATTTTTAATGGGTAACATTTTTTAACACGTGCTTCATGACAAATGCATAAATAATAACCGTTCCGCCAACTAAAGCAAAAGCCATATGTAACACCTTCCTTATCAAGGTTGTTGAGAATGATTTTCATTGTTAATCAAATTTTAACATAGGTGATAATCATTTTCAATAGTCCTAATTAAATTGTCACACTTTTTTAACAACTTTAGGGAGAAAACGATTACGATCCTGAAATATCCCTTCATATTCCGTCAGTTCCATAAGCGCTTTTTCTTCTTCAGTAATCCGAACTATAAGGATAATGCTATTTAGGAAAGTAAAGAGACACGCCGTTATATAGCAGTTGAATAATAAAGGTAACACAGCTATTTCTATCGCAACCACAAAATAATTGGGATGTCTGATATAAAGATAAGGACCTTTTTTTATCACCTTTGCATCTCGTAAAACAATTATCTTCGTGTTCCAATACCTTCCAAGTGAAATAATCACCCAAATTCTCATGATTTGCATCAATAAGAAAATTGATAAGAGGATCGGCCAAAAATAAGAGAGTTCCCTATTCTCATAAACTTTTTCAGCAACTAGGCAAATAAAGAACAGTACATGCATCAAAACCATCAATCGATAATGTTTTTTACCAAATTCGATAGCACCTTGGTTCTTCATCCATTTTTCATTCCGTTTTGCGATACAAAGTTCAACCACACGTTGAAAAATAATGAAGCCAATGATGATTTCGAATACAAGAAATCCTTCCATTTACCTCCACCTCATTAAATGCAGTTCTGAACTAAACCCTGGCCCAAGAGCAGTACCAAGACCATAGGCACCTTTTGGAATTTCTTTCTCCATGAATCGCTTCAGCACAAAAAGGATTGTCGCTGAAGACATATTTCCAAACTGTTTTAGCACATCAAGTGAAACCTTAGTCATTGAGGGAGGAATTTCTAATGATTTTACATAAGCATCGATTACCTTTTTTCCACCTGGATGGGCAATAAAATAGTTAATTGTTTCAAGTTCTACATGATTTTCTACTAGAAACTCCGTTACATTCGGCTTCAACCAATTTTCAATTATATGAGGAATATCGCGAGAAAAAACGACATATAACCCGTTACTCTTTATATCCCATCCCATCACATCTAAGGAATCCGGCATAAGTGTTGACTGAGTTGCAATAATGAAGGGTGAAGTCTTCTTCTTTCTGTATTCACAATAATTTGAATCATCACCGCAAACTAACGCACAGGCAACACCATCAGCAAATAAGGATGTACCTATGAAATTACTTTTCGATAGATCATTACGTTGAAAGGTCAAGCTGCAAAGTTCCACAGAAAGTACAAGGACCTTTGCTTTCGGAAAAGCAAGGCAGTATTCACGGGCTCTTGATAACCCTGCAGCACCACCTGCACAACCAAGTCCCCATATTGGAACCCTCTTAGTATGAGGCAGGAAGGGAAGTAAGTTCATAATTCTCGCTTCGATGCTTGGAGTAGCCATTCCGGTGGTTGAAATAAAAAAAATGGCGTCAATCTCCTGATAAGGGATTTCCCTTGTTAAGAAATCAGAATTATATAAACACTTCTCGATTGCTTCTCTTCCAAGTTCAACCGCTGACTCAATATAAGCCGTATTTTTTTCTTCCAACGTTTTATCTTCTTTAAACCAATCAATGTTTTTTACAAAATGCCTTTTTTCAATTTGGCCATTTTGAAAGGCGCGTAAAAGTCTTTCAATGTCCTTAAAAGAATCGGAGAACAGCTCGCGGGCAAACTCCGATGCTTGATTTTGGTTTACTTCAAATGGCGGCGTTACCTCTGCAACTGAAATTATCGTCGGCATATCTTATCTCCTTCAAGCTATGTAAGGGTATTTTTTCCAGATTGGAGATATTTATGCAGAAAGGTCAACACATAAAAAAAAGCCCCCTTTAAGGGAGAAACCGAAGTTTCTCTATAAGGGAGCAAACGTTTTGAAGGTTGTTGCTGTGCTCTTAAATTATATAATGGATGCTAATTTCGTTCATTAGCTAATGTTTTCCAATTTCAACTTCTTAAAGAAAAGCAAGAAATATGCTTTTCTTGATCTAATTTTTATCAGGCTGCTTTTGAACTTCAATCTTAATTTTATTTTTTACTACAGTTCCACAAATTTTACAAATTTCCACATTGTCATACAAGAGACGACATCGTTCGCAATAATATTTTTCCACAAAAATCCACTCTTTTCTAGAGGAAAATAAGATTTATTATTATCATATTTTCGAACTTCGAGAGTGTGACATTGATTCCAAAAGATATCTTTTTATCGTTTATGAAGGATTATTCAATTACTTTTATCACAGAGGAAGTGTGATAGTTCACATTTTATTCACAAATACCCCGGGGTGATTGTGATATAAATCACTGTTATATCAATTTTATAATATTAACATAGTAGATACCTAAGGAATGAACAATTCGTGAACTATGATATTTGTTATTTTTTCCTCACAATTGTTTTGTATTATGAAAGAGAACTAATCAATTATTTTATTACTCTGAAGGGAGTGCGGGGGATGGCGAAGGCGGAACTTAAAACAAACAATAAAACAGAAATTGAAGACAGCTCTTCTCTTAAAGGGACATTAGCGTCCGTTTTCTTATTAGGAGCTTTTATTGTTGTTACTTGGGTAAGTGTCTATTACTTATTTGTTGATCGTTTTTAATGATTGAAGGGGGAAAAGATTATGCATATGCATAAATTCGAAAAAATTTGGCTAGCCTTTGGAATTGGCGCTCTGGTTGTTTTCTTAACAACTGTAGGTGTAAGCGCGTTCTATCTTGGCAACAAGCCGCCGAGCTGTTTAACGACGATTAATGTAGATAAGGTCGATCAAACGAAACCCTTTGATAAACCGGGATTACATAAGGTTGAAGGGAAAGATTGGGACTATGAGTTAGTCTATGTTGCTTCGGCTTTCTCCTATAATCCAGTAAAAGTGGAAGTACCACTTGGAGCAAAGGTGAAAGTTATTGCTACAACTAAAGACGTCGTCCATGGCTTTGAGGTTGCGGGAACAAATATCAACATGATGCTGGAGCCTGGTTATGTCAGTGAATATACGACAACATTTGATAAAGCAGGAGAATATTTAATTGTTTGTAATGAATATTGTGGTGCTGGACATCATTTAATGAGTTCGATGATTGAGGTGAAAAAATAATGACTAACTCCATAACAACGAAAGTAAAAGTGGACCCGCGAGATGCAAAGCTTTCAATGGCGCATTTTTTTGTTGCCTTCTCTGCTCTTGCACTTGGAGGTTTAATGGGGCTATTACAAACCCTTGTCCGTTCCGGAAAATGGGAGCTTCCATGGGGCATTGATTATTACCAAATCCTAACTGTCCATGGTGTTTTAATGGGATTGGTTTTAACGACGTTTTTTATTATGGGATTTCAATATGCTGCGGTAAGCAGAACCACTGGAGGTCATTCAATTGCTGCCCGCCGAAGCGGCTGGATCGGTTTTTGGATAATGTTAGTAGGAACTTTAATGGCAGCAACCATGGTTTTGCTAAAAGAAGCTTCTGTACTTTACACTTTTTATGCACCACTTAAAGCACATTGGATTTTTTACTTAGGTTTAACGTTTGTAGTAATTGGAAGCTGGATTGATGGTTCGGCTCAAATCATGACCTATGCAAAATGGCGAAAAAACAATCCAGGTCAGCCAAGTCCATTATTAAGTTTTATGGCTGTAATAAATACTGTCATGTGGATTATTGCTACATTGGGCGTTGCAGCAACGGTATTGTTCCAATTACTTCCTTGGTCGCTTGGATTAGTGGATACTGTTGATGTATTAGTAAGTCGGACTTTATTTTGGTATTTTGGTCACCCACTCGTTTATTTCTGGCTTTTACCTGCGTACATGTGCTGGTATGCGATTATCCCGAAAATTATCGGTGGAAAAATTTTCTCTGATTCATTGGCACGCTTGTCATTTATTTTGTTTCTGCTCTTCTCGATTCCGGTTGGTTTTCACCACCAATTAACAGAGCCAGGGATTGACCCTGCTTGGAAATTCTTACAGGTTATCTTAACATTCATGGTTATTATTCCATCATTAATGACTGCTTTCTCGTTATTCGCTACGTTTGAAAGATATGGTCGCTCAAAAGGAGCAACAGGCCTTTTTGGCTGGTTTAAAGTTCTGCCTTGGAATGACGCTAGGTTTACTGTTCCATTTATTGGGATGGCTTCATTTATTCCTGCTGGTGCTGGTGGGATCATTAACGCTTCCAACCAAATGGACCAAGTGGTGCATAACACCATTTGGGTAACTGGTCACTTCCATTTAACTGCGGCAACATCCGTTGTATTAACGTTCTTTGGAATTTCTTATTGGCTTGTTCCACATTTAACCGGCCGCAAATTAACAAAAGCTATGAATAAATTAGGTATCATTCAAGCTTGGGTATGGTTCATTGGAATGGCCTTCATGTCGGGTGCCATGCACTTCCAAGGCCTTTTAGGCGGACCAAGACGTTCTGCATTCTCTACTTATGGTGGAGCCAAACAAGCAGCTGAATGGGTTCCATATCAAATTGCACAAGCAGTGGGTGGAACAATTTTATTCCTAGGAATTATTCTGATGATTATCATATTCATCAATCTTGCCTTCTTTGCTCCTAAAGGGGATGAAGAATTCCCTGTAGCGGTAGCTGAGAATCTTGAGGAAAAAGCACCAATGGTATTTGAAAACTGGAAATTATGGCTAGGAATTGCCGCAGCCTTAATTCTTTTCGCTTACACGATTCCATTTATCGATATTATTCAAAACTCCCCTCCAGGCTCAAAAGGATTCCAGACCTGGAGTAAATGGTAATAAGAAAAGCGCAAACGCCCTGGAGCAGGACAATTCTCAAAGCAAAATATTAATAATTTAACAAGACTTCAATCTTTTCGATTGAAGTCTTGTTTCATTAATTTAATCTATATACCTTTCCAAACTTCTCATATAGATAATCAATTAAATATTTGGAATTTAGGCCCTCTCCGGTAACATCCTGTAAGATTTCAAGCGGCTTTTTCATTTTGCCGTATCGATGGATATTAGCTGTCAGCCATTCTTTGATTGGAATAAGGTTCCCCTCTTCGACTAATTGATTAAAATTCGGTAGATCTTCGACCATTTTCTGCTTAAATTGTGCTGCATACATATACCCTAAGGCATAGGAAGGGAAATAACCAAAGCTGCCTCCCGCCCAATGGACGTCCTGCAGCACACCCAATGCATCATTTTCAGGACGAATGCCTAAATACTCTTCGTACTTATCATTCCATATCTTTGGTAAGTCCTTCACAGCAACATCATCATTAAATAACCCTTTTTCAATTTCATAACGAATTATCACATGGAGCGGATATGTTAGTTCGTCCGCTTCAATTCTAATGAATGATGGTTTCGATTCATTAATAGCACGATAAAAATCTTCAATTTCCACTTGGTCAAATTGTCCAGTTGCATAGTCTTTCAGCAGTTGGTAATTATTTTTCCAAAATGAAAAGCTTCTTCCCAGGATATTCTCATAAAAAAGGGACTGCGACTCATGAATCCCCATAGAGGTACCCGTGCAAAGCGGTGTACCAATTAAGTATTTAGAAATATTCTGTTCATATAAAGCATGACCACCTTCATGTATCGTCCCAAAAACGGCAGTACGAAAGTCGTTTTCATTATAATTTGTGGTCACACGGACATCACCAGGGTTTAATCCTGTTGCAAAGGGATGAACCGTTTCATCCAGACGGCCTGCTTTGAAATTATAACCCATTTTTTCAAGAATTTTTAAACTCAATTCACGTTGGTTTTCCTTAGGAAATTTTTTAAATAGAAAATCAGTTTTAGGTTTGTTTGACGACTCTGAAATTTGTTTGACTAAAGGCACAATTTTCTCCCTTAGTTCCGCAAATACTTGATCTAATACATTCATCGTCATACCAGGCTCATACATATCTAATAACACATCGTATTTGTTTTGTTCATGCCCCCAATAACCTACGAATTTCTTAGTCATAGCAACCAGTTTTTCTAAGTAAGGACTGAACAAAGCAAAATCTGAATGTTCTTTCGCTTCCTCCCAAACACTTTCAGCCTTAGATTGGAGAATGACAAACTCTTTATACTCCTCAGCGGGGATTCTTTTATTTCGTTCATATTCTTTTTTGCACTCATCGAGAATTTTTCTAGTTCTTTCGGACAGGGGCTGTTTTCCTAAACTTGCTATATATGCAGCCATTTCCTCAGAGGTAGACATTTTAAATACTTCCGAGGAAAGCATTCCAATCACTTCAGACCGTCGCTCCACACCTTGTTTGGGAGCCCCTGTTCTTAAATCCCAATATATTAATCCTAATGCTTCATTATAGGCTGACATCTTTTTCACGTAATCCAAAAACTCTTTTTCTAGTAGCTGCTTATTCATTCCATATCCCCCTTTAGATTCCCATTTAAATTTTAACACATTATTCAGAAAAATAGGTAAATGGCTATAACCATCGGAATAAAAAAACAACAGAAAGAAATTCTGTTGTAAAATAGAAATATAGGGAAAAGAGGATGAATCCTGGAAAATAAATAGATTGGAAAATTTAGCAATGGTTAAGTTAATCAAGTTTAATTGAAATTAATTTTTAAGGGAACTACTTTTTAGCAATAGCTACTCTCCAAGTTTCTGGACCTTCTTCAAGGTACTCCCAAGAAAATTGCTCTGGTCTTTCCATCATGAATTGATATAACAATGGTCTTGGATCGTGGTCATTGACAATCATCATCGTTTCACCAGATGCTAGTTCGTCAAAGCCATTAAAAATGGTAGGATGTTTCTCACGTGGTGGGAAATCTGGTACATTGATAACTTTTGCGTATGTTTGCATTATTATCACTCCTATTAATTTGTTAACTTCTCTTTTATTATATTAAAACCTGTATGAAAACTTAGTGAGAGGCATCACACCAAAAACATGATTTTGCTTAAACGGGGGGATGACAATGAAGGAACTCATTGGAAAGTGTACATGCTGTAGTAAAGAAATCTATTGTTTGGATGGTTTTTTTAACGGGGTCCATACAGAGGAGAAAGAAATCTATTGTTTTGAGTGTTTTGAGAAAAAGAGCAAAGAAAATCCGCAAAGCTGACCTTTGCGGATTTTTAATGATTACTCTTCATCTATTGATAAATCTTTAACTGGAAGCTTTTCTCCTTCTTTATGTGTTGGCTTTCTCAAATTAAAGATTGCCTTAATACAGAATACTAACAATATCACTACGCCAATTAAGAATATGGTGTCAGGCACCGCGCGCCAAGTTAATAATGTTTCAACAATATCCTTTTGTAAGAAAGATGCTGAACGAGATGCTGCATATCCATGATTAAATGCTTCTTTAATTTGGATGAATCCGACTGGAAGTAAGGATAGGAACACCATTCCTGCGAGTCCAATGTTTAACAAGATACAGCTGATTTTAATCCATTTATCATTCCATGCTTCTGGCTTTACAATATTTCTTAAGGAGTAAAGAAGTACTGCACATGCGAACATACCGTATACCCCCATCATCGAACCATGGCCGTGTGCTGGGGTTAAGAATTGTCCATGTTCAAAATAGCTGACAGCAGGCAGGTTAATCAAGAAGCCAAGCACACCTGCACCGACTAAGTTCCAAATGGCAACTGAGATTAAGAACCAGAATGTTCCTTTGTAAGGGAAATTTACTCCACCCTCACGCATCATTTTGTATTGCTCATATGCTTCAAGGATTAACAATGTTAACGGAATAACTTCTAATGCAGAGAATACAGCGCCGAGAGACAGCCAAATTTCTGCAGAACCATTGTAGTAATAATGGTGCCCGATTCCGATTACCCCGCTGCCCAAGAGAAGGATCAATTGGAAATAAAGTTGTCTTACGGTAGATTTCTTCGTTACGAGGCCCAGTTGAACCAATAAGAAACCAATAACTACAACTGCAAACACTTCAAAAATACCTTCTACCCATAAGTGGATAATCCACCAGCGCCAGTAATCGGCAAATGTAAAGCTGGTACCTGGGTTGATAAATAAGGCAAAAATATAGAAAGCTGGTACAGCAATCGCTGAGTAGAATAATAGGTGAATGAGTCCGCCTTTATCTGTTTCTCGCTTAAGACCTGCCCTGACTCCACGATAAACAATAAACAGCCAGATAAGCATCCCCACAATGAGAATGAGCTGCCAAACACGTCCTAGTTCAATATATTCCCAACCTGTATGTCCAAATAAGAACCACTTGTTTCCTAAATAACCATTTGCACCAAGCCATTCTCCAACCATACTTCCGGCAACAAGAACCACCAGTGCCCAGAATAAAATATCTACTAATAGACCTTGTTTCTTAGGTTCATACCCGCCAACAAGCGGTGCAACATAAATTCCCATTCCAAGCCAGGCTGTAGCTATCCAGAAAATAGCCAGCTGCAGGTGGTAACCTTTTGAAATATTAAATGGAAGAATATCATGAATCCACTTCATTCCAAAGAAACTATCTGGTTCGATATAATAGTGAGCTAGTAAAGCCCCAAACATACATTGTACAAAGAATAAAGCAGCAACAATCACGAAGTATTTCCCTGTTTTCACTTGTGAACTTGTCACTGGCATTTTTCGTAGATCAATCTGCGGGAAATTACCTTCTTTATACGCTTCCTGCATTCCAAAATTATAACGGTAGAACACGAATAGGATAATTCCTACCATTAATACAAATAATGTAATGCTTGCCCCGCTCCACCAAACGGCTGAAAAGGATAATTGGTTGCCTGCGTCTTCATAATATGGCCAATTATTCGTATAAGTAATTTTATCACCTTCACGAACCGTACTTGAAAGCCAGGCAGTCCAGAAGAAGAAATCTGATATTTGTGTAATTTGGTCGCCTTTTGCAACATACGCACGATCTGTTTTAGGCATGTCGCCTTCTTTAATTAGATTTGGCTTTAATCCCCAGCCGTCACCTTTAGTGAATACCTCTTTATAGTACTCTCTAACTCTTTCAAGTCCAAACGCCTGTGCATTTGTTAACTTCATGGTATCGCTGCTTGAGTCATAACGGTTTTTCCGCATTTCTTTGATTACTTTATTTTTAATTGCTGATTTTTCATCATCATTTAAAGAAGCATAGTCTTTACTATATTGTTCATTTGCCCTAAAGTCTTGCATTCCCTCAGTATATAACTTTAAAGCTTCCGCCGTATAGTCAGGACCCATATATGAACCGTGACCTAAAACAGTACCATAATCCATTAATCCGTACTTTTGAAAAACGGCCTGTCCACCCATGATGGATTCTTTTGTAAATAGAACTTCACCTTTTTCATTAGTTACTTCGACAGGTCTTGGTGCCTGTTCTTTAAAAATCCAATATCCCCCAACTAGTAAAACAGTGAAGCTGAGCAATATTGTGATCACTAATACTGATTTAAGCAATGCATTTTTATTCGCCTTCACCACTTTTTTTGGTGGTGTTCCTCGTTGTATTTCCATAACCCTTCATCCTTTCGTGTTTCATTACCTTTCGTATTGTAACTTTCACAAGTCTGACACAAAGTGAAGCATTTCATCCTTTTCCTGTGATATTTGCCACACACCTGTTAGACTGAGAATAATTTTCATAAAAACTAGTTAACTATGACGGAGGTCACATTATTACTTGTAAAACATTGCTACAATCTAACTAAATCATAATTACTAATACGAAGGTGATGTTAATGAGGCAAGAAGACATTGTGAATAGATTATCTGTTGTCCCCATCTTTAAGGAATTGTCAGTAGAAGAACTGAAGCCAATCGTGAAGATTGCACAAACTCGGTTTTATAAACATAAGATGTATGTTTTTATGCAGGACGATCCACTTGACCGCGTGTTTTTTATTCATAGTGGAAAGATTAAGATTTGCAAAACAGACCTATCAGGTAAAGAACAACTAATTTCCGTCCTTGAGCCTGGTGAAATGTTTCCACATGCAGGATTTTTCAGAAAGGGCAATTTTCCAGCCCATGCTGAAGTAATGGAGGATGCTAATCTCATTATCATTCCGATTGATAAGTTTGAAGAAATTCTCATTACCTATCCAGAACTTTGTATTAAACTCTTTAAAGTATTGGGAGAAAAAATAGTAGATTTACAAGGAAGATTAGAAGCACAGGTACTTCATAATACTTTTGAACAAATTATTTTACTGCTGGTTAGGCTTTGTAAATCTAATGGAGAAATGATTGATGGCCGTTATAGACTCACCACACAGTTTACCAATCGTGAATTAGCTAATATGATTGGTACCTCAAGAGAAACGGTAAGCAGGACGATTAATCAAGTGAAAAAGAAAAACTTTATTACACTCGACGAGGAGGGGTATTACCTTATCGACCGGGATGCACTTCAACAGGAATTGTTCTATTAATAAATAGATTTCAATTAAATATAGGGAGATGTAAATACAATGGAACAGAAAATTATTGAACTAGATGTAAGAGAAGATTTAAAGAATAAAATAGAACCCTTCCAAAAAATTATGGAGGCAATTAAGGAGCTAAAAGGAAATGATATCTTTATCCTACATGCCCCTTTTAAACCCTCACCACTCTTCACGGTATTAAAGGCGAAAGGCTTTACACACGAGGAAGAAGAAATTGATCATAAGCATTGGAAAGTAACTTTCACAAAAAAAGCTTAAGGAAGAAGGGGAAATTGTATGATTTTAGATAATCGCGGTTTAGAACCGCCACAACCAATGATGCGAACCTTAGCTGCCTTGGAAACCCTCGGAGAAAATGAAACATTAACAATAATTAATGATAGAAGGCCCATGTTTCTCTATGAGCAGCTTGAGGAATTGGGTTATCAACAACGAACAGAACAACAAAGTGACGGAAGTTTTAAAATCCAAATCTTCCGGTAAGCGGGGTGAATGATCATGCTTCCTCAAAATATGGGAAGTGAAACAAATATTAAACTTCCATTTTCATTTATTTTGTTTAGTTTAATTGCATTAGTACTTTCGCAAATTCTCCTATTAGTAAATGGTCAATTAATAGCTTCAGGGACTTTTAGAATTCCTGTGATCTGGTCTTCAGCCCATTTATTAGTTTTAGGCTGGTCATTAATGGCTGCCATGGGATCGATGTATCAATTGGTACCAGTTGCTTTCCTAACTAAAATATGGAATGAAACATTCGGATTTATTCAATTCTTCGTAACAGCCGTTGGAATTGTTTCATTTTCAGGGATGTTATATTGGTCGCCGCAAAATGCGATGCTGCCCGGCATCCTCATGCTGCTTGGGATCTTAATGTTCTTATTCCAAATGTTTATGACCCTTAAAACACAAGCAAAACCAACTATTCTTACTGCTTTTGTAGGTTCCGCGCTTGTTTGTTTATTTATTACAATTTCCTTAGGGATTACCCTAATATATTGTTTAAAAACAGGTTTTGCTGGGGAATATTATCAATCCATCTTTAAAGCCCATTTATTACTGGGGATTACAGGCTGGTTTACACTGTTAATTTTCGGATTCTCTTACAAGATGGTGCCGATGTTTTCCTTATCCCATGGTTTTCCGATGGTCCAAGCAAAATATGTATTTACGTTTTATATTTCTGGTCTTTTCCTATCATTAATTTCATTCTTTACCAATAACAGTCTGCTATTGAAAATAGGATTCTTTTTACTCTTAGTCGGTTTTACTATTTTTAGCTGGCATATTAGCCTTATTATCAAAAAACGATTAAAAAAAACATTAGATAAACCATTTACGTTCGCACTTGTTGCGATTGGATTGGGGAATTTGATTCATTTGGCAGCATTTATCATGCTATGGAATCATCGATTCACGAACCTTATAGGAGCGCTTGTTTACGCCTATTTATTACTCTGGATCGTCTTAAGTATCGTTAGTTATTTATATAAAATCGTTCCATTTCTTTGGTGGACATTTAAATATAGTAAAGAAATAGGAAAAAACAAGGTTCCTTCATTAAAAGAAATGATGAATGAAAAAATTGTTATCCCCTTGTTTTCAATATTTATTGCAGCGATTTTGTCAGTCTTTTGTGCCTTAACCTTTCATATAACTGTTTTGTTTAATATCGGACAGACCATCCTGTCGATTATATTTATTATTATTGCATTCAGTATCCTGCACGTTTTAAAAAAATAGTGAGGTGTTTATGATGAATATCAAAGAAAAAATTTTAAGTGCATTAAAAAGTGTTTACGATCCAGAATTAAATATAAATGTAGTCGACCTCGGATTAATTTATAATATTGAGATTACAGAGTCGAATGATGTTACAATTACGATGACCTTAACTACGCCAGGCTGCCCGCTCCATGACAGTATAACAAGCGGGGTGCGATACAGTGTTGAGGGGATTGAAGAAACAAAAAAAGTAGATGTAAATCTGGTTTGGGAACCAGCATGGTCTCCGGATAAAATGACCTCTGAAGGACTCAAATTATTAGGAAGATAATATATAAAAACGGAAGCACACTTTACGGTGCTTCCGTTTTTTATCATGCTTTAGGTTCAGTAGGCAAAGCTTCTTTAACCCTCTCTAATACATCTGGGTTAATATGTTCATTTACCATAATATGAACTGCCCCTTGATCCTGTTCACTCCGTATCAAGCGTCCCACACCTTGGCGTAAGCGAAGGAGCATATACGGTAGTTCAACCTCCGTAAACGGATTTTCCACACCCGCTGTTTTTGCGGTAAAGACAGGATCATTCGGTGGAAATGGAAGTGAAAAGATCATCACATTTTCAAGCGATCTTCCTGGAATATCGAGGCCTTCCCATAGATGGATGGAACAAAGAATCGCATGTTCTTCATTCTGAAATTTAGAAACAAGTGTGCTAATTTCTTCATCGCCTTCAAAATAAATAGGATATGGGACTTCTCCAGAAAGATTTTTCTTAAGATATGCTAACTCCTCTTTATTATTGAGAAGAATTAATGCACGCCCCTCTGATTCGCGAATTCCCTTTAAAATATAGTCAATTTTTCCGTCCATATCAGCTTGTTTAAAGACAGGCAGGTAAATGTCCATCTTATCATCATAATCAAAGGGAGATGACACTGAGAACGAAAGATAGTCATCAACACCAAGACTCGCTGAAATATAATCGAACGATTTTTGATTTGCAAGCGTTGCAGAAGAGAAAATAAACGGTTTTTTCTGTGTGAACACTTCTTCCCGCATTACTTCTTCAACCATTTTTGGCATAATCACTAGTGTCCGTTCTCCCCCTTTTTCTTCGAACCAAGTAATTCCATTTAACTCCTGAAGAAAAAGTGATAAAGAATAAGTAATTTGTTCCAGGTATTCCTCTACAATTTTCAAATCGTATTCATTTATAACATATAACTCACTTTCAAATACTAATTCCTCTTCTAAGAATTGGAGAGTGGACAAAAGCTTTCTGCATGTCTTCAATACTAATGGGTGCTTAGTAATCATTTGTTTTTCAGACCCCTGTGAAAGGGAGGAGAATTGTGAAATTCCATCGAAAAATGCTTCATTATCTAATAAAGCCTCTTCTATCTTATATAAGGTCTTTTCTCGGACTTCATTTTCCATTAGTCTTGTAAGCAGTGTTTCTAAGGTATAATCTGTAAAACGGTAGCTTAACGCTTTCTGTGCCGCATATTCAAGAAGATGCCCTTCGTCAAAAACAACGGAAGAATGTTCGGGTAATAACGGCAGCTGTCCTTCACGCTTCCTCGATTCTTTTGTCCAAATATGTTCCATGTAAAAATCATGGGAACAGATAATTAAATCCTCAGAGTGGCGGTAATATTCTCTGTGTAGGGTCAACCCACAGCGGTGCCGCTTCTCACATGAAAAACAATCCTGGACAGCATCCCAGCTAACTTCACTCCACTTCTCATCAGATAATGTTGGATAGTCCCTTCTGTCGCCATATTTTTCAAAAGTTTGCATGGAGCCAACAGAATGAACGAAATCAGGCAGGTTTTCATATATACTTGCAATCTCATCGGAAAAGTCATTGTTCTTCGTTTGATCCAGCTTCTTTAAACATAGGTACTGATCTCGAGATTTAGCCAAGCGGACATCGATATCGAGTCCAAGGACCTTCTCTAACTTTGCGATATCTCCCTCTTTTTTCACCAACTGCTCAATTAAAGTCTCATCTGCACAGGCAATGACAGCCGGGCGATTCGTATAGCGAGCATACATGATCGCATAAAGCAAGTAAACGATTGTTTTCCCCGTACCAACTCCTGCTTCAGCAAACATTACTTTTTTATCTTTGAAGGCATTTTCAAGTTGAAAAGCCATATATATCTGTTCATCTCTTAATTCGAAGCCTGCTTCGGGCAATATGTCATAGAATAAGTCTCCGATCCATTCACCCAATTTTTCATAAAAAGACTCCGTTTTTGCAATTTCAAATGGCAAGCGTTTTTGCATGGTACCCTCCCCAAAAAACTTTCATGTTTCCAACAAAAATAATGTTTCATTTGAATTACTTGTCTTGATTTAAATCATCTTGACGCGGCGGTCTTTTTCCCCAATATTGATAAAGATCCGTACGAATAAAGCCGTTAAATAGTTTTCTCTTTTTTGTCGCGGGCTTACCATAAAATTGTTCGAACTGCTCGTTGGAAGTTAAGATATATTTAGACCATGTATCAAGTGCGTTGAATGCCTCGCCCATTTCTTTATACATTTGTTCGACTGCTTTTTTCTCCCCAAGTCTTTCACCATAAGGGGGATTCCCAACAATGACACCGTATTGCTTATTGGTAGAAATGTCTCTAACCTGCATTTGCTTAAAATGGATCAAATCCCCAAATCCAGCCTCAAAAGCATTGTCTTGCGCAATTTTCACCATTCTATGGTCGATATCTGACCCTAAAATATCTAAGGGCTGGTCGTAATTTGCTAAGTCCTCAGCTTCATTTCTAGCATCATCCCAAACTTTCGCCGGGATCCAATTCCAACGTTCCGACACAAATTCCCTGTTAAACCCTGGAGCAATATTTTGCCCGATCATTGCCGCTTCAATAGGAATCGTTCCAGAACCACAGAAAGGGTCCATAAAGGGACGGTCTGCTTTCCAATTAGTGAGTAGAACTAGCGCAGCTGCAAGGGTTTCCTTTAGAGGCGCCTCACCTTGATCCACTCGATAACCGCGTTTATGCAGCCCTTGACCACTCGTGTCAATGGTAATGGTCGCAACGTCTTTTAGTAAGGCTACTTCGATCCGATAATAGGCACCGTTTTCTTCAAACCAAGTACTTCGCTTGTAGTGTTGTTTCATCCGTTCCACAACAGCTTTCTTCACGATGGCCTGACAATCAGATACACTAAAGAGCTTTGACTTCACTGATTTCCCCACAACGGGAAATTCAGCATCTTCGGGTAAAAATTTCTCCCATGGCAGGGCCTTTGTTTTTTCAAATAATTCATCAAAGGTGTATGCCTTAAATTCTCCAATTTTAATCTTAATTCGATCCGCCGTTCGAAGCCATAAATTACTGCGGGCAATAGCAGATTCATCCCCTATGTAGGTGACCTTTCCATTTTCAACTTCACAGTCATATCCTAATGCCCGGACTTCTTTGGCAACTAAGGCCTCCAGTCCCATGGCTGCAGTAGCTATTATTTGATATTTTCCCATTTCTTCACCCTTAATTCATTTCATTTGTATGTATATGGATTTCATTATTGACAAAAAGTGGTTTTTGAATGCAGTTTGCTGATTAATAACAATAAAAAGCTCTCCTTATTAGGAGAGCCGTTTATATCCAGCATTCATTCCCATTAATAACGTTCTGTAAGCCATGTTCTGTACCAGTGTACTACAAACGACACGGGTGTGTCTCGTACTTAGGTGGTAATCATCTATCTACAGACTCAAATTTGAGCCTGTCCTTCTCCTTGTTCAATTCCTCAGAGAAAGTGCCCCTACCATTATTTGGGTTTCTCGCTCGTGGGGTTTACCCGTTCCACCCTTTCCATTTCTGGAAAGACTACGTCACTGTGGCACTTTTATAGGTATTCATACCATATCCCAAAAGGACTTAGGTATTTTCCCGGCCGTCAGTTGGATGCTAGCCCCAACTGCCCTAGCTTATGAATTCACTAGGCACGAACACTACGAGCATCTCAGCTCGTGCGAGCATGGACTTTCCTCTGCAAGAATGCAAATGCATCTTACAGCGATTACCCGAACGTTATTAATGAATACAATTTATTATATGTATTTCACGCTGGTAATTCAATGGTTATTAACAGGAAATCTTCCTATTTTTTGTTAATCGTAAAGCTTGTTACCAAAAACATGTTTTTCAAGATTGGATAAGCGCTTCAAGATATCAAAATTCGTTGTTCCTGCAGGTTGTGCTGCTGGCTGTCTTTTGGAAGTTTCCTCAAGCTGTTTCCGGAGTCGAAGATTTTCCTGTTGAAGATCTTCAATCTCCTGATGAAAAGTTCCATAATCTTTAATGATTAAATCTAAAAACTTATCAACATCTTCTTGTTTATAACCGCGTACTCCAGACTTAAACTCTTTTTCTAAAATATCCTTGGCTGTTAATTTTACTTTATCTGACAGCATTCCATTCACCTCAGTATTCGCCAATCACTACCTATTATTTTTTCAAAAATATGTAGTTTTGTCAATTTTCATTTGTATTGAAAGTATTATGATTTTTAAAACAATTCAATATATGGAATAAAAACTGTAAAAATGACTAAAACTTAAAAATCAGACAGTTTCATCTGTTCTTCTTCCACGATCATCTGTAAATCATAAAATGTTATTAGTTCAATCGAGTATGAATATCTTTTTTGGTATTCCAAAGCCATTTCATAAAGATATTTTGGACTTCCTTCCTTTTCCTGATCATAAAGAAGGAGGAGCCCTTCGCTTTTTTCAATAAAAAATTGATTTTTTAAGCGAAATTGCCATGGTTTTTCATAGCCCTTTTTCGTAACAGAATCAATGAAATCCGCTTGTGCCAGGATCGATTCATACCATTCCCGGTTATTCTCTTTCCATGATGCTTGCTGGTCTAGAAATGGAGTAATTACCGCAAGTTTTAAATCAGGAAATTCCATCTGTAATTCAAAAACAACCTCAGCAGCCCATAGTTCCACGCCTAACTGACCACTGATCAGTACCCATTCTAATCCTTCTTCCACCATTGGTAGTAACGATTTCTTTATCGCAGCCTTAATAAATAAAACCGATGGATGATCATTCTTAAAAATCCCCAATTCAAACGGTTTATAACCGGATATGGCTAAAACTTTCATCTAAAATGTTCTCCTCAATGAAAAAATTTTTTAAAATGGACAAACATTTGGACAAGAATAGCATATCATGTAGTAAAAATAAATAAAAAACAAGGGCTGAAAAGCCCCTGTAATCGCCGTTTTGATATTAGCGTCTTGGTCCCATAAATGGTCCTGGTGCAAATCCTGGGCCTCCTGGACCTCCCATTCCTGGACCAAATCCTGGGCCTCCCATTCCTGGACCAAATCCTGGGCCCCCCATTCCTGGACCAAATCCTGGACCTCCCATTCCTGGGCCAAATCCTGGACCTCCTGGCAAAGCATTTGGCAAAGCATTTGCAGCAGGCAAAGTCGCTGGCATTGGAGCAGCACATGGGTTACAGCAATTAATTTGCTGGTTGCATACCTCTTCAGCGCATGATGCAGTTTGCGGGCAAAAATGTTTGTGTTGAAACAGATGATGATTCACCGTAGTTGTGTGGACAGGGTGAATATGGGGAACCACTGTTGTTGAAAACGTATGGTTCACAATTTGTTGAGTCGGATGAATAACAGGCGGCATAAAATTAGTTCCAAGATACATATGATAATCTCCCTTCAGTATTTTGTTTACATTACAGCCTATGTTGAAGGGATTACTCTTGTACTAATGAAAATACCTATTTTTCCTTGAGAACAGTTCATTTTCTTGATTTCTATTTATATATGTAAAACTGCCTAGCTTCTTGAACTATACATACTAGGCATATGCTTTTTTTATAGAAAAGAATAAAAGCTATCTTTTAAACTTGTAAAAATAACTGCAGTCAAACATACGACAACAAAAAATAAAAATAAAATCGCCTTGTACATATATTACCAGCTCCAAATGTTTTGTATTTCATTTTTTTCAATCCAATTTCAAATTTTACAACTTTTAACGTTGTTTAACAATATGGAAATGCTGGTTTTACAAACAAATTACAAAGTTTTTTTGACAAAAATGTGAACGTTATAATAATCCATCGTTTTTCAGTTATTTTTCCATTTTCCTTTCTAACCGCTGAAGCCTGAACTGAAGTTGTTCTAGACTGCATTGACCTGAAATTACGGCAGTTTGTTCCGATCGAGACACGAGCATGATCGCTTTCTGACAGTAATCTATGGCAAGTTCATAATCTTTTATTCTATGTTCATGAATTTTTGCGAGTTCTAAGCAGGCTTCCAACATCAGCCGAGTATCACCAGAATCGGTGACATCTGAATACAGCTCCATTGCTTTTACCCAATCTTTTTCCTTTTTGCGTTGTAAAGCCAAAGAAAATTTAGCTTGATAGGATGTCATATCACTGCCATTTACAAGTTTGCTTAATACTTTCTCGGCTTGATTTCTTTCCCCTAAAGCTGCGAACCAGCGCCCGACCTCAAAAGACTCCGACCTTGTTTGATCTATATCCACCCCGCAAAGCTGAAAGGTGATATGAGTATATAAGGTAACAAGCGATAAAATATCAATTTCATTATGCTTTAGAATACCCATCATCCCATCAGGTTGTTTACTCTCAATAAAATCAAAATAAATCATTGGAGCTAAAAAGCCCGGAATGTCATCAACTCTTTCTACACCAAGAACCTCTTTCTCAACCACAGCTAATTTCAAGCGTTCTAATTTATGCTTCCAAAGTCTCCGCGCGGCATGAAATAAATCAAAATGACCAAACTGCGGCAGTTTGGGTACATGTTCTCGAACTAAGGTATGCCTTGTTTTTACCTGCGGCCAATCAAATGACTTCCCATTGTAGGTCACTAATGTTTTATAATTGATTTTCTCTAGAAAGCTTTGATATAAAGGGACTTCTGCTCCTAGGTTTGGTAAAATATGTTGTCTCAAAACAAGGGAATCTCCCGAAATACTCGCATATCCAAGAAGGAAAATGGTGTTTCCTACACCTCCTCCGAGACCCGTTGTTTCGGTATCAAAAAAGAATAATTCGTCAGCTTGGTGTCCCTCTGCCGATAATGGATGATTAACGGGCTGGTTGTTCCAAATGTCGACTGCAGCGAGGAAATCACGAAAACAGTAATGCCCATGCTGATGCGAGAGTGGATATGTTACTTCTCTTATTAAACAGTAATTCTCGTCGAAATAATAAGGAAACACGTTTGCTTGCTCCCATTTCTCCTTGAAGGGAACCTCAATGCTAGCGGATTGTGGAGGAATGAAATTTTTTTCTGAAGTTCCGCTAGCAGAAAGATGTGGCTTTAGACGATTTAATTTATTTTTTAACGACATCGCTAATCTTCCTTCCCCCTATTTTGAGGATTTTAAAAATGCTTCAATTATTTTTAAGACATCCTTTTTAGCTGCCTCACTAACCGTGTCCGTCCCAATACAAGACGGGCAGCCACATTCACAGTGACATCCCGTAATCATTTTCTTTGTTTCCGCAAATACTTCTGACATTCCCGTGTGTATTTTCTCGCTTAATCCGACCCCTCCTGGGTAGCGGTCATAAAAGAAAATGGTTGGCTTTTCGTTATGGTCTGCCTTTACCTGCGGTATGACATGAATATCCTGTGGGTCGGCCATTACGAATAAGGGGGCAATATGGTTTAGTGCATGGGCCGTCCCTACAAGCCCCTGTTCGAGTCGCTCATGGCCCAGCTCTGACAATGGCTGGTTTAAGGAAATCCAAGCTGCACTTGTGTGGAGCTCCTCTTCCGGCAAATGGATTGGTCCCGACCCAATGTTTTCGTGTGTTTCAAATTTTATTTTTTTAAAAATGGTTGCCATGGCTCGTACACTTACATCCCCATAGCCAAATTCAGCTTCATCCAATGATTGAAGTTTGTCCACTTCCAGTACTTTTAATTGAACCGCTAGATTTGCATCAGTAAAATAGTCTACATCTACTTCCCTTACGAAAGCTTTCTTCTCTTCCCAATCAAGTTTTTCCACCTGGAATTGTGTACCTTGATGCAAATAAATGGCTTCATCGTGGAGAAGTGTCATCGCGGAAAAGCGGTCCATTTCACCTATAACTTTGACATTGGCCACATCTGATTGGTCAACAATGATGACATTTTCCTGTGATGCCGATCGTAAACTAATGTTATGTGCAGGGAAGGAATCATTCATCCAATACCACTTGCCGCTATTATGATAAAGAACACGTTCCTCGGTTAAGTATTCTAACAATTCCTCTGTTTCGACACTGCCAAATTGTTCACCTGCTTTAAAAGGGAGTTCGTATGCAGCACATTTTATATGATCTATTAAAATTATTAGGTTATCTGGATTGATCCTAGCTGTTTCAGGGCTTTTATTAAAAAAGTATTCAGGATTCTGGATAATATATTGGTCAAGCGGACTAGAACTCGCTACCATTATAACCAGGGCTTCACTATGTCTTCTGCCTGCTCTTCCCGCTTGCTGCCAAGCACTGGAAATAGTACCTGGATAGCCAGTCATAATACATACTTGCAATTGTCCAATATCTACTCCTAGTTCTAGAGCATTGGTGCTGACTACGCCATAAATCTCACCTGAACGAAGACCTTTTTCAATCTTCCTTCGTTCAGTAGGAAGGTATCCACCTCTGTAGCCTCGTATAGACTTTGCACCCAATTGATTTTTCACTAATTCTTGCAAATAGGTTAAAATAATTTCGACTCTTACTCTGCTTCTCGCAAAGACTATTGTTTGAATTTTATTTTTTAATAGTTCGCCTGCAATTTTTCGCACCTCTAGCGTGGCGCTTCTTCTAATGTTTAACGGCTTGTTTACGATAGGCGGGTTATAGAAGAGAAAGTGCTTTGTACCACTTGGGGCTCCATTGTTATCAATCAGGTGCATTTTTTCCTCTGTAAGAGTTTCGGCTAACTCTAGTGGGTTGGCTATCGTTGCGGATGTACAAATGAATACAGGGTTGCTCCCATAATATTTACAAATGCGTTTTAGCCTTCTAATTACATTGGCAACATGGCTTCCAAATACGCCGCGATACGTATGAAGTTCATCTATGACAACAAATTTAAGGTTTTCAAACAAGGAAACCCATTTTGTATGATGCGGCAGAATCGCTGAATGGAGCATATCTGGGTTAGTAATCACCACATGTCCTGCTTGTCTGACTCTTTGACGAATATTTGCTGGCGTATCTCCGTCGTACGTGTAACTATTGATGTCTACTCCTGCTGCTTGAATAATTTCATTAATTTCACTCTTTTGATCCTGTGCCAGTGCTTTAGTAGGAAACATATAAAGTGCGCGTGCACTTGGATTTTCTAGGATTGTTTGTAGGACCGGAAGATTATAGCATAGGGTTTTCCCCGAAGCTGTAGGAGTAACTGCAACAATACTCTTTCGCTCCATAATTTTTTCATAAGCAGCTATTTGATGTGTATACAGCTGCTCTATTCCCCTTTCAAATAGCGTAGATTTTAATACTGGATGCAGGTCATTGGGAAGAGGTACTGTTTGGGCCTGCTTTTCATCTATTGTGTGCCAAGTGACGATATTGTCCTTGAATTGATCATTTATTTGTAAATCAGTTAAAATTTCTTGTAGGGTTTTTCTTAACTTCATGCTTATCACCTCATTACTTCTATTCTATCGAATGAACGTTCGTAACAAAAGTAAAAATAATTAATTTCTGCTTTTATTCCTTTGGTATCTTTTTCCTCTACTATAAAATGTTCCAGCTATTTTTTAACATTTATTAATACCATAAACTATTTCTAAAATTTTTGTTACAATAGATAATAACTGACTATGACTGTGAAGGTGAATCTAATGAAAATAGAAGAAATAAAAAGGGTGCTTGCTGATTTTACTCTTTTTCGAGAATTGAATGATTTTGAATTAACGAAAATCACTGATATCGCCATCTCCAGAGAATGGAAAAAGCAAAGCCATGTATTTCTCCAAGGTGACCCGCTTGAAAATGTCTATTTCATTTATGACGGAAAAATCAAAATCTACAAAAGTGACATTAATGGCAAAGAACAAATTGTTGCAATTGCCAAAAAAGGGGAGATGTTTCCGCATGTGGGCTTTTTCAGAAAAGGTGATTATCCTGCCTATGCGGAAGTACTTGAGTCATCAACACTTATTGCCATTCCAATTTCAAAATTTGAAACGGTTTTAATTGATAACCCCGAGTTATGTATTAAAGTGTTTAAAGTGTTGGGTGAAAAAATCGTTGATTTACAAAACCGTTTAGAAGAGCAAATTCTCAATAATACATATGAGCAAATAGTAAAACTTCTGATACGCCTTGCCCAAAATCATGGAAAAGAACAAGAAGATGGGACAATCCTCTTAAAATCGGAATTTACGAACAAGGATCTTGCTAATATGATTGGGACTACTAGGGAAACCATTAGCAGAACACTGACAAAAATGAAAAAAGATGAATTAATTGAAGTTGATGATGAAGGCAACATGATAGTAGATATTAAAATTTTAATGGAAGAAATTCATTTAATATAGGCATTAATACCGCAGCATATAGGCTGCGGTTTTTATTTATAAATTCAGGCGTTTTTGGACCAATTTGAATTTCCTGAATCCCAAGGATAAAATATGACGGCACATACCCAGTTATATTCGCATATACTGGCAAGTGAAAAACTGGAAAGCGAGGGAATCCATATGTCATCTTTGGTGCCGAATGATAAAAATTCAAAAAAGCCTAGAACTGATTCTTTTGGTGATTTAATGAAAACGATGAACGAATTTTTCCATGAAAAACCGATTAAGGGCTTTTTACAGTCAATTGATGAATTTTTCAAAAGTCCATTTCCACCAGGGGCAAACTTCCATGTTGACACACTTGAAACAGGTAACGAATATATCATCTCAGCTGAACTGCCTGGGGTTAAACGGGAGCAGATTCAATTAAATATCTCAGGTAATTATTTGACTATTTCTGTAGAAAATAAAGAACTTGAAACAGCCGAAGATGAGCATAACCAGATTTATCGGCGAAAATACTTACAACAAAAATCATCCAGAACCATTTCCTTTCCACACACAATTAACGAAAAAAATGTCAAAGCTTCCTATCGTGATGGTTTATTAAAAGTCCGAATTCCACAGGAAAAAGGGAAAATGATTGAAATTGATGAGTAAACATCTATATATATCCAATAAAAAGACGGCTTCCTTATGAGCCGTCTTTCCTTATGCTTTAAATATTCCACCAAATCCTTTGACAAGTGAACTTACTTGACTAACAGCATTCATCATTTGCCCAGCAGTGTTAACCATTTTATTAATATCTACCGATCCATCCTGGGACTTAAAAGAGTTCATAAAGGACTGGACTCCTCCCGCCTGTTTCGGGATTGCACTTTGTTTAGGATATGGATTCATCGCTGGATAACCATTCATTGGCATATACTGTGGTTTTTGAACCATTTTTTCCTGAGGTTGCAATGGATTTTGGAATAGGAATTGCGAATCCCCTTGTGAAAAAGACTGGTTATTAAAAGAACCTTGTGGAACATGGCCAGGTTGATAGTTTTGCATATAAGGCGGATAGGCTTGCTGATAATATGGGTTTGGTGGGTTTTGTGGATTTTGTTGTTGGTATAATGTCCAATCCAAGTTTTGAGGTGGTGCTTGATATAAGTATGGTGGATTACTAGTAAAATGCTGCTGATTTCTTTGTTGACCAACTGGACCTTGGTGCATCATTTGCCCCGGATATCCATTATTGAAGTAGTAATTGGTTGGTCTTTTCTTTCCAAACATGGGCAAACATCTCCTCCGCATTTTATCTACTACACTTTATGAAGAAAAGGAAGGAATGGTGATTCCTCCTGAAAAGATTCCCAATGTCATAATGACAAGAATTTTGTCTAAAGTTTAAATATTTTAAAAACTAGAAAATCATCACTTTCGTGTTACGATAGAAAAAAGGATGAAGGAGGAGCTAATAGATGGACATTCGCGAATTAAAAAGCAAATTTATTCAAAGCAGGGATTATACTACTGATGATGTAAATGCATTAATGGATTTTGCTAAGAAAGCGTATATTCATAACGATATAAATATTAAAGAATATCGTCTTCTAGTCTGTGAGCTTGAAAAACAAGGCGCAGTCATACCTGAAACGGATAATGAAAACTCCCTCATCGAACATTCTTAATACTCATCAAAGAGATGCAAATGCATCTCTTTTCTATTTTTTTAACTCTTTTAATATTTCTAAAAGGAAAAATTCAACCGTGCGATTGGCATTAATAAACCTTGTTTTACTGGTCTCTGGGAAAAAGGCTTGGATTGAAAGTTGATCAATATGTTCAGAAGTGGTGTCAACTTGCTTTAAATGAAGATGTTTATGGTCTGAGTCTGAAAGCCACCTCTTCATCGCCAGTTTCCATTGGTCATTTATTTCCTTTACTTCATTTGCAAATGGCTTTATGACTTCATGAAAATCATACTTAGTCCCTGTTGTTCGCCCCTCTTGATAATACTTCATGAATAAGCTGTTAAAAGCTAATAGTTTTTCTGTTAAATCAATAATTTCTTCAGACATCTCGAAAAAACCCTTTCTCCCTAAAAATAGGCTCTGTTAATGTGCCTGTTGATTTCCGCTCCAGGCACGTGCGGTTCGCGGGCGGTCCGGCGAGCCTCCTCGTCGCTGGGCTCCTGCGGGGTCTCCCCTGCCCCGTCCTCCCGCAGGAGTCTTCGTGCCTTCCTCTCCATTCAACAGGGTGCCAAAATTATTAATAAGTTTTAACATAACCCAAAAATAAAAAAGCAGCATGAAGTTTTTTCCATGCTACTTTCATTGATATTGTTATTTTAACGGCAATTAAAAGCCCAATTCAAGTTGTATGGCTCTCCGGTCATTTCTACGTTTGAAATAGAGTTAACTTTTTCCATTGTTTTTTCTAGTCCAAATAGTTTTTGTTTGGATTCCATTATCTTATCCTGTTCTTCCTGATCTAAACTTTTGCGCAGGTCTGAGAAGGATGCTTCTAGCACCACTTCCAAGTCTTCTAATTGATCATATATTTCCGTAAGCATTGAAATCAACTTTTCTTTATCGGACAATGGCTTATTCATCAATCAAACCCCTCCCAGCATTTTCTATTTAGTATAATTCTCCTTCTCTTTTTTGCTTCCTTCTGCCTTGACAAAACTAGTTTCTATTCGCCAAAGGTAGTGGTAAAATGGCATTTTTCCCTTAAGGTTTCGACACCACTTAACTTGCATGAAAATTAAAAAAGCGCACATTCTATTATTGGAGGTGCAATTAATGCCAAAAAATAAAAATCAAAATAAAAAGCAACAAACAAGACCAGCTGATGAAGTTAAAAAGACAGGCTATGGTGATAAAAAGCTTGTTGGTGAAAACCGTCCGGCAGAATAATACCCAAAAAAGCAAGGGGGGTCTCCCTTGCTTTTTCTAATTCCACTTTTTTAACTGCAAGGTCTTTTGGAGCGCTAGTATTAACTGAAGTTGATTGGATTTTGAAAAGTACCAATCGGTCAGATGAATGGGTTGACGATTGTCTACCGGAAAATACATCCAACTAGGGGGGACCCTTCGACGCAAACTCCAATCTTCAAATTTATGTTGATTATGCTCTATAATTGGAAAGGTTGCTCGTAAAATCGGTGTTTTTTGACCAGATTTTATTTTAAAATATTGTTCATAATCATATCTTGAACCAGTATGAGGCGTTTTCTCTGCAAACTCAAAAAAGTAAGGAAATAGTCTCGGGTGAAAAAGAATACTGGCAAGTCGTTTACCTAGATTGATTCGTTTCGATAGTGATTTGAAACCATTGACGCTAGCGCCGTATACTTCTCCTCCGCATGTCGGAAACAAAACGCAGCTGAAATGCAGCCAATCCTGAAAAGAAAAAAGCTTTGATTTGAAAATCTTTTTTTTATAAACAGGATGGTCAATTACAGGGGTTTGAATGACATTTTGCTCATTTATGATTAAACAAGTGGTTAGTCTATTCTTATCGTTTTCTTTCCAATATCGATACCATTCCTTTTGTATAAACGCTGAAACATGAAAATAAGGAAGTAAATGAAACATTTGTCGATTCATTTTCGTCGAATATTGATAGACCAACAACTGAGGATAGACATCATTAAAAATAAGCCAATTTGCCCGTTCATAGGTAAGAAAAAGCTGTTTTCTCGTCATATCTGTAATTAATTGAGGAAAGATGGAGCCTTGCAGGTCACACATATTCCATCCACCATTTCTTGAAACCATACTTGCTAAAAAAGCCCAAATGATATCAGGATTTTTTTTAAAATAAGATAAATAAGCTTCTGTCCTTGAGATATTATCGACATTTTTCTTCTTCGTTTCTGCTTGAATTTGACGAATGATTGTTTGTTCCTGTATTGTAAGATGATTCATATTCATCTTCCCTTGTGTTTTTTAATAGATTATTAGTACATTTTAGCGTTTAGGTCCTTTATGAAAAATGCATCATGTATAATTTTGGCATTATCATTACAATTGTTATTAGCCTTTGTATGCAAAAGTATTTTATACACCCCAATCTCGCTAAGATTTGGTATGATAAGGAATAGCTTGAGAGGTGTAAAAGATGAATTTTAACTATCCAAACGGAAAAAGGTACATACCTAAAGCCCTTGACGCAGACACAGAAAGTACCAGTAAAAAAAGGAAAAATGATTCTTATAGTAACAGAGGAATGACGCTGGAAGAAGATTTAAATGAAACAAATGAATATTACCGGGAGAGAAAGATAGCCGTTATTCATAAGAAACCAACACCTGTTCAAATAGTCCAAGTTGATTATCCAAATCGGAGTGCAGCTGTGATTAAGGAAGCTTATTTTAAGTTAGCATCTACGACGGACTATAATGGGGTTTATAAAGGAAGGTATATTGACTTCGAAGCAAAGGAAACACAAAATCCTACCTCATTTCCATTAAAGAATTTTCATCAACACCAGATACAGCATATGGAAGAAGTGCTTTATCAAGGTGGTATATGTTTTGTTATCCTCCGTTTTACAAAGTTTGAGCAAGTTTTCTTACTTGAATCAAAGCACTTGTTAACTTTTTGGGAGCGAATGACAAATGGCGGAAGAAAATCAATCACGAAAGAAGAAGTGGAACAAAAGGGGTACCTGATTCCACTTGGTTTTCAACCCCGAATTGACTATATTAAAATAATAGATAAGCTCTACAATTGAGATTAGGCTCGAAAGGAAGGAATATTACAATGTCTGAACAATACCAATCAAGAGAGGAGCGCAGAAAGAAACTCCAAACTAAAGGTAAACCAAAAGCCAAGAAAAAATCTGGGGGGCTTGTAAAGAAAATTTTCCTAACAATAGTAGCCCTTGGTATTATTGGTATACTGGCTGGTGTGGGTACTTTCGCGTACTTAGTTAAGGATGCTCCCGTACTTGACCCGAAATTATTAAAAGATCCAATCCCTTCGAAGATTTTAGATAAAGATGACAAACTTGTAACAGAAGTGGGCGCTGTTAATCGGGAATATGTAAACTATAAAGATATTCCTCAGGTAGTCGAAAATGCGATCTTAGCAACAGAAGATTATCGTTTTTACAAGCACCATGGAATTGACCCGATTCGATTAGGAGGGGCGGTCCTCGCAAATATCAAACATGGCTTTGGTTCTGAGGGTGCCAGCACCATTACACAACAAGTAGTTAAAAACTCATTTTTAACCCCAGAAAAAACTTTAAAGCGAAAAGTTGAAGAAGCCTGGCTATCCTATCAATTGGAACAGCAATATACAAAGCACCAAATTTTCGAAATGTATGTAAATAAAGTGTATGTTTCTGAAAATAGTCATGGGATTGCTACGGCTGCAAAGATTTTCTATGGAAAAGAATTAAAGGATTTAACACTTTCAGAAGCGGCCCAAATTGCTGGGATGCCGCAAAGTCCAAATAATTATAATCCTTTCGACCATCCTGATTTAGCTGAAAAAAGACGCAACATCGTCTTAACATTAATGCACCAGCATGGATTTATTTCGAAACAAGCCATGGAAGATGCGAAAAAAGTATCAGTTAAAGAAACCGTATTAAATGAAAAAGAGCGAAAGGTTAAAGAGAAACCTTTTGATTCATTTGTCGATGCAGTAATTGATGAAGTGAAAGAAACATCTGATTTTGATATTTTTACTGATGGCTTAACCATTCATACAACACTTGATCCGAATGCACAATCTTATGTTGAGGATATCCTTAACAAAGATGATGTGATCGACTATCCAGATGATGAATTCCAAGCTGGAATAGCACTTCTGGATACGAAAACGAGTGAAATCCGTGCCATTGGGGGCGGTAGAAATCAAAAAGTCAAACGGGGATTTAACTATGCAATTGATACCCAGCGTCAACCTGGATCAACTATCAAACCCATTCTTGATTATGCTCCTGCAATTGAGTATTTAAACTGGGGAACCTATCAAATGATAGAAGATAAGCCTATTACTTATTCTTCTGGGAAAAAGTTTGGGAACTGGGACCAAAGCTATAAGGGAGCTATGACTATCAGAACAGCATTGCAATTATCACGAAATTCACCTGCTGTTCAAGCATTGCAACAAGTTGGCCTTGATAAAGCAAAAGACTTTGCAGTGGATTTAGGTATCCCTTTAAAGGAAATTTTTGAATCTTATGCGATTGGTGGTTTTAAAACAGGTGTATCACCGCTGCAAATGGCAGGTGCCTACAGTGCATTTGGTAATAAAGGCATTTATACAAAACCTCATGCAATTAGGAAAATCAAACTCCGAGATGGTACTGTGATAAGCACTGCTCCAGAACCGAAAGTGGTAATGAAAGACTCTACTGCTTTTATGATAACAAGTATGATGGAAAGTGTCCTCGATTATCCTGGTACAGGCACAAGAGCGGATGTTCCTGGACTTGATATAGCCGGTAAGACAGGTACAACTAACTATACAGATGAAGAAATTCAAAAATGGAATATTCCAAGCAGCAGATCCGTTCCTGATGCATGGTTCACGGGTTATACGACCAATTACACTGCATCTATTTGGACTGGTTATAAAGACCGGAGTACCCCTATTAATGCGGTTGGAAATAATCAACGTTTAGCCCAATTAATTTTTAAAAACGTCATGGAACATGTATCTAGGGATACCGATACACCTGACTTTAAAATGCCTAGCAGCGTTCAAAGAGTAAGGATTGAGAGAGGCTCAATGCCTCCAGTTTTAGCAAGTCAATACACACCATCAAGTCAAATTATTACAGAGTATGCTGTGAAGGGTCACTCACCTAATCGAGTTTCCACAAAGTATGACAAACTAGCTGCTCCAAAAAATCTAAAAGCAAACTATGATCAGACAAGTAATACGATAGGATTATCTTGGAAGTACTCTAATAAATCCAATGTTACTTTCTCTATTACAGTGTCTAGTGGTACAGAACAGAAAAAATATACTCAATCAGAGACTTCATTAACTATTCCAGCAGTACCGGGGGCAAAGTATTCCTTCACCATTATTGCGATTAGTGGAGATAGACAAAGCGATCCCGTAACGGCAACCATTGAAATTCCAGCCCAAGAAACTAACCCTGACACGGGTAATGAGCCAGCCACCCCGCCAGGTAATGGCAATGGCAATGGCAATGGTAATGGCAATGGCAATGGCAATGGTAATGGTAATGGTAATGGTAACGGAACGGGCAACGGGAACGGGACCGGCAACGGGACTGGGACTGGCAACGGGAACGGGACTGGCAACGGGAACGGGAACGGGACTGGGACAGGTGATGGCACAGGTGACAACGGCGGGGAACAAGGAAATGGAGAAGGAACCACCCCACCAGATATCCCAGTTGACAGTGGGACAGGAGAGCAGCCAGCTGTGGGGACTCCTGGCTAAAACCTAGCAATCAGAAAACATTAAAAAGCGTCTAACCATTTGGTTTAGACGCTTTTTTTAATATGTTTCTCTTTACAAACAATTTTTCCTGTTCCATCATCAACTCTGATAGTTGTCGATAAGAATGATATAATGCTGGCCTTGAGGTAATAAAGGCCAATCGTTCCTCAACATTAACCGGCTTAAACTCTAACTGTTTTAAATTAAGCGATTCATTCAAAGCAACTGGCAAATCATTGGACCAAGCCAGAAATTGAATAAACAATTGAATCCCCTTATCCATCAACAATTTTGTATTTTTATACTCACGTTCCCGAAATAGTACTTCCAATTGCATTTTACTATTTTTCCATTCTGTTAGAAGGTTGGAAATCTCCACTTCCTTTTTATGCATTGCTTGCGACCTGCCCTTTCATCCTCTTTTTTCCTTCCCTGCAGAGCTCTAATAAAGGGCAGTTTGGACATTGTGGATTCTGTGCCTTACAGTGATAACGCCCAAAAAAAATCAGGCGGTGGTGTGTGAGTGACCACTCTTCTTTTGGAATCTTCCTCATTAATGTTTTTTCCACTTCAAGGACAGAGTCTTTCCACCTGCAGATACCTAATCGTTTACTAACTCTTTCCACATGTGTGTCTACTGCAATTGCGGGTATATTATAAGCAACCGACACCACAACATTCGCTGTTTTCCTGCCAACACCAGGCAGTTTTGTTAACTCATCACGGTCTGTTGGGATTTCACCGTTATATTCTTCTAATACAATTCGACAAAGGTTTTGGATGTTTTTAGCTTTATTTCGGTAAAGGCCAATCGAACGAATATCGTTTTGTAATTCTTCAAGTGGAACAGCTAGGTAATCCTCGGGTGTTTTATATTTTTCAAATAATGATTTGGTTACTTTATTTACAAGGACATCGGTACATTGCGCTGATAGAGCTACAGCAATGACCAGTTCGAATGGATTCGAATGGTTAAGCTCACAGTGGGCATCGGGAAACATTTCGCCTATTTGATCAAGGCAATAACGGATTTGGCTGTTATTTAGCATATCTTTCACCTACTTCTATTTAAATGAAGTGCTGTGTTAACTGGTCTGTTGATTTCCGTTCCAGGCACTTCGCTTTCCGCGGGCGGTGCCGGGGAGCCTCCTCGTCGCTTTGCTCCTGCGGGGTCTCCCCTGTCCCGTACTCCCGCAGGAGTCTTCGTGCCTTCCACTCCAATCAACAGAGTGCCAAAATCACCATTTACCCTTAACACAGCCAAATGAAATAAAACGAGAGATATGTCTCTCGCTCTTCGAATTTATTGTTCTAACCAGTTGTAGAAAGGGACAGTTGGTTGGTGTGGTTCGTCTTTGATACTTCCCTTTTGTGTTTGCTTTTGACGAAATTTAAGACCATGGTTTTTGGCCTGCTCAATTGTTTTTATTCCATTCTTTTTCCACTCAAAGAGAATTCTATCAATATAGCGGAAATTTAATTTCCCCGACATTACCGCTTCACGTAAAGCCGCTTTTATGATCATTGGGTCATGATGGTCATCATCCATCCACATTGCAAGTGATTCACATTCAAACGGAGAAAGCGGACGTCCGAATTCCTTTTCAAAACATGTATAAAGATCTGTTTCATCAGCTTTCTTGTCCGAATCTTTATTCATTTTATTATTTATTAAGAACTGTTCTATCAGTCTTTCCCATAAAGGCTCAATGGAATACTTCTCATATCGAATACCATCATGATTATGTCCATCGGTGATTTGAATAAAGCCTCTTTGAATCAGTCTCCTGAGCATTTCATTACATTCAGAAATAGTTATCGTCATTCTTGCTGAAAGCTCATCCGGAGTAGGGAATTCATGACCTTTTTCTAAATAGGTGAGAATATTTAATAAAAGAACAAGTTCATATTCATTTAAATTTAAATTGCGATATTCAGAAAATAATAATGTAGGAACAGTAATGTTTCCTTCTTGAATCCATGCTAGTAAGTTTGTTTTCATATTCAGGACACCTCCTGTTAAGTATATCATGAACATTCTATCCGAGTAAGAGTATACGGCATCCATCTTTGGTAACTAAAAGCAAAAAGCCTGCAGCTATTCGCAGACTTTTTACAGTAATTAATGATTGACCATACTTGACTTTGAAACCACAAATTGGTGGATTCTCTCCACTGCCTTTTCTAACAATGTTAAAGATGTTGCGTAGGAAAGACGAATATTATCAGGCGTTCCAAATCCTGACCCAGGAATTACTGCAACTTTAGCGTCCACGAGTAGTGCCTCTACAAAAGCATCCACATTCTGGTACCCAGTTATTTCTGCTGCTTTCTTTACATTTGGATAAAGATAAAAAGCTCCTTGTGGTTTTACACATGTCACACCTGGAATTGCAACAAGCTTTGTAAAAATAATTTCTAATCTTTCTTCAAATGCCTTCCTCATTTCTTCAACTGGCTGTTGTGAACCAGTATAAGCAGCAATTGTTGCATATTGGGCAGTTGTTGTTGGATTAGATGTACTATGGCTTGCAAGGTTTGTCATCGCTTCAATAATTTCTTTATTTCCAGCTGCATACCCTATTCTCCAACCAGTCATCGAATGTGACTTGGAAACGCCATTAATAACAATCGTTTGCTCTTTTAATTCAGGAGAAAGTTGAGCAATTGAAATATGTTTATTTTCTCCATAAACTAGCTTTTCGTATATTTCATCTGAAACAATGAGAATGTTCTCCTCAAGGCAAACTTTGCCTATTTCCAAAAGTTCTTCAGCTGTATATAGGACTCCAGTAGGGTTACTCGGTGAATTAATAATAACAGCTTTTGTTTTCTTCGTAATTGCCTTTTTTAATTGTTCTGGTGTCACTTTAAATTGATTATCCTCAAATCCCTCAATATAAACTGGGACTCCACCAGCTAATTTTACTTGTTCTGGATAACTGACCCAATATGGGGTTGGAATGATGACCTCATCACCATCATTTAAAATCACTTGAAACAAAGTATAAAGGACATGTTTCGCGCCATTTCCAACAATGATTTCATTAGGATTAAAAGCTAGTCCCTGGTCTTCAACAAATTTCTTAATAATTGCCTTCTTTAATGCAGGCAAGCCGGCTGAAGGGGTGTACTTCGTATGCCCCTCATTCATTGATTGAAATGCAGCATCTAAAATATGTTGTGGGGTATTAAAGTCAGGCTCACCAGCACCTAGACCGATAACATCCTCCCCTTGTTCCTTTAGTTCTTTTGCTTTTGCTGTAATCGCTAATGTCGTTGAAGGTGTAAGTGCTTTTACACGATTAGCTAATTCCACTACCATTTCAATTCCTCCGCTCTCCATCTATTTATAGGTTTTCAATTTTTTTTAGCCATTCACCTGTATCAAAGTGAACATAGTAATAATTTATTAAATTATTATTAGAACGGTAATAAATTTCCCAAAGTGGGATATTCTTTTCCATACCGAGACGAACAGAGATAATCTTCTTCGGGCTTTTCTCTTGTTGAAGTTTTTGAATTGCTTCTTCCTTTGTTAACCCATTCTTAGCTTTTCTTACGATAATTTCCTTACTTTTCTCAGGCATCCATACGATAATTTTGTCACCATTTTTACTTTTCCCCTCAATGACATTAATCGTTTCAATACCATTATAAATATGAAAATCTTCTACTTCCTTTAGTGAAATTTTCTCTTGAGCACGTGAGACAGCTTTTGTCTCTGCTGTTTTCACGGGATCCAATGCTGATAAATAAACTTTTATCAATAACCCACAAAAGGCTAATACTATTATTGAAAGAACAATAATCCACTTTTTCATTACTAATTCACTTCTTTATGTACGATAAATCGTAAAAATCGCTGTATTTTGATTCGCTTGATCCAGTGCAAGTCCAAACATAAGGTCTTCCTGTTTCAAGGTTCGATTAAGGGCATCAACAATTTTATACAGATCCGGACTGTGTTGGATTTTCACTGTTGATAAAACTTCTATTTTACTTTCCATCCGTTATCCTCCAATATTTTCCTGTTTATCTACATTATTTGATAAATCTTATCCATTATTATAACAGGTGGAAGCAAAAAGCGGGTCAAAGATGCTATGATTTTTTTAATTAAATTTTATTCATCTGATTCAATCGGAATGGTTATGATTTCATAATTTGAATCGGTGAATTTTATTGTTATAGTTCCATGTTTTTTCGTTGAATAAATTTCTGACCAAGTTTCGTGAAGATCAACCAGTATATCTGGATCATGCGTCTCTTCTTCTGGTGCAAAAAGGACTGAAATTTGCGGATTTAGATATTGAATTAATTTCTCAGATAAAGAGTCTGCCGGTGCACCATTAGGGATTTTAAACACATTAATATTCTCTAGATTTTTCTCCAAGAGTGTCTCTTCTGCCCTTGGCGTGAATGAAGTCATTAGGAATATTCGATGATTAAAAAAATCAAGTGTTAAATCCATACCTTCATTCGTATCATTTCCCACAAATTGAACTTCAGCAGTCATCTCAGGCAGAATTGGCCTCTTTGTACCCTGCCCCCATGAGACAACTGCAGGCTTATTTGTTGAATCTAGTTCCTTTTTGATTTTAGCAGAGAATTTAGGTGTTGAAATAATTTCTTTAATATTATATTTCGAGATTAGACGATTTAATTGTTGTTTAGAAAGTTCTGTTCCGTTATGTGTAAGGATTAATTTAGAAATCTCTTTTACATCATAAAGGAATAGCCAACCCTCTAATTCAGCAGCAGTTTCTTTCCCTCCGGTATTGATCAAGGTATTCTCGTTATTTGCGCCTTGAATCAGTGTTGCTTCCCCTTCCGACAAACCCAGAAAAGTGACTGCAACTTCATGGTCCTTAATATTTAAATTAATATTCTCAATATTTTTTAATGAAGGCTCTGATGCCTCTACCATGAGCGTTGTTTGAATAAATAATGACATGATAATTAGTAAGGTTCTCATGACACACCTCCTATATTAAGGATGTGTTTATTTACCAATTTTTATCCAGATTAAGTTGACTGATGTCTCTCAAATCATAACCACGAGTGGATAATTTCAACTAATTCATCCATCTTTCCTCGATTAATAGGAACGGGAGGTATAGATTTCAAAAAGGCCTTCCCATATTTGGTGGTTACAATTCTTTTATCAAACACCACAATGATACCTCGATCACTTTCTGTTCGAATAAGGCGCCCAAAACCTTGTTTAAAACGGAGAATTGCTTCTGGAAGGGAGTATTCTGAAAAGGAATTTCCCCCGCGTTTTTCGATTAACTGGCATTTCGCCTCTGTTAAAGGATCATCTGGCGGGCTAAATGGAAGTCTAACAATAACAAGGCAGGACAAGTCCTCTCCAGGTATATCTACACCTTCCCAGAAACTGCTTGTCCCCAACAATAACGCCTTATCATAGCGTTGAAAGTTTCGGGTTAGTCTTGTTCTGCTTCCACTAGTTATCCCTTGGGCAATCATTGCATAATCATGTAAAAAACCACTCTCTTTGATTAATTCATAGGTTTTCTTTAACATGTCATAGGCGGTAAATAGAAGCAGCATTCTCCCATTAGTTGCTTCAGCTATAGTTATGATATGCTCCGTAATTGAAATTACATAATCATCTAAAGAAACTGTATTAATTTCTGGTAAGTCCTCAGGAATTAAAAGCTGCACCTGTTGATTATATGCAAATGGAGATGGGATATTTAATTGGACCGTAGATTCAGGGTCTAGACCCATTTCCTTTATAAAATAATTAAATGATTTATTTACAGTCAACGTTGCTGAAGTAAATACTACCGCTTTTTTTAATTGAAAGAATTGTTCATTTAGCTTCCCTGCTACGGATGTTGGCTGAACCATAAAGGTAGTAACATTTTGCGGTGAGCGTATATCTATTTCAATCCATTTTACATCATTCGTTATTTTAAGAAAGGAATTAGTAACCGTATCTCTAAGATCTGCTAATTCGCTTTGAAATTGGAGGATTTCTTCCAATTTATTTTCTTCTATCCGTGAAAAAGAAGTACTCGCATTTTTTAACCATTCAAGACGTTCACTAATTTCTGAATCAAGGTCCTTTAGTATAAAGGCAAATCTCTCAGCACTATGAATCAATGCCTTTTTTTCTCTTGCTTCGTCATTGGGTGAAAAGCGAATTTTGGCACGATTAACTCCTTTTTTATTCGCCATCTTGGCTCTCGCAAAAAGAGCAATCAATTGGAAAAATTCGTCCATTTCAAACGTAAGATCTGTCACAAGTTGATTTAACTTAGTAGTGTTGGTCCTGGCTTCATTTTTACTTGGTACAGAATCCAGCAGCATTTCCAAATCATAAAAGAGCTGTTTTTGTTCATACAGTCCAAATTGACCTAATAGGAGACGGGTCGATAAATAATCCAATGTATGTCCAAAAAACTGACTAGCGGCTTTCTCAAAATGATGCCCTTCATCAATAATGGCATAAGAAAATTCAGGCAGGATTGCCACTTCACCTTTAATATCACTTAATAATAAAGAATGATTAGTAATAATAATATCAGCAACTTCCGCTTTTCTTTTTGCCCTTAAATAAAAATCTCTTTCTTGCCACGCTTCGTCCTGTAAAAAAATTCCTGGTTCATTCTTTATTTTATTCCAAAAAATTTGACCGCCGCTTGAAAGGTTTAACTCATCCCGATCACCTGTTTCTGTTTCAATCAGCCAAACAAGAATTTGCATCTTTGTTAAACCGGTATCGTAATTATCGTTATCATCTGCCAGCGTCTGGTGAAACTTTTCTAAACTAATATAATGATTTCTTCCCTTAAGTAATACAGTGTTTAATGGAAAGGGCAAAAGTTTAGACAAGAGCGGTATTTCATTTTTTAAAATCTGTTCTTGCAAATGGATAGTATGTGTACTTACAACGATTGGAAGCCTATTCTTCTTAGAAAAGTAAGCACTTGGCAGCAAATAGCCCAGAGACTTGCCAACACCTGTACCAGCCTCAATCACAGCATGTTTTTCATTTTGAAAAGCCTGATAGATTGTATCCATCATGGTAAATTGACCCGTTCTTTGCTCGAAAGCTTTAAATGCCTGACTGACCATTCTGATTTTTTCAGCCTCAGATGCAGGGAAATGATATTCTTTATCTTCAGCAGGGAGCCTAATTTGGTCTGGAATCCTTTTTAAAGCAAGTTCCCTAAATATCTCCAATGTCTCAGATAAGCATTCGACAGTTTCTTCTTTATTAATCAGTAATTCATCAAGCAGCTGTTGTAGGTCGCTTTTCAATCCGCCTGATAAATGTGCAAGCTGTTTTAATGTTGTGAGTGGTAAAGAAGCCAATTTTTCTAAAAGAATCAGTAAAAGCTCAGCTGTAACCTGTGCATCACTATCTGCTTGATGGGGGCGATCATGATTCAATTTTTCTCTCTCCGCTAAATTAGATAGCTTATAACCATCTGCCGTGGGATAAAGAATTCTAGCCATTTCAACCGTATCTAAAACAGGACCGAAGAACCCTTCTTGGCCCGCTTGGATTAATTCTTCTTGAAGAAAGGACAAATCAAACAAAACATTATGGGCAACAAAATAGGACCCGTCCAGTAAAGACATGACTTTTTCCGCGATTTCCGAAAAAAGCGGCGCATCTTTAACCATATCATCATTTAAACCCGTTAATTCTTCAATAAATATGGGGATGGATTTTTTGGGATTAATGAGTGATGAAAACTTTTCTGTGATTTTCCCATTTTCAATGACCACAGCTGCAAATTGAATGATTTTATCACCCTTTTTTGGAATGTTTCCCGTTGTTTCCAAGTCGATTACGACGAATTTATTTAACATTTATTAACACCCCAAACCTTCGTTCATTCAAACGGTATCACATAATCTTTAAAAGAAAAAGTATACACTACTATAAGCTTTTGATTCTACCACAAACTTTTTGATTAATGTTACTACATATATTATATAAAACCCTCGTTAAAAAAGAAAAATCCCCTGAACGGGGATTACATAATCGTTAGTGCTGGTTCAGCATGGATCAGTTCTTTAATCCGATTACCTTCATCCATGATCGCCACTTTTGGTTTATGTGCTGCTACTTTTTCTTCAGAAATCAACGCATAGGATATGATAATCACGATATCACCTTTTTGAACAAGACGGGCGGCAGCACCATTTAAACAAATAACTCCACTGCCTCTTTCACCTGGAATAATATAAGTCTCTAGGCGTGCACCATTATTATTATTAACAATTTGAACCTTTTCATTAGCAATCATTCCAACTGCATCTAAAATATCTTCATCAATTGTGATACTTCCTACATAATTTAAATTTGCCTCAGTAACAGTGGCACGGTGGATCTTTCCGTTCATCATGTTGCGAAACATATCCTCTTCCTCCATTTCCTCTTACCTATCAATCTATTTTTGTAATGATGTTGTCTATTAAACGAACCTTCGTAAATTTTACAGCGAGAGCAATAATAATTGTACCCTCTAATTTTTCCAATGGTTTTAATTGTGGATAGGAGTAGATTTGGACATAATCAATGACACTCGATGATTCATTGCCAATCACTTCGCGAATCATATCAATTATTTTAATAGGATCTCTCTCTCCTTTATCAATCGCTGCATTTGCTGCTTGAAGACTTTGATAAAGAACAGGTGCTTCTTTTCTTTCTGTCGGCAAGAGATTAACATTTCGAGAACTCTTAGCCAGTCCATCATTTTCCCGGACAATATCTACTGCTACCAGATTTACAGGAATATTAAAATCTGAAATTAACCCTTCAATAACCGCAACTTGCTGGGCATCTTTTTTCCCAAAATAAGCACGTGTTGGCATAATGATGTTAAAGAATTTTGTTATAACTGTTGCAACGCCATCAAAATGGCCAGGGCGTGAACTTCCACATAATACATCTGTGCGCTCCTGTACGGTAACTTTGACTGAAGGGCTGGTCGGATACATTTCTTCTACACTTGGATAAAACAGAAAATCTACCATTTCACTTTCAGCCAATGCACGGTCACGCTCAAAGTCACGGGGATATTCAGCATAATCCTCTTTCGGACCAAACTGCAACGGATTAACAAAAATGCTAAGGACGACGATATCATTTTCTTTTCTAGCTCTATTTAAAAGCGTCAAATGGCCTTCATGCAGAAAACCCATCGTTGGAACAAAGCCAATCGATTTTCCTTGGGACTTTTGTTTCAAAATTAACGCTTGCATGTCTTTAATTGTGGTAACTACCTTCATTTTATACCTCCATAAAGCCCTTTCAGTTCCTGCTCCTTCATTGTGAATGAATGCTTATCTTCTGGAAACTGTTTATTTTTAACATCTGCTGCATAAGCTTGAATAGATTCAAGCATAAATGGATTTACGGAATGGTATTGTTTCACAAACTTCGGTACACGCTCAACACCATAACCAAGAATATCATGATACACGAGCACTTGACCGTCCACATCAATCCCGGCACCAATACCAATGATAGGTATTGAAAGACTTTGTGTAATTTCTTCAGCCAATTGTTTTGGGACACATTCAAGAACGATGGCGAAAGCTCCTGCTTGTTCACATTTCTTCGCATCATCTATTAATTTCCTTGCTGCCTCAGCATCTTTCCCTTGTACTTTATACCCGCCTAATACACCAACGGATTGTGGAGTTAACCCCAAATGAGCACACACAGGGATGCCTGCTTTCGTTAGAGCAGTTATTTTTTCTAGGACATCATCTGCACCCTCAAGTTTCACCGCATGTGCGCCTGTTTCTTGAATGAGTCTGCCTGCATTCATTAATGTATCACGGACGGATAAATGATAGGTTAAGAATGGCAAGTCCGCGAGAATAAATGTATCCTTTGCACCTCGTTTTACTGCTTTCGTATGATGGATCATGTCTTCAAGTGTCACCGGTATGGTCGAGTCATACCCTAAGACAACCATACCAAGGGAATCACCCACCAAAATAATGTCAACTCCACCTTCTTCTGCTTGTTTAGCAGAGGGGTAATCATACGCTGTTAACATGACTATTTTTTCATTTTTTTCCTTCATTTTTAAAAAATCTGTTGCTTGCTTCATCCATTTTTCCCTCCTTTTTTGTTGGGAGAGGGGATATGAAGATTTCGAAGAGCAAATAAAAAGATCCTTCTGAAGGCAGAGGATCCCTATTACTCAATTCAAGCTTCATCCCTCTGTCCCGGTCCGTTAAACGGATCTAGGCAGAAACCTTTTTTAATTGTTGGTTACTTCATTAAGGTGCAGTTCACTATGGATACTGCCCATTGGAATGAATTATAGCAAATTTCTCGAAAAGTTCAAGTCTTATAACTCAATATCCGCTGAATAAATATGGTGGATGAATCCAGTCTGATCCTCCAGTTTCAACACACCATCATCTGTGATACCTAGCGCAATACCTTCAATGGTATTTGTCAATGTTCTCGCTTTTATGTACTTGCCGATACTGCTGGCATAACCTTCCCATAAAAGCTTTATTGGCAAGAAGCCCTGTTCCAGATACATTGTATACAAATTTTCAAAGTTCTTTAGGATCGTTCTAATTAATTCCGCTCTCGAGACAGTGTCTTTTTTCTCAATAAAAAGGGACGTAGCAATATCTTGAATTTCTGCTGGGAAATCTTCTAACTTTTGATTCACATTGATACCAATTCCAATAATAATGGAATGAATTCGATCGGCCTCAGCTTGTAGCTCAGTCAATATTCCAGTGACTTTTTTTCCGCTAATTAGAACATCATTAGGCCATTTAATATCTGGGACTAAGTCTGTCATTTCTTCAATGGCTTGAACAATGGAAACTGCAGCTAATAATGTCAATTGTGGCGCATTACTAAGAGGTATATTGGGGCGCAGGATCATGCTCATCCAAATACCTGAATATTTTGGAGAATGCCATTTACGGGCCATTCTTCCCCTGCCTGACAACTGCTCTTCTGCAATGATGACCGTTCCTTCTGGTGCATCTTCAGAAGCCATGCGATGGGCTATCTTCTGAGTTGACTCAACAGTCTCCTCATAATGGATATTCCTCCCCATGAAGTGAGTTGTTAGACCCAGTCTTATTTCATCGGCAGTTATTTTTTCTGGGGTCTTTAGAATCCGATATCCCTTATTTCTAACTGCATCTAATTCAAAGCCTTCTTTTCTTAGTTCCTCTATATGCTTCCAAACTGCCGTCCTAGAGCAGCCAATGAGTTCAGCTAGATATTGACCTGACAAAAAGGCATCTCCGGCATTTGTAAAGGCATCAATTAATTCTTTTCTTATTTCTGATTGCACTTCATTAGCCACTCCTTGATTTTTTCTTTGTTATTAGGAAGTTGACAAGATAAGATGTTATTTTCAATTTCTAATAGGGTTTCCTTTAGCCATGGTCCGCCTCTTTTATTGAACCAATCCATTAAGTCATTTCCTGATACATTTATTTCTGCACGTTCTTTAATCGGAAGAGAATCATACATTTTTCCCCAATGTTCAATTGATCGAATATCCTTTATTTGGTTAATCACAAGGTAGAGTCTTTCTGTTGAAAGGATTGTATCACGACCTGCAGCATAGAGATCATAGATAGACCATTCTTGTTCAAGTCTTTTATATAAGAAATGGACCGTTCGTCCAATTTCTCTTATTTCCTTAATTGAAAGCCGCCAGTCTTTTAGAAATACCTCGATCTCTTTTTCTTTAAACTGTAAACAGAAAATTAATAATGACCACATTTCATTAATATTAAGAGGGATACTTTCAAAGCGAATCAGTTTCTCTAAAGACTTCCTCTCTCCTTTTAAACCAGGCAAATATAAAAAAATGCTTGTATCTAGAAGGATATTTAACGCGGTTTGTTTGTTTTTACCGATTAACAGTTTTTCGAACTCTGTTTTTTTTCTCTCCACAGCAATTTTCTCAAGTAAATGAACCTGATTGGCTAATGCGGTGATAGTTCCCGCTTCTATTTGAAATGAAAGTTGACTTACAAAACGTACGGCTCTCATTATTCTTAAGGCATCTTCTTGGAACCTGTCACTTGGACTTCCGACTGTTTGAATTAATTTATTCTGTATAGCTAAAAATCCGTTAAAAGGATCAATCAGTTTCCGATTTCTGTCCATTGCAATGGCATTCATTGTAAAATCCCTGCGCTGCAAATCATCCTTTAAATTCCGAATAAACGTAACCTCTTTAGGTCTACGATAATCTTCATACTCCGATTCTGTCCTAAAGGTAGTAATTTCATATGCCCCATTAGTAACCAGGACTAGAACTGTTCCATGTTCTATTCCAATATCTACTGTTTTTGGAAAGATTTTTTTCACTTCATCTGGAGTTGCACTTGTCGCAATATCCACGTCATTTATCTCTCTATTTAAAAGAAAATCTCTAACTGATCCGCCAACAAAGTAGGCCTCATAACCGGCGTCCTCTAGCTTTTCTAAGACAGGAATTGCAGTTAAGAATGGGTCTGTCATTTCCTTCACCTTAATTCAGTATATTAAAATATATTTGCTCATACTGTTCAACGATTTGATCTGCTTTAAATTTTGTTTTTGCTGTGTAAATGGACTGTTGAGAAAATTGCTGATGAAGCTTCGCATCATTTAAAACCGCTAATGCTCTACTAGAAATATCCTCTATGTCACCTACTTCACAAATAAATCCATTGACACCATGATTAATAACCTCTGGAACACCGCCAACATTCGTCCCGATACAAGGGACACCACAAGCCATCGCTTCTAGTGCAACAAGTCCAAAGCTTTCTTTCTCTGATAATAACAACATTAAATCACTAATAGAGTACAATTCCTCTAAACTCTCTTGTTTACCAAGAAAAATGACTTGATCTTCCAAGCCCAACTCTCTGACGAGCTTACAAACGATAGTCATTTCGGGACCATCACCGACCAATAGTAATTTTGCAGGCATTGCAGATGCAATCTTTGAAAAAGATTTTACTACATCTTTCACGCGCTTTACTGGACGGAAATTTGAAACATGTATGATTACCTTCTCGTTTTCCCTTATTTCAAAATCTGACTTTAAACCAAGTGCATCAGTTTTTTTATAGACGCGGTCATCAATAAAATTATAGACAGTTTCGATTGTTTTATCAGGATTGATGAGGTCATAAGTTTGATTCACAAGCGAATTCGATACAGCAGTTACCACATCAGATTTTTCTATTCCAAATTTAATTGCATCTGTCAACGAAGGATCATACCCTAAAACGGTTATGTCTGTTCCGTGCAGGGTAGTGACTATTTTAAAATCTCGGTGACTCATTTGCTTGGCTAATATAGCACAAACCGCATGAGGAATAGCATAATGAACGTGAAGTAGATCTAATTTTTCCCGATTAGCAACTTCCGCCATTTTACTTGCTAAAGCAATATCGTAGGGTGGGTACTGAAATAAGGAATATTGATTCACTTCAACTTGATGATAATAGATATTATGATAAATTTTGTTCAACCTAAAAGGGATGCTTGATGAAATGAAATGAATTTCATGACCTTTTTCAGCCAGCATTTTTCCTAATTCCGTTGCTACCACCCCTGAACCACCTACTGTTGGATAGCAAGTAATTCCAATTTTTAATTTCCTCATGGTTATTCTCCTATCAAATCTCGATTCAAAAGAATGGGAACTTTCGTTTTGAACCCTTCAGCAAATGTAACACCAACAAGCTTGCCAAACATTCTTTCCCTTGCCTCGACTGTTTCAATATACCCATTAACAAGTGGAGTATTGTGGGTTTCTTCTGTTTGCTGGAATTGGCTCTTATACTCCCTTAATGCTTCGAGCTTTAAATCTATGTATTGTGAAATATCGATAACAAAATCGGGTTTGTGAAAACCATTAATCATATAAAAATAAACTCTTTCCACTCGGTGAGCAGGTTCATTTCCATCTGTTTCATATTTTCGGATTCCAGCTGAAAAAACTGCCTCTTCCACTAAACTAGCACAATTTCCATGGTCTGGATGACGGTCTTCAAAATAAGGTGCAAACACGATTTGAGGCTTGTTTATTCTTATTACCCTTGCAATTTCTCTTATGTATTCTTCATTAAGGTATAAGCCCCTATCCGGAAAACCCAGCGAGGACCGCCACGAAACTTTTAGAACTTCAGCCGCATTTGCCGCCTCAGACTTTCTGAGCTCTATATTCCCATTTGAAGAAAGGTCGGCATCTGTTAAATCACAGATACCTACACGTTTTCCCTCAGATGTAAATTTTGCGATTGTCCCTGCCATGCCTATCTCGACATCGTCTGCATGGGCACCAAATGCAAGGACTTGAAGGTGTTGATTATTCATTATGTCCACCATTCTCTTTAATTATATTTCTCCATTCAATCAGCCCGAGTTCTAAACCTCTTATAAGCAATTCCGCAGTTCCCATATTGGTTGCAAGGGGTATGGAGTATACATCACATAGTCTTACTAATGCAGTAACATCTGGTTCATGCGGCTGTGCGGTTAATGGATCTCGAAAAAAGAAAACAGCATCCATTTCATTTTGAGCAATCATCGCACCAATTTGCTGGTCACCACCAAGCGGTCCGGATTGAAACCGTGTAATATTCAATCCTGTTGCATCACTAATTCTTTGCCCTGTTGTTCCAGTAGCAAATAAAGAGTGCTTCGAAAAAATATTCTGATAGGCAATCGCGAACTGCACCAAATCATTTTTCTTATTATCATGAGCAATTAATGCAATATTCATTATATTTCCTCCTATCCTAAAATATTTTCAAGGCCATAAACAAAGGCATTATGTGTCATCACAGACTCAACTGCCACTTTTACCCCTGACATAAACGACCCTCGGTGGTAGGAATCGTGCCTGATTGTTAAAGTCTGACCATCTGAACCGAATAACACCTGTTGATGTGCAACCAATCCCGGCAATCGAACCGAGTGAATATGCATCCCATCAAAATTTGCCCCCCTCGCTCCTGCGATTGTTTCTTTTTCATTTGGGTGGCCTTGATTTTTTGCTTCTCTTACAGTTGAGATCATTTCCGCCGTCTTTACCGCTGTTCCTGACGGAGCATCCAGCTTCTGGTCGTGGTGTAATTCGATAATTTCAACATCCTCAAAATATTTGGCAGCCATTTGAGAGAATTTCATCATTAAAACCGCACCTATAGCAAAATTCGGAGCAATAATACACCCCAGTTCTTTCTCCTGACAAATACGCTCTAATTCTTCTAATTCATCAGCGGTAAACCCTGTTGTACCTACAACAGGCCGCACATTGTAAGAGAGTGCTGTTTTGGTATGATGCATGCCCACTTCAGGTGTGGTTAAGTCAATTAATACATCTGCTTGGATTGTTTGCAGACATGTTTCAATATTTGAATAAACTTGCACATTATGTATTGAATGAAAACCTTCCAAATCGCTTAACATGATTCCGTCATACTTATGATCCACAACAGCAACTAATTCAAAATTATCAGTATTTGTGACTAACTTTACAGCTTCGCTCCCCATTCTTCCACGAGGGCCTGCAATAATAATTTTAATCTTTTCCATCGCATTCACTCCATTTTTTCTTCGTTAATTCTAGTCCAACGATTTTTGTCTCTTGTCTTAAATTTTGCCATGACATAATCATGTGCATCTTCTAGGCTAATATTTAAAGAATTAGCAAAGCAAATTAAGACAAATAAAAGGTCTCCCAGTTCTTCCTCAATCGCTTTTTCAGTTTCACTAGTTTTTTTGGGTTTCTCTCCATAATAATGATTTACTTCTCTAGCAAATTCCCCTAGTTCTTCTGTAAGTCGCGCCAGCATTGCCAGTGGACTGAAATACCCCTCTTTAAATTGACTAATGTACAAATCTACTTCTTGCTGAAGTTCTTTCATTGTCTTTTCATTGGCCAATTTGCCTTCACCTCGTTAATATGATTGATACTAATGCCCATTTTCTTATTCATTGTTTATGTTAGCTAAATTATCTCGGTTTTACAAATGTTTTCAATTATTTTTAGTCTTTTTCACTACTCATTGCTCTAGCATTTTTAATTCGATATAATAAAAATCGCCAGATAAGAGAATTTATGGCAGAGGGGGGTTATGAATGATATCAGGACTTAAATTTAAAAACATATTATTTATCCTTTTAGGGGCTGCAATCATGTCGTTTGGACTTGTGAATTTTAATATGCAAAACAAGTTGGCTGAAGGTGGTTTCACTGGGATTGCTCTATTATTTTATTTCTTGTTCAAGTGGGATCCGTCATATTCAAATTTATTTTTAAATATTCCACTTTTTTTTATCGGGTGGAAATTGTTAGGACGGAATACATTTTTATACACCATTATAGGAACGGTAGGAGTATCGATTTTTTTGTGGATATTTCAACGCTATGCAATAGATATGCCACTTGAAAGTGATTTAACATTAGCAGCATTATTTGCTGGAGTTTTTACAGGCGTTGGTTTAGGAGTAATCTTTCGTTATGGTGGAACTACGGGAGGAGTCGATATTATTGCAAGGCTCGTCCAGAAATATGCAGGCTGGAATATGGGGAAAACGATGTTCTTATTTGATGCATGTGTTATCGCGTTATCTCTAGTTACATATTTAAATTATAAACAGGCAATGTATACACTTGTTGCTGTTTTTATTGGTGCAAGAGTCATCGATTTCATTTTAGAAGGTGCCTATTCTGCAAGAGGGGCAATGATTATTTCGGAAAAAAACGAACAAATTGCCGCAAAAATTATGGAGGAAATGGACCGAGGAGTTACTGCCTTAAAAGGTTATGGATCATATACAAAAAGTGAACGTGAGGTTTTATATTGTGTTGTGGCTAAAAATGAAATCGTTCGGTTAAAAAATGTAATCACCTCGGTCGATCCACATGCCTTTGTTTCAATTACTATTGTTCACGATGTTCATGGAGAAGGATTTACCCTTGACGAAAATAAAATGCCGTTAGTAGATTAAAAAAGCAATGTCGTTTGACATTGCTTTTTTAGTATCAATCTTTCGAACGGTCTTTTTTCTGGTTCTTGTCACCTTGATATTTTCTCCAACCCACATAGGATAATGTCATGATAATAATGCTTCCAGTGGATATAATAACCCACCAAATGTTAGGATCTGCCTCATCCTCTTCCATGTTAGAAAAGAGTTTGACTAAGTCCGTATCTAGTTTATCCAATTCCTGCTGACTTTTAGTGTCATTTACTACTAGGGAACGGTATTCATTTATAAAATCAATCCGTGCATCTAATTTTTGTACATTTTCTACGGACACATCAATTTTCATACTTGGATAGATGACATTGTACAAAGATAAAAATGAATTGAAGTTTGTATGAAAGTTTCCAGAATCACCTTTTTTAGCGGCATCTTTCGCTTGATGAAAAGCAGTCATAATTTGATCTTCCATTTCAACCCATAGGGGTTGATGACTTGTAGCAATCGCATCAATAACAAGTCTAAATTTGACTAATTTATTTATTCGTTCCTCATATTTCATGTTGGAACTAACTGCCGCTTCCACTGCTTCATCATGGGAGGTGTTAATTATTCTCACTTCATCCATGGTTAATGGTGGATCCGTACCAGCAATACTTGTGAACTGATTTGAAAAATAATCAAGGAGTCTTTTCGCATCTTCATATCTATGAAACTTCACCATTTGGAGTGCTTCATCTGAAATATCATCAAGCTTCTCCATTGGCGATTGTTGTTCTGCATAAATAGATGTGGGAGTAAGCATCATGATAATTGCAAATAAAAATAACCATTTGATTTTCAATCCTTGTCCCCCCTTTCATTACTAATAAAATGTATGTAGGGGTGGACAAGGTTAGACCATTTTGGATTATTTTATTTCAAGCTTGTACCGATTGGACCGAATGGAAAAATAATAGGCAAGGGCAATAGAAAAAATCGAAAGCCAGAATGTAAAATAGCCAATTTGCGGAGTGTAGCGATCAAGCATATGATAGCTCGGCAACATGAAAAAAACATAATCTATCACATCATTATGTAATGTCCAAACAGCTGTTATGATTAAATGCCACCATTTAAAACGATAAAATGGAGCATACAAAATCCCTTGTACAGCCATTGCAAAATGGGAAAATATTAGCATATAGCCAACTGCATCAAGTTCCCCTTGGACAAAGTAGACTAGAATGTTCATCACCACTGCCCAAATTCCATATTTAAAAAGTGTGACAATCGCCAGAGCCTCTATTAAAGGCCAGTTTCTCCGTAATAGAAAGGCAATTAAAACGAAAACAAAGAATAAACTAGCGGTAGGGCTGTCGGGAACGAATGCCAGGAAAATTGCAGGTGTTTCTTTTAGTTGCCACCCATACCAGTAATACCCATATATAGTTCCAGCTATATTTATAAATAATAGCAGCTTAATAATTGACCTATGGGCCAAGAGAGGATAAATCCAACTCACAAGCATGCTCCTTCCAGGATTGATTTTTCATGAAGAAAAAAAGCTGACGATCTTTCGTCAGCTTTTCAATAATTCGATTATTACTTACCAAGGCCTGAGATAAATTCAGAAAGTGTTTTAAGTTCTTCGTCAGTACCTTTGAAGATTCCGGGTGGCATTTTTCCACCTTTACCTTCTTTAGCAATTTTCGCTACTTCTTCAGCAGATAGACCAGTTCCAACTAATGCAGGAGCACCGGCACCTCCGGAAAGATCTTCACCGTGACAAGTTATACATGTATTCGCACTAGCAATTTTGTAGCCGGCACTCGACTTATCAATATCAACCTTTTCAACAATTTTACCTTGGCGCTCAGCTTGTTCCCAGTCGTGGGTCGCAACAGACTCCCAAGTTAAAAATACGGTGGCAGCTAATGCCAAAAGCATAGCTGTAGTTGCAATCGGACGCTTCATTGGACGACGTTCAGGACCATTATCCAGGAATGGAGCTAATAGTAAGCCTCCAAATGCAAGTCCAGGCATAATCATAGCTCCGATAACTGTATACGGTCCGGATGCATATGAATATTTTAGTAATTGATACAAAAATAAGAAATACCAGTCTGGCAATGGAATGTAACCAGTATCAGTCGGATCCGCTATCCTTTCAAGCGGAGCCGGATGGGCAACAGTTAAACATAAAAAGCCGACAAGAAATACAGCTCCTATCATCCATTCTTTCAAAAGGAAGTTAGGCCAGAACGCCTCTGTTTTACCAGGGTATTCAGAGTAATCTTTCGGAATCATTTTTTTTCGTTCAGAAGGTGCTAAAACACGTGAATCACCAACGAACTTTAATCCTTTACCGCGATGCATCGAGCAATCCCCCTCCTTTTTCCGTAGTTAGTAGAAAAAACATCGATTGAGAAAAAACGTTTTTTATAGTGGTCCAGAAATACCTTGTTTACGAATCATTAAGAAGTGGGCTCCCATTAATCCAAGCAGTGCACCTGGCAGGAAGAACACGTGAATCGCAAAGAAACGGGTTAATGTTTGGGCACCAACAATATGTTCATGACCTGCAAGTAAAACCTTAACCTGTGTACCGATAAACGGTGTTGCTTCGGCAATCTGCAGACCTACTTTTGTTGCAAATAACGCTTTCATATCCCATGGTAATAAGTAACCAGTAAATCCTAAGCCAAGCATAACGAAGAAAATAAGCACTCCGACTACCCAGTTTAGTTCACGAGGTTTCTTGTAAGCACCTTGGAAGAAAACACGTAGTGTATGTAAAAACATCATTACAAGTACTAAACTTGCACCCCAGTGATGCATTCCACGTACAATTTGTCCAAAAGCAACTTCATTTTGAAGATAATAAACCGATTCCCATGCATTTTTAATATCTGGTACATAGTACATAGTTAAAAACATACCAGAGAGAATTTGAATGACTGTTACGAAGAATGTTAGACCTCCAAAGCAGTATACAAACGCTGAAAAGTGATGCGCTGGATTAACATGCTCAGGTACTTCATGGTCTGCGATATCGCGCCACAAAGGCGTAATATCTAAACGTTCATCTACCCAATCGTAAATCTTGTTTAACATGTTACGCCTCCTTCCGTGGTTCAGCTTTACCTAAATAAAGAAAACCGTCTTTTTCCTTAAATGGATATACATCAAGCGGGTGAAGTGGTGGTGTACCTGGAACGTTGGTTCCATCCTTTGTGTAACGGCCATAGTGACATGGACAAAAGAATTGATTTGGATGTTCCTTGTCCGTATTCCAGTTAACAGTACAGCCTAAATGTTTACACACAGGTGAAAGGGCTACAATTTTACCTGCATCATCCTTATAAACCCAGGCAGTCTCCGTAACCTCTGACTCATACCATGCATCCTTTTGTTTAAAGCTAAAGTCAACTCGAACCGGTTCGTTAGTTATTTCAGAAACCTTTTGTTTTGTTGCGACGAAATCTCCGCCTTCTTCAGCCTTTAAAACTGGATCAACTGCAAATCTTACCATTGGCATTAACATACCAGCTGCCATAAAGCCGCCTACTCCTGTTAATGTGTAGCTTAAAAATTGACGTCTTGAAACGCGTTGCTTACTCATGCTTATATCCCCCCCTCTATTCACGAAGTTAAGTCCGACGGACAAATTTAAACACATATAAAACTAGGACATAACAATGATATATCAATCTGCAAGTTAGGTCAATATCATACTATTTTAAAAACATGCTTAAAAGGTGGTTTTACTCATTTTCATGCCATTTTTGCGTAAAAAGGTCTAATAATTGTTTTACTTGACTATCAACAACCGCCATTTTCTGTGAATCATTCATGTGTTCCAGTGGGATTGATGGAAGCCATATTATCGTTCCGGAAAGTTCTTCTTCTCGTGATCTCCAATCAATTTCGGATGTAATGTAAAATATGTGTTTAAATTCCCCCTTTTGAAGGCTAGCCTCCCATTCCTTCAAATCACTAATGATATTTTCTCCATTTTTGGACTTCAAATATGTATATGGAGGTAATAATAATAATCTTCCCGTAAATTGCCTTTCTAGATGTCCAGTAAGTAATGTGATAAATTCCGCAGCTGTCGCAGACTGTTTCATCCCCCCCCCCACAGATACAGCCAGCAATGGCACAACAGCTGTGTCTACATATTCCTTTGCATTCAAATACGTCTCAATATCTTGAGGTGTCCATTTCATATTTATGCACCAACCTTTTAATTTCACTATTATCATAATATCATTTTCTACAGAAACAATAAAAGATATAGTGCAATATTTAGAAAATCCCAAACAAAAAGGAAGCTGCTTATCGCACGCTTCCTTTTTGTTCTGACATGGTTAACTGATTAAGCTTTTGTGTAAGAACTTGAAATGCTTTTCGATCTTGATTATCAAGGGCCTCATCAATTAATTGAAGGATTTTCTCACGTTGAAAATGTTCAATACTGCGCTGCAATAATTGTTCTGCAATAATTCCATCCTTCTCATTCACTTGCAGGTGTTTGGGAACGTATAAATTCTCTTCAAGAACCGCAGCATACTGGTGTGCCTGATTAGCAGCATGAAAGTTTAATTGGATAAAAATATCCTCATCACGATTTAAACGAATGTCGTGAAAAGACTTTTCAGCATCTGTAGTCATCACATTTTCTTTATAGAATCTAAATGGTACCTTATCGACGCAATGTGTAGACATAATTAAACCTCTCGGACAATACTGTGCTTGCTCCACAAAATGGACCTTCTCCATTAATTGATCGTGGCTCATTAGATAATTAAGAATCCAAACACATTCTCTTCTCTTTAATTGATAATGATTTAAAAACCAGCGAATAAAGTCCTTCTTCTCGTTGACAGAAACAGGGGTTGCCATGATAGTTTCCCTCCTCTGCAAATTCAGCTTTTTTTAATCTTTCAACCCTGTAAGACGTTCAATTAAATCCATATACTCCCCGTTTGTTGGATCTTCATTTAGCAACTGTTTAAAAATTTCGGCGGCGCGGTCGCTTTTTCCTTCTTCAATTAGAAAATAACCGTAATCCTGTAAAAATGTTTCATTTTTCTTAAAAAAAGTATATGCACTTTCATATTTGTCTAATGCGTAAGAAAATTTTTCTAACCTCTGATAGCTTACTGCAGCATCCCATAAGAGTTGGGGTTCTTCATCTTCTTTAATATCAAGTTCAGTAATTAAATCAATGATGTCCTCATATCTTTCTTGAAGTAAAAAGAGTTTATTTAATGTAAGTGCTGCTTCAATAAATCCTGGGTCTAAGGCAAGTGCTTCACGGAAAAACTGTTCTCCTTCTTCCACTTTTCCTAGTTGGGTTGCTATTCTCCCGCCAAAGAAAAATAACTCCTTATTATATTCATCTTGTTTTATGCCTTCTTGAATGGTAAGTAAACTATTTTCAAGTTCTCCCTCCCTTTCATATGCTAAAGCAAGGTGTAAATATAGAGAATGGTATTCCGGATCCAGCTCTTTCAATTCAGTGAATTTTACGATAGCAGTCTTGTAATACCCTGCCTGAAGTGCCGTAAAACCATAGCCGAATAAAGTGTTAATCTCTAATTTTTCATTCATTGCCTTTTCATAATAAACTAATGCATCCTCAAACATCCCAGATACACTTAAGAGATCTGCAATCCGTTGATCTATATTTACACCAGCTATTTCATTTTCTTCTTTTAAAACCTTTTCGTATGCTTCCAGTGCCTTGGTCACTTCACCTTGTTCACTATAAAGTTCGCCTAAAGCAAAATCTATAATGATTTCATCGGGCAACAATTCCTTTGCCTTCAAAAGTTTTCTTTCACAAACTTCATACAAACCTTGAACTTGATAAAGATCGGCTAATAAAAGTAGGGATTGTCCATAATTCGCATCATGTTCTGATATCTTTTCAAGAACAAGAATTGCTTCTTCGTCTTCACCGGCTTCAACTAATATTTCACCTAACAGGACAAGAAGCTCACCTTCCTCAGGGAATGTTTCTAATAAATTTGCTATTAGTGACTTTGCCTCTTCTAGGAAACCATATTGATACATTTCTTCGCTAAGAAGAAACTTTTCATCGGGCATACCATTTTGTAATACATCATTATATTCAATTAAGGCCTCATTATGTTGACCATTTTCTAACATGGTAATAATTTTATTCACTCGGTCCATTGACTCTTACCTCTCGTTCTCCTAGATTGACAGAGAAAAATAGGATGGGATTCGCACCCTAACATGTTCTCCATTTCCAGGTTTAAATATCACGTTACCACTTGCTCGTAAAACCTCCCCCTTGTGGACGGTTACTACGAGTCTATCACTATGATAATGAAATATATTCACTTCATCAACATTCTGGCCTTCATTTATTTTAGTATACAAATTATAACTCACTTCTGTACCACACATTAAACTACCTTTTTGCGGATATACACCAATTTTATTTAATACAGAAACAGCCAATGGGATATTTTCTTCAATTTCTTCATAAAGAGCGGGTATATTCTCTCTATTCATGATACCATTCCATTTCGACAAAACACCCTTCACTTCCTTCTTGTGAACCGAAGAAATTATTGGGATGAACGGACTGTTGAAAGGAAACATTGCTTCTTTAATCCAACCCCATGGAACTTGTTCTAATTCTTCATGTGATTGAAGGTCTACAAAAATAGCTGGTACTTTTTCTTTCTTACATTTCCTAATAAACGATGGAGAAATCAATCGAACTGGTATTCTTACCCCAATAAGATAATCTATTGGGCTGCTTAAGAGAGCCGTTTTAAGCGCTGATATTTTTGTGGTTAATTCATTTTCGTAGGAAACATTAACATAGGTGAACAAGGTGGTGCAACCTTTCAACAAAAAATCTTCAGTCAAATACTTTTTTAATTCTTGAAAGGCTCTAATTTGTGGAATATTTGAATTAAATAAAACATAGGTGGGGGTCATAATATATGGTTCGGCATTCATTCTTATTAACCGATAATAATTGAAATGCGAGTCAATCCTTTCTATTCGATTGTTACGTATTAATAGTGAACAAGTTTTTAATTGCTTGTCTTTTAGGAGATTGGCATTTTCAATAATATACATTATCCACCACCATTTCATTGTGTCCTATTTTCTTTTTTGACTATTCTCTTTAAGACAAGCTATGCGAAAATTCCAAAAACTATGCCATTCAATTCGGGATATAAAATAGAAAAAGCTGCATTGATATGCAGCTTTACTTAATCAGACTATTTAAATGGTCAAAGAAGTTCGGATACGAAACGGAAATCGCTTCTGGGTTTTCTAGAACTGCCTTTTCTTCACAGAGGAGTGCAGCTATGGCCAGCATCATTCCAATTCGATGATCGCCATGACTAGCGACAGTTCCACCAACTAATTTGGTTTTTCCATGAATAATCATTCCATCTTCAGTTGCTTCGATTTTAGCACCTAAAGTTTTTAGCTCATGAACAACTGTATCAATTCGATTTGTTTCTTTTACTTTCAGTTCCTCGGCATCCTTGATAATTGTTGTACCTTCTGCCTGGGTTGCTAAAAGGGCAATTATTGGGATTTCATCAATTAATTTTGGAATTAAATCTCCTTCAATCACGGTTCCTTTCAGACTGGAAGTCTTAATAATTAGATCCCCCATTGGTTCAAATGATGATTCCTCGTTCTGGACAATTTCTAAGTCCGCACCCATCTTTTTCATTACTTCGATAATTCCCGTTCTTGTTGGATTCAGCCCAACATTTTTTAATACAACTTCACTTCCAGGAATTATGGCACCTGCAACTAAAAAGAATGCTGCAGACGATATATCCCCAGGAACATGGACTGTCGTTCCGACTAGTTTTTGACCGCCATTGACGATAATCATTTGGTTATCCTTGTGGATTTCCCCGCCAAATTTAATAATCATTCTTTCTGTATGATCACGAGTTTCTTCCGGCTCAATAATCACACTTTGACCTTCTGCTTGCAGGCCTGCAAGAATTAAGGCAGATTTAACCTGTGCACTCGCAACCGGAAGTTGATAATTTACAGGTTTTAATTCACCCCCACGAATAGAGATGGGTGTGTAGGAACCATTGTTACGACCATCTATTTTTGCACCCAATTCCGATAAAGGGTTCGTTACCCTCGTCATTGGACGTTTCCCGATTGACTCATCACCAACAAGAGAAGAGAAAAATGGTCTACCTGCCAATATCCCCATTAATAAACGGATTGTTGTTCCAGAGTTACCAACGTCTAATACTTCATTTGGTTCGGTTAACCCTTCAAATCCTTTTCCAATAATGTGAAGTTGGCCATCAGATTCTTCGATGGTAACTCCGAGTTTTCGAAAGCACGATATTGTGCTTAAGCAATCTTCCCCAGGTAAAAAATTGGTTACTTTGGTTTCACCGTGGGCAATCGAACCAAACATAACTGACCGGTGTGAAATTGATTTATCCCCAGGAATTGTTATTTCTCCGTTTAAGTGTGTTATGTTTGTCTTCAGTTTTAGAGACGTCATGAAAAATCACCTTTTTTATTTATCATTTTAAGATCCAATAGATGTAGCATAACTAGAATAGGAGCCAATACATTGTTCCGCTTTTTGACGGTCCTCTTCTGTTTGAAAACTAATTACTAAGACACCATTTATATCTTCACGTGTTTCTAAAATTCGAATATTTGTGATACTAATTTCTTCCTTCGCTAAATAACCAGTAATCTCGGAAACGACCCCTGGGTAGTCCGGTACATCAACAAATAAATCATAAAATGCCGGAATTGCACCCTTATCTTTTTGAGGCAGACCATCACGGAATTGTTTTGCTTGGTGAAAATAGTCATATATTGCCGAACTGTTTTCATCTTCAAGCAGCATTTTGACATCATTCATCTCTTCTTGCCACTGATTGAGCAATTCAATTAATATCTCACGATTGTGGAGGAGAATATCTTTCCACATCTTCGGACTACTTGAGGCAATCCGGGTAATATCTCTAAACCCGCCTGCTGCAAGACGCGGAATTAAACTCTCTGCTTCAGCTAACTTTTCAGTTTGGCGAACAATTGAGGCAGCGATGATATGAGGAAAATGACTGACAATCCCTGTAAGATAATCATGATTTTCTGGTGTGATAGTTAAAAACTTGGCTTTAGTTCCAATTAACCATGATTTTAATATTTTTACCTTTGAATCATCTATATGTTCCTTTGGTGTTAACAAATAAAACGCATTTTCAAATAGAATTTCTTTGGCAGCAGAAACACCACTTTTATGTGATCCCGCCATTGGATGCCCGCCGATAAAGGTGATTCCTCTCTCTTTTAGGCTTTTGGCACTTCCAACAATCTTGCTTTTTGTACTACCTGTATCTGTCACGATTACCTCTGGATGAAGAGGGAGACCCGCAAGGAACTTGATAATTTCCTCTGTTTCATTTACAGGTGCAGAAATAATAATTAAATTAGCATCAATAGCGCCACTTTGGATATCTTCAGCTATTTCATCGATAACCCCAAGCATTTTTGCTAGTCTTGCTTGTTCACTATTAATATCATATCCTACAATCGTTGCATCCTCATGTTCCTTTTTTATACATAGGGCTAGAGAACCGCCTATTAATCCTAACCCTATAACAAAAACACGGCCTTTCAATGATAACTCCCCCTAAAAACAAAGCAGAACTGTTTTACTTTTGTGATAAAAACTCTCCTAATGCATGGAGAACACCTTCATTTTGTTCAAATGACCCTACTGTAATTCTAACCCCTGTAGGAAAACCAAGAGCTTTCCCAGAGCGAACAATATAGCCTCTCTGCATTAGATTCTGGAACACCACGTCCCCATCTGTTTTACAATCAATTAATATAAAATTGGTTTGTGATGGATAATAATCAAGTTCATACTTCCCACAGAATTCATAGAACTGTTCTAGTCCTTGCCTATTTTTTTCTTTGCAGCTGTTAATAAATTGCTGATCTTTTATGGCTGCTGACGCCGCTAATTGGCCTAAAGAATTAACATTAAATGGCTCCCGAGCAGGTTCAAGTGCTTTAATAATTGAAGGATTGGCAACCCCATAGCCAATTCTTAAGGCAGCGAGACCGTATATTTTTGAAAAAGTTCTAAGGACAATTAAATTTTCATACTTTTGAGCTAATTTAATGGAATCATAGTAATCTTCTGCAACAACATATTCATAATAAGCTTCATCTAGTACGACCAGAATATCAGCAGGAACTTTTTCAAGAAAGGCGTTTAACTTAGATTCAGGTATATAGGTACCAGTAGGATTATTAGGACTGCATAGCCAAATGACATTGGTCTGATCATCAATGGCTGCCAACATGGAATCTAAATCATGGTTTCCGTTTACAAGTGGGATTTCTTTGCAGACCGCGCCTTCAATCACTGCGTTATGCTTATATTGTGAAAAGCTAGGTGTAGCCATAATTGTATTAGCATTCGGATGTAACAGTGCCCTTGAAATAATTTGAATTAAGTTATCTGAGCCATTTCCAAAGATTAATTCTTCTTCATCAACCTGCAAATAGGTTGAAAGGGTCTCTCGTAATATAGTGGCATAGCCATCTGGATAGATTGCCAAACTTGTTTGATTTGATTGAAGTGCATCCAAGGCCTGAGATGAGCATCCAAAAGGATTTTCATTTGATGCTAGCTTTACTATCTTGTCCAGTTTATATTGCCTCTTCACAGCTTCGATTGATTTCCCTGGTTGATAAGGTGTCAGTTGTAATAACTGCTCTTTCCATCTCATATTAACTCACTCCGTTCGTAATAAGTTATTCTATTACAGCTTTATCGTTTTTACCTATTTTGCTAGACTGCTGCCAAGGTCGGGTCTCAGAACCGTTGCACCTTTTAAGTATACATGAATAATCTCTTCTTGTGACTTGTTCGTATTCACATGCATCATGACTCTGACACACTTCTTTAACGAATTGGGAACAGGAATTTCCTGCATACACATCACAGGGACATAGGTCCATCCCTCAAATTTACGAAGGGCCCTTGCAGGGAATGCGGCGTTAACATCATTTGTTGTTGAAATGAAAATTGACCCAACTTGATCTGGTTGAATATGATTATCTTCAATTAACCGTACAAAAAGTTCTTCTGTTGCAGAGATGATTTCCTCTTCGGAATTCTGGTCAATCGTAATTGCTCCTCTTACCCCTCTAATCAAGAAAAGTCCCCCTTATTAATTACTGTTTAATTGTTCGTATAATACTTTTTCAGATAGTTCCTTAACTGTAGGCTGACCCAATTGTTCAAGTAGAACAAAGTGAATAGCATCCCTAACTGACTTTTTATCCTGCTTCATTTTGTTGATTAATCTTTCATGGGATAGAATTTCTGGAATTTTAGATTCATAACCTAGTCTTTCAATCCAATTTGTAAATTCTTTTATATCAAAGTTAAGACCTAGTAATTGGTTACTTAGCCTTAGGGCATAAAGCATTCCTATCATCACTGCTTCCCCATGTGTAAAGTTCCCATAACCCATCTCCGATTCAATGGCATGCCCTAGTGTGTGGCCAAAATTCAAGAAAGCCCTAATCCCCGTTTCTCGTTCATCCTGACCAACAATTTTACCTTTTATCCTTATACCTTTTATTAAAGATTCCGATAACATCTCCATTGGTAAGGTTTGAAGGTTTTGCACATTATCTTTTAACCAATTATAGAAATCGACATCATCAATAAGTGCATGTTTAATAACCTCAGCAAAACCAGAACGAATTTCATGAACTGGTAGTGTTTTAAGGAAGGCTAAATCATAAAAAACAGCTTCTGGCTGATGGAAAGCCCCAATCATATTTTTCCCGAGCGGATGATTGATGGCTACCTTGCCGCCAACAGCACTGTCATGAGCTAATATAGTAGTCGGCACCTGAATAAATGGAATGCCCCTCATAAAGGATGCTGCAACAAATCCTGACAAATCTCCAACAGCCCCTCCTCCAAAGGAAAGAATAACAGATTTCCGATCTAGTTTGTTTTCAAGTGCTGTTGAAAGCGCAGCGTAGTATATTTCAAAGGTTTTGGCTTTTTCCCCACTAGGAGCAGTAAAAATTACAGGATTTAACGATTTCAGCTCAAACAATAATTTTTCCAGATGAAGCGCTGCAACTGTTTCATCGGTAATAATTAATATTCGAGTTAGGCCGTCAAAATGTCTCGCTAAAAAAGGACCAATTTCTTTTCTTACCCCTTCTCCCACATAGACATTATAATTTTTTGAATCTGTATGGATTTGAATGGTTTCCATTAAAATTCCCTCGCATATTCCCGCTGTCTTTTAATTTCCTCCGCAAAAGTGTCAAAGCGGTCACTATAAAATTGTTCAACCAAAGCATTGGCAAGTTCCCATGCCACCGCATGTTCTGCAACAACAGCTGCAGCAGGCACTGCACAACTGTCAGAACGCTCGACACTTGCTGCAAACGGCTCTTTTGTATCAATATCAACACTCATAAGAGGTTTATATAAAGTTGGGATAGGTTTCATTACACCTCTGACCACAACCGGCATGCCTGTTGTCATCCCACCTTCAAATCCACCAAGGCGATTAGACTTCCTGTAGTAACCTTTTTCTTGGTCCCATGCAATTTCATCATGAACTTCACTTCCAGGTTTCCTTGCAGCCTCAAATCCAATACCAATTTCGACCCCTTTAAAGGCATTTATACTCATAATAGCGGCTGCCAATTTTCCATCCAATTTACGATCATAATGTACATAACTTCCTACACCTGCTGGCATACCCGTAGCGATTACTTCTACAACTCCCCCTATTGAATCGCCATTTTTCTTTGCTTCATCAATAGCAGCCATCATATCACTTTCCACGGCAGCATCAGCGCATCGTACAGGGGATAGTTCTGTCTTTTCCTTCAATTCATTAATAGAAATGGAGCGATCAATACTAGCTTTAATTCCGCCTATTTCAACCACATGGGACACTATTTCAACACCCACTAATGATAGAAGCTTTTTCGCTACAGAACCTGCTGCAACTCTGACGGTCGTCTCACGTGCAGAAGAACGTTCAAGGACATTTCTCATATCCCTGTGTCCATACTTAATGGCGCCGTTTAAATCTGCATGACCTGGACGAGCACGCGTTACCTTCCGTTTCACCTCATCTTCTTGTCCTTCTTCTAAAGGTTCTGCTCCCATAATCTTTGTCCAATGCTTCCAGTCATTATTTTGAACTACTAATGCAACGGGTGAGCCGAGAGTGTACCCGTGACGGACACCGGAAACAATTTGGGCTGTATCCTTTTCAATTTGCATTCTTCTTCCACGCCCATAACCTTTCTGGCGCCTTGATAATTCTTCATTTATATCTTCCAATAATATTGGCATACCCGCAGGGAGGCCTTCTATAATCGTTGTTAATTGCGGCCCATGGGATTCTCCTGCTGTTAAATATCTCATTCCCATATTACTTTCCCCCTTCAACTCATTAAAGAATTTTGTATCAATATACCATATACTGCGCAATAAACATAGTATAACTATTCAGAAAAAAAGGAATAAATTTTTCATATAAAAAAAGGCATTTGTATAATTTCTTATACAAATGCCTTTCTTTTATTTCAATTAGTAGATCCATTCGTTTACTAGTTTATTGTACTCTACTACACCGGAATCTTTAAAGAATAAGCCAATTTCACGCTCAGCACTAGCAGGTGAATCAGATCCATGGATAACATTTTTCCCAACTGTTAATCCAAAATCACCGCGGATTGTTCCAGGTGCAGCATCTTTTGGATTGGTAGAACCCATCATTTGACGAGCAGTAGCAATCACATTTTCACCTTGCCAAACCATTGCAAAAACAGGTCCAGAAGTAATAAAATCGACTAATTCTCCGAAGAATGGACGCTCTTTATGTTCTCCGTAATGTTCTTCAGCTAGTTCATTAGGAATGCTCATTAATTTAGCTCCTACTAATTGAAAGCCCTTTCTTTCAAAACGTGAGACGATTTCTCCAATTAGGTTACGTTGTACACCATCAGGTTTTACCATTAAAAAAGTTTTTTCCATGAATTCCACTCCTAATAAAAATTATTATGTATATGAATGTTTTTTAGAAAACAATCCATGAAAAATATTATCATTTTTTCGAAAATTTAACAAGTTGATTTAAAATTTTCGTTTTCCAATGAATCTTGCTAAGTCTTGAAGGGTTTTTTTTGTTCTATTTGCAGGTAACCCTTCTAATTCAGCCAAAGCTTTTTTAAGGTAAAGATCACTAAGAGCGATTGACTTTTCAATTGCATCTGAATCTTTAATAATGGTGATAATCTTCTTTATCTCTGAAGGAGTCATGGATTCATGCACCTTTTCAATTTCTGCGCGTATTTCAGCCTTTTCCATTGCAAAAAGTGCAGGTGCGGTAATATTTCCCTGCAGCAAGTCTCCGCCTGCAGGCTTTCCTAGTTCCTTCTCAGTAGATGTAAAATCTAAAATATCATCGATAATTTGATATGACATTCCAACGTAATAACCAAAACGGTATAGTTTTTTATGGACAGATTCTTCTACATCAGCAGCAATTGCTCCCAATTGACAACTTACAGCAATTAATAGGGCAGTCTTTCTCTTAATTCTACGAAGATAATCTCGGAGATTTTGATTAAATCGGTATTTATCTTTTATTTGTTGAATTTCCCCTAATGACACTTCAACAATGGTATTAGATAAAATTTTATGAGCAATTGGGTTTTCAATGTTAGTCATTAATTCTATCGCAAGAGCAAAAACAAAATCACCAGTATACATAGCAATTTTGTTATCCCATTTAGATTTCACGGTTGGCTGCCCTCGCCGTAGATCCGCATCATCAATCACATCATCATGGACAAGTGATGCCATATGAATTAATTCAAGGGCAACAGCAACATTTTTCATCACATGTATATCATAATTTCCAAATTTACCAGCAAGCAAAACAAAAACAGGACGAATTCTTTTTCCTCCGGCTTGTAATGTATGCATAGAAGCTTGTTTAAGCAGAAGGGACTCCGCATGTATGGTCTCTTCTAGCTTTTTTTCAATCAAGTTAATATCCGAATTCAAAAATGAATACATCATTTTTAATTTCATTTGTATTCACCCAGCTTTTCATCCTGTCTTCAAGTACAATAAATTAATTTTTTCTGCCAATATGAACAGCTGCTGCGCCGCCGCTATATGGTTTATATTTTACATCTGCGAAGCCCGCTTGTTCAAACATTTTAGCAAGTTCCTTCATCCCTGGAAACTCACGTGCTGATTCATGCAGCCATGCATATTCGCGATAACTTTTTGCCAGTAATTTACCAAACATCGGCATAATATAACGAAAGTAAAAATAATAGAGCTGTTTATAGCCGATTAAAGTAGGCTGTGATGTCTCTAAGCAGACAGCAATACCGCCAGGTTTTACAACACGATGCATCTCTTTTAATACTTGCAGGTAGTCCGGGACATTCCTTAAGCCAAAACCAATCGTCACATAATCAAAACTATTATCTGGAAAAGGGAGTTCCATTGCATTACCATGTACTAATTTCACCTGTTTTAATCCCAGGTCCTTAACCTTTTCAATCCCCACATTAAGCATGTTTTGGCTAAAATCCAAACCTGTAACGTCCCCTGTCGGACCCACTGCCTCAGCTAATGCTATAGTCCAATCAGCGGTGCCGCAGCAAACATCAAGAGCTCGTGAGCCCGGCTTTACATCCATTCTTTTCATTGTGTCTTTCCGCCACTTTATGTGTTGTTGGAAACTGATAACAGAATTCATTTTATCGTAGTTATCGGAAATTTTTTCAAACACATTGTGAACCCGCTGTTCTTTCGATTCCTGCATGTTTTTATTACCCTTCTTCCACAAAAGTTTTCGCATATGGCTGGTATTGGTTTAAGAGCGATATAATTCTAATTTCAAGCAATTCATTTAAGTAAGGAAGTTGCTCTAATCCATTTTCTATTACTTTTTTTGAACTTTCAAGATACTGGTCACAATATTGAAATAAATGACTCTTCTGTTCACTAGATAATTTTTTCAATTTAAAGTTATGGATTGGGAAGACAATTGAGGTCAAGGCTTCGAATAAGACGGATCTTTCTGTTTTAATAAATTGACTCTTTTCATCCAGTAACCGTTTAAACAACATCAAATTCTCAAGAAATTCGTTCCAGAGGTCAACGTTAAAATACTCAGAAAGACGAGCTAGTAAGGAACTTTCTATCCTTTTTATGCTTGTCATTAACTCCTCAACTGAAACAAATTCATGGTGATAAACAGAAATTTTATTTTCATTTACATCCTTAATTCCTTTTGAAAGTGCCTTAATCATCAAAATATCTTCTGCTTCTGCAAGAAGTTTATAATAAAGACCGCTGAAATAATCCCCAGCAAGAACAGTTAATTGACGATTTTTTTCGTCAACAGATGCATCTGAAATATGTTCATGTGTATCAAGGGCGATTTGTATTAACATTGATGATAAGGCGTAATTTTGCATATCGCTGAATGACAATTCGAGGCGTTCCATAATTGAGACCAGGATAAGAAGTTTATCTTCATCAATAATTGGAGTCTCAATATATTTGAGCAGATATGTATCATAAACTCTTTGTTCGACCTGCTCTCGAATATTTGTGAATTTTTGTCGAATGTCCAGCAATTAAATCACCCTTGCTTCCCCTAGTAATGTCTTTATGTATTCTTATTTCCTATTTGCATAGTAAAATTCATGCCGTTTAGCCTTTAATAATGAAAAATAATTAATCATTCATTCTAAAAACAAGGCAAACACCATTATAACATAAAAGGTATTCTTAAGGCAGATATTCACAAAATAATCATTTTAGCTAATATGAAATAAGATGAAAACAGTGTGATTAGAATTATTTTTTTATTTCACTTTCAATTTCACCAAGGTGTGTAAGTATTTTAGCATTTCCCCTGATTTTTATTGCCGAAGTATGCTCTGTAAATTGAGCAATTAGGACTTCTCCTTTATCAAGCTTCTCTGAATGATGAAATTTGGTATCAGAGCCCCTTGTTAAACCGATCACATTAACTCCATCTTCGATTGCCTTAATAACTACGTACTCACTGTTTTGGTTTTCTCTCTTCTCCATATAAACACCTCAAATATTCTTAGAAATAGGACTAATATTTAATTAACGAGAGCACTTCAGACCGTGCAACCGCATCATCTGATAGAATACCGCGGACAGCCGTGGTTACTGTTTTAGAGCCAGGCTTTTTAACTCCACGCATGGTCATACACATATGTTCTGCTTCGACGACCACCATGACCCCATGAGGCTCTAATTTCTCCATCATACTGTCGGCAATCGTGGAAGTAATCCGTTCTTGAAGTTGAGGTCTCTTTGCTACTGCTTCCACTGCCCTTGCTAATTTACTTAATCCGGTCACACGACCATTTCTTGGAATGTATGCTACATGCGCTTTTCCGAAGAAAGGTACAAGATGATGTTCACACATGGAATAAAACGGTATATCTTTAACCAATACCAACTCTTCGTGGTCTTCACTAAAGATTGTTTCAAAATGCTTCCTTGGATCCTCATTTAACCCGCTAAAAACTTCTTCATACATTTTTGCTACTCGTTTTGGTGTGTCATGGAGACCTTCACGATTTGGGTCTTCCCCGATTGCTTCTAATATTAAACGTACCGCATCTTCAATTTGGGCACGATTTACTTGTGACATATAAAAATTCCTCCTAATGTTCAGTCAAGTATATATGACAAATACATATTAGCACAATTTTTAAAGTTCAAGCAAAAAAAATAGAAAAAAGGCCATGGACATAGCCATGACCTTTTTGCTTAAGCATTCGCTTAAAGCAATAAATTTATGTAATTATTTTACTGCGTCTTTAAGCGCTTTCCCTGGTTTAAAAGCTGGAACTTTGCTAGCAGCGATATCGATTTCCTCACCTGTTTGAGGGTTACGACCTTTACGAGCTGCACGCTCACGTACTTCAAAGTTTCCAAAACCGATTAATTGTACTTTATCACCATTTTTTAAAGCATCTAAAATCGCATCAAAAACAGCATCAACTGCTTTAGTCGCGTCCTTTTTAGAAAGTTCGCTAGCTTCAGCAACTGCATTAATAAGTTCTGTCTTGTTCATGCCATTCACCTCCTCCCAAAGAAATTATCAAGATTCGTAAATAAGATTACTTATCTACATTTCTAAACAATTTTTCTAATTTCTATACGTCATAGCGCGGTTTTATTACCAAAATTACCATAAATGATTAAATTGGTAACTAGAATCTATTTTTTTAGGAAAAACCCTTATGAAATAAGGGTTCAAACGCTATAATGTAATTCAGTTAAAAGATTATCATAATCAAAACAGCTTATCAAGAAGAATTCATGAAATTATGGTAATCTTTTCTTTGTTTCAACAAAATTCTACTTAATTTGATCCTATTTAGTAGATATTTTAAAATAATGGCAATTTGTCATATAATTCAGGCTTTCTTTTCAAAGAAAAAAGACTCCGAATTGGAGTCCATAGCTTAAAGTATAATGGCAATTAGGCCACCTGAACCTTCGTTAATAATTCTCTCTAATGTTTCTTTTAATTTATATCGTGCATTTTCTGGCATTAATGAAAGCTTTGCTTGGATCCCTTCTCGAACAATAGAACTTAAGCTGCGGCCAAAGATATCTGAATTCCAGATGGATAACGGATCATCTTCAAAATCCTGCATTAGGTATCTCACTAGTTCCTCACTTTGTTTTTCAGTACCAATAATTGGCGCGAATTCCGATTCCACATCCACTTTTATCATATGGATGGATGGTGCTACAGCTCGCAGCCTTACACCAAATCGTGCACCTTGACGAATAATTTCCGGTTCTTCAAGGCTCATATCTGAAAGGGTTGGTGAGGCAATACCGTAACCCGTTTGTTTAACCATTTTTAGTGCATCGGCAATGTGGTCATATTCTGCTTTTGCATGAGCAAAATCCTGCATTAATTCAAGAAGATGATCTTTTCCGCGAATTTCGACTCCAACGATTTCTTTTAATATATCATCATACAATTCATCTGGTGCATATAAGTCGATTTCAGCGACGCCCGAGCCCATTTCAATTCCAGCTAAGCCAGCTCGTTCAATGAATTCAAATTCGCTAAAGTGTTGAACAACCCTGTCAACATCTCTTAATCTCTTGATATCTTTTACAGTATCTTTAACAGCCTCTTGATAGCTTTCACGAAGCCAATGGTTTTCTCTAAGGACCATCACCCAACTTGGCAGGTTCACATTGACTTCAAGGACTGGGAACTCGTAGAGTGCTTCACGGAGAACGTTAAGAACATCGCTGTCCCGCATGCTTTCAACACTCATAGCAATTACCGGAATATCATATTTTTCTGCTAAACTCGATCTTAGTGTTTCAGTGCTTGGATGGTATGGCTGTGCACTGTTAACAACCATGATAAACGGTTTGCCAACTTCTTTCAATTCATCAATAACTCTTTCTTCTGCTTCAATATAATTACTTCTTGGAATTTCTCCAATCGTCCCATCAGTCGTTACAACAACCCCAATAGTTGAATGTTCTTGGATCACTTTTCTTGTGCCAATTTCAGCAGCTTCATGAAATGGGATTGGTTCCTCATACCAAGGAGTGGTAATCATTCTTGGACCATTTTCATCCTCATAGCCTTTCGCGCCTGGCACCGTATAGCCTACACAATCAACTAGCCTGATATTGACATTTAATCCATCATCAACATGGACAGTGGCTGCTTGATTTGGTACGAATTTTGGCTCGGTTGTCATAATTGTTTTTCCTGCAGCACTTTGAGGTAACTCATCAAGTGCACGTGACCTCTCAGCTTCACTGTTTATATTCGGTAAAACAACAAGCTCCATAAATTTTTTAATAAATGTTGATTTTCCAGTCCGTACTGCACCTACTACGCCTAAATAAATATCACCGCCTGTTCTCTCGGCAATATCTTTAAAAATATCAACCTTTTCCAAGTGATCCCCTCCCGATCATTGAGTAAAGTGGGATTAAACATCCATTTTAGGTATTTTTGGACACTATATGTTTATGATGTTGTCCTACAATGTTATGACACTTTTATAAAAATTTTTTACCCCCCTTATTAAAAATTCACTAGGTTCTCTTGTATCTGTAGTGTCTGAACATTTGATATTATGGAGGGTTTCAATATATGTTTTCTTTTGGGAATAGCCAAAAAAAACCCTTCTCCTACAATATATTTCATCGGAAAAGGGTTATGACTATTTATTCTTCTAAAAATACTGGTTCTTTCGTCTTAGAATCCCAGGTATATGGTAAGGAATATGCAGGCACAAACATGGAATCCTTCACTAAAATTGGCCGAATATCTTCACCGGGTTTTACCTTCATATCCTTATTTTCCATGGCTTGATATAAATCGGGGCGATAATCTACATATACTTCCGCACTGCCTGTAATGACAAAGGATAAATTTTGATTTGTAAATGGACTTGCTACAAAAGGGGGTTTTTTATACCCTAATTGTTTATAATCAAGAGTAAAAACATTCTTTGCAATTTGTTCTTTATAGGGAGGATACCCTTTTGTTTTGATTCGTAATTTAATATCACGTATGGCTTCTGTTATTCTTAAATCAAATAATTTTACAGTTGGCTGGGTTTCAACATCCACAAGGACATATTGGAAGATCCCACCGCTTTCGTATGCGTTACCAGGAGGCTCAGCGATATATTTTGGTGTTATTTTTTTAAAATCAATAGGATACTTTTGATAAATCGGGGTTTCTGCTTCTTTGGTTTTTATCGGAAGAATCCCGCCATTATCCTCCTTAAAGGTATCTACTGCTGTTTGAACAGCTAAAATTTGATCTTTATATGGGATTTGATTTTTTGCTAATTCCTCTTCGGGATACATGCAGCCTGATAGGAAAAGAGCAGTAAATACTAGAAAACAACTGAGTACGTTCCATTTCATACAATCACCTTTTATTATGTATTAACTCCCATTATGTGAAAAAAACAATTAGAAGCGTTATTCCGGCAATAATCATTAATAAGTAAGCGATAATCGCAGTAGCAATTCTGAGTACTCCTTTTAGCTTATATCTACTTAGATAAATTGTGATAATTGCCAAGAACATAAAACCCATTCCTGCAATTGAGATCCACATTTTAAGCATAGCTGGCGACAAACTTAACTCCCCCTTTTTCGAAGATTAATTATATCACAAGCAATAACTTTTCTAGAAAAATTTTAAACAAAAAAAAAAAAAAAACTGAAGTAAAGAGGGGCGAATTCTTTACTTCAGCTTTAACGACTAAATAACCCATACCTGCGTATAACTACTAGGTTGCTTCGTTGCATTGTATGCAATCTAGACACAAAGCGTCTCACCGAACGCCCATTTTTAAGAAAAACTTTTTAAAGCATGAGGCCCTATTTCTCCGCTATGCTATATTTTTTTAATCTTCAATATTTCGTTCCTCTAAGACATTAACCAAATCTTCCATTTCATGCGTCTTGCCGCGGGCCATTAAAACATCTACAGCATCCGCTGCTCTCTTCCCATTAAATAAGACATCATAAAGGGCAAAGGTAATCGGCATGTTCACATCATACCTTTTGGCCAACTGATAAGCAGCCTTGGTGGTTCGAACACCTTCCACTACCATCCCCATATTGTCCAAAACCTCATTTAGGGTTTTCCCTTTACCTAATAGGTTTCCTGCTCTCCAGTTCCTTGAATGGACACTTGTACATGTCACAATTAAATCACCGATCCCTGCAAGTCCAGAAAATGTTAATGGATTAGCACCCATTTTCGTACCAAGGCGAGCGATTTCTGCTAACCCTCGTGTCATTAATGCGGCTTTAGCATTATCACCATAACCTAATCCATCAGTAATACCAGCAGCAAGTGCAATTATGTTTTTTAATGCACCACCAATTTCAACACCAATGACATCTGAATTAGTATAAACACGAAAATTATTGTTGATAAATAAATCCTGTATTTTTTCCGCTGCTTCCATATTCTCAGAAGTTACGGTAACCGTTGTTGGGTGGCGAAGGCTAACTTCTTCTGCGTGACTTGGACCGGATAAAACAACAACATCCTTTAATAAATTTTTCGGCATTTCCTCTTGAATAATTTCAGAGATGCGCAGTAATGAATCAGGTTCAATCCCTTTACTAACATGCGCAATTGTCAATGGTTCTGCATGTATAGTACGAATTTTACCGATTACTTCACGTATTGCCTTTGTCGGGACGGCTAATATAAGTGTATCTACGCCTGCTAAAGCATCACTTAATGATGAATATCCAACAATCAATTCTGAAAGGTTAATCTCTGGAAGATATTTCTTGTTAGTGTGCTTTTCATTAATTTCTTTGACTTGCCCTTCATTATGGCTCCAAAGACGAACTTCATGACGATTGTCTGCTAGCACGATTGCTAAAGCGGTTCCCCAGCTTCCAGCTCCAATAACGGCTATTGCTGATTTAGTATCCTTCACTTTACATCACACCCACCTTATCTTTATTTTCTTTCTCTTGCATAAATTTTGATAGGGGTTCCTTCAAATCCAAAAGCTTCTCTGATTCTGTTCTCTAAGAATCGTTCATATGAAAAGTGTAATAATTCAGGTTCATTTACAAATACAACAAAGGTCGGCGGTTTAACTGCCACTTGTGTAGTATAATATATTTTCAAACGTCTGCCATTGTCTGTAGGTGTCGGATTCATCGCGACTGCATCCATGATCACATCATTGAGCACGCTTGTTTCAACTCTCATTGAATGGTTTTCACTAGCGGTATTGATCATTGGGAGCAACGTATGAACACGTTTTTTTGTTTTTGCAGATAAAAACACAATTGGAGCATAACTAAGAAATAAGAAATGTTCCCTTATTTTTTGTTCGAGCTCTTTCATCGTTTTTTCATCTTTTTCAATTGCATCCCACTTATTGACCACGATAACGACAGCCCTACCCGCTTCGTGTGCATACCCAGCAATCTTTTTGTCCTGTTCAATGATTCCTTCTTCAGCATTAATGACAACAAGAACAACGTCAGAGCGTTCAATTGCCCTTAAAGCACGAAGTACACTATATTTTTCTGTACTTTCATAAACTTTTCCTTTTTTCCTAATTCCCGCAGTATCAATTATGACATATTTTCCCCCATTATATGTATAGGGAGAATCGACAGCATCACGGGTTGTACCGGCAATATTACTGACGATTACACGTTCTTCGCCTAAAATAGCATTGACTAATGATGATTTCCCTACATTGGGGCGTCCTATTAGTGAAAACTTTACTACATCTTCTCCATACTCAACTGTCTTGTTTTTGGGGAAATGTTTTGCAGCCTCATCTAAAAGGTCTCCTAAACCAAGCCCATGTGAGCCTGAAATTGGAATTGGTTCACCAAATCCCAATGAATAAAAATCATAGATTTGATCACGCATTTCTGGGTTATCTATTTTATTAACAGCTAATACTACAGGCTTTTTAGACCGATATAATATTTTAGCCACTTCCTCATCAGCTGCTGTAACCCCTTCACGTCCATTTGTTAAGAAGATAATGACATCTGCCTCATCAATGGCTATTTCAGCCTGTTGTCGAATTTGTTCCAAAAACGGTTCATCACCAATATCAATTCCACCTGTATCAATAAGGTTGAAGTCATGTGTTAACCACTCACCAGAGCTATAGATACGATCTCTTGTAACTCCAGGGATGTCCTCCACAATAGAAATTCTTTCACCGACAATCCGATTAAAAATTGTTGATTTTCCTACGTTGGGCCGTCCTACAATGGCAATAACAGGTTTAACCAATTACAATCGCCATCCTTTCTTTCTTATAATTAAATACGAATTAGTATGTTAGCATAGAGTGAAAATTACATCAGTGGGGGCATCCTCCCCGATAATGAGGGGTCATTCCCTTTGTTCTTATTAAGTAAAGAAACCCTTCTGTGTTCTAGAAGGGCCTAACTATGTTATTTTATCAATGTTAATCCTTTCCCGCAATGGAAAAAACCGAAAAGCGGATTTCTGAAAACCTGACATCAAGAATTATAAATCACTTTCAAGATGATTTTTGCTTCCCTTTTTCCAAAAAATGAAAATGATTTTGGAGGATAGGTCCTAGATTTTCTAACGCGGTCCAACCTGTAAGTAATAGAGCTGTCAGTGAGCAAACATCAAGGTATGCAAACGTCCCTATTACATATGGAAAATCGAATTTATTTAATATAAACGCATATAAAATGTCCCCTTGCATGGCACCAGCAAAAATGATGAGTAATCTCCCTTTTAAAGATTTCTGCAATAATAAGGCTAAATACCACATGGTAATCCCCATCATCCATTCCTTTTTAAAAATAATCCAAACCGGATCAAATATCTCAAATAAATGGAAGGTCACGTAGGCAATTGAAATGATGAATGAACAAATGAAAAAATAAATGAGTGCTCCTCGTTTTTCTTGGTTTATAAAAAAATAACAAATGCCTAACATAAATAACCCGCTTGCCTGTATATCAAACCCTCCTACAGCAAACCGGACATTCGTTAATATTACTACTATTAATACTATTGCGGCTAATTTTAATCGATATGGGTTTTGCTTTTCCACAATAAAGGTCAAGTAGATCCAAAAACCCCAAAAGACCCAATAAAAGATTGCTCCTTCCAACTCATACACCTCCTATTATTTTCATTATTGGTAATCTTTATGTACTTTCATACTTCCTTGAATAATATTTTCTGTGTGAATCATCTTATTAAGAGGAGGTGTGTTTAAATGGGAAAAGACCGACAAGAAAAAAAGTTACGTGCGAGTGGAAGAGTGGAATCAGATCGCGATCAGGCATTGCACTATCCAGGTGCCACGAAGCTATCTGGACCTGAAGAGGCACGGGGATTAAACGATGGTAAAAAATAATAAAGCGGATGCGCCAAGGCGCTGGAGCTAGACAGCAATAACAATAAAGCTCTCGCAAAAAATTGCGAGAGCTTTATTTTATGGAACGTTGGGCGAACTCTTTGGTATCGATGCCACGTTGATGTAACCAATGATAAGTTTCACCTGAAATAATTAATGGTGCTTGTTTTAAATCTGAAATCGTTTTTGTACCTAATGCAGTCATGATAATCGACAATTCATTATGAAGGTTTTCAATTTCTTGTTGTAAGACCTCAATCCCTTCCTTAATGAGGATTGGCAAAAAATAGCCTGCCATGCCGATTGCATTCGCCCCAAGAGCTAATCCTTTTGCAATATCATGTCCTGACTTAAATCCTCCTGAACCAATAACTGAAAGATGCTTCGAAACAGATGATGCCTCAAGAATAGAAACACCAGTGGGGATTCCCCAATGATTAAAAAAAGATAATGCTTTATCTCTGCGTTTATTTTCAATTTCAGCAAAATTTGTCCCGCCAGCGCCGCCAACATCAACCACTTTAACTCCAATGGATGATAGCTTTCTGACCGTTTCAACCCCCATACCGAAACCAACTTCTTTTACAATTACAGGCACATTTATCTCTTTTACAATTGTTTCAATCCTTTTAAGTGCACCAGAAAAATTGCGATCTCCTTCGGGCATGGTTAGTTCTTGAATAACATTTAAATGTATTTGCAGAGCGTCTGCTTCTATCATATCAATCGCGGCCTTTGCATCCTCTGCTGATGCTTCGCTGCCTAAATTTGCAATGATAACGCCAGAGGGATTCTCTTTCCGGACAACTTCATATGTGTATTTTTGAGAATTATCCTTTATTGCAGCCATTTGTGACCCAACAGCCATCGTTAATCCTGTATTTTTAGCGACGATAGCCAGTTCTTTATTGATACGATATGTTTTATCACCACCGCCACCAGTCATGGCGTTGATAAAAATAGGCGAACTTAAATAAAGTCCGCCAATTTCATGGTCTATTGCAACATCGAATACACCGATATCAGGTAGGCCCTGGTGAATAAATTTAAAATCATCGAAAGCTGAAGAGTGATTTTGCCTGTTTTCAAGGGCAAAACGAATATGATCCCATTTTCGTTCAGATCTAGACACTTATATCACCATTATTTTCCTAAATTCTTTAATTTATCACCAATAACTTCTCCTAGCTGAAAGCCTTTTGACTCTTCAGGAAGTTCATAGTCTTGGTTTTCCTCATACTCTTTTTCAAGTAGTTCTTTAATGCTTAATGATAGACGTTGATCAGACTCATTTGCATCAAGGACTTTGACGTCCACTTCTTGGCCTTCTTTTAATACTTCATGTGGAGTACCAATATGCTTATGTGCAATTTGAGAGATATGAACAAGACCTTCCACTCCAGGGAATACCTCGACAAATGCACCATAAGAGACCAATCTTTTTACTTTACCTTTTAAGATGCTGCCTTTAGGTGCTTTTTCGGAAAGATTTGACCATGGTCCAGGCAGTGTTTCTTTAATTGATAGAGAAATTCTCTCACTATCACGGTCAACACTTAAAACTTTAACCTGAACTTGTTGACCTTCATGAACCACATCTGATGGTTTATCAACATGATCATAGGATAGTTGAGAAATATGAACTAGACCGTCAATACCGCCAATATCAACAAAAGCGCCAAAATCAGTGATTCTTTGAACTGTTCCTTCAATAATTTGACCAACTTGTACAGCACTAAGCCGACTTTGTTTTTGCTTACCTTTTTCTTGTTCTACCACTGCTCGATGGGAAAGGATTAAACGATTCTTTTCCTTTTCAAGTTCAACAATTTTAAAAGTAAGACTACGACCTTTATAATCACTAAAATCTTCAACAAAATGTGCTTCAACTAATGATGCTGGTACAAATCCACGAACTCCTAAATCGACTACCAAACCGCCTTTTACAACGTCCTTTACTTCAGTTTCAATAATTTCTCCGTTTTGGAATTGATTTTCTAAGTGATCCCAAGCCTTTTCTGCATCAACTTTTCTTTTTGAAAGAACAATTGCTTCTTCCTCAACCTTCAACACTTCTAATTCTAATTCATCACCCTCAGCAACTGCATCAGATGCCTTTTCAATATGCAGACTAGAAAGTTCACTGATTGGAATGATTCCATCTAATTTGCTGCCTTGGATATCGACTAGTACCTGCTTTTCTTCTACTTTGGTAACTTGTCCCGTTACTTTATCCCCGATTTCAAAGCTTTTCACTTCTACTTGATTTAATTCTTCCGACATATGTATTCCTCCTTAATCCATTTACTTCAAAATTCTATATATGATCTGGTGGATGCCACGCAGCATACAACACATATAAAAATAAAAGCAGTGAATTTTCAAAAAAAAACTCTTTCCATTAACTTCTTACAAATAGACTATTTTGTCAAGCAGAACCTATCGATGTTCTTTTCTAAGTTTATCAATTTTTGACATAATCAATTCAGTAACTTGTTCTGCTGACGCTTTCTCTTTTCTCATTTCCTCCAAATCAATAGGTTCTCCATAGATCACCTTTAATTTTCGGAAACTTCGATAGGGACCAATGATGGCGCAAGGAACAACCGCTGCTGTTGACCTTAAAGCAAAAAAACCTGCTCCAGAAAGTCCTTTACCTAGTTCGCCAGTCTTACTTCTTGTTCCCTCTGGAAAAAGACCGAAAACTTGACCATCCTTTAGGATTTTTAAGCCTGTTCTAAGTGCTTCTCGATCGTTGAATCCCCTTTTTACTGGAAAGGCATTACATTTTCTAACTATATTACCCAAAACAGGAACTGAAAAAATCTCTTCTTTTGCCATGTAGTGTACAGGACGCGGAGCCATAATTCCAACTATAATGGGATCAAAATTATGGATGTGATTCGCACAAAGAAGAACACCACCTTCTTTTGGGAAATGTTCTAATCCGATAGCTTCAACTCTATAAAGTGGTTTAAATACTCCAGTAACCACTGATTTGGCAAAATCATAAAACGTCACGCCTATCCAATCCTTTCGTGCACCAACACCATTATTTTTTCTACAACATCTGTAATTGATAGAGAGGTTGTATCGATTTCCACTGCATCATCTGCTTTTTTCAATGGTGCCACTTCTCTCTCAGAATCGATTTTATCTCTACGAGCAATTTCTTCTTTTAATTTTTCTAAGTCAGACGGGAAGCCTTTTTGGATATTTTCCATATGGCGCCTTTCTGCTCTTTCCTCAACACTAGCAAGTAAAAATACTTTTACCTCCGCATCAGGCAATACATGTGTCCCAATGTCCCTTCCATCCATCACAACGCCGCCTTCTGTGGCAAACGCCTGTTGTCTTTTAACCATTTCTTCACGGACCTTTTGGTGTTTAGCAACATACGAAGTCGAATTGGTAACCTCAGCAAAACGAATTTCATTAGAAACATTTCGCTCATCTACGTATACTAACTGCCCTTTATCAGATGGCTGTAATCTAATATCTGTTGATAATAATGTTGCCAATAATGCATCTTCGTCTTCTAGATTCAGTTTATTTACGATCGCCTTATATGTTAAAGCACGGTACATTGCACCAGTATCGATATAAATATATGAAAGTTTTTCTGCCACTATTTTAGCAACTGTACTTTTACCGGCTGCAGCAGGGCCGTCTATTGCTATTGATATTTTTTTGTCCATAAATCCTCCTATTTGTCATCATGAGTTTCTTAGATGTTGTCTATATTTATTTTACCACAAGATAATGGATTGCCTCTTTTTTTACCATGATAAAATATGAAATTTTAACGATCCTATTGTTATTATTGGTCCAATCAAAAGAAAGCAGGCTGGCCTGCTTTCTCAATTACCCTGAAAGGTTTCAAGAATTTCCGTAAATGTATTTTCATTTACTCCTTCGTATTTTGTCAATTGTTTTACTTGAGGAAGTACATTTAGCTGATGAAAAAAAAGTTGTGTTAGAAATAGAAAAATAAATTGGACGATGATAATTTTTATTAAGACTCTTTCTACCTTTTTCATAACATCCACTCCACCGATTAATATACTTATTATTGGAGTTTTTTGAAAAAAATATAAGGAAAAGCATATGCTTTTCCTTATAACAAGTCTTCATAAACAGCCTCAGCATTTTTTAGCTTTTCCACTTTTTCCTCAACACCACTTTTGGCATTAATAAAAATTCGATACGTATCATCATCGATTGTTCCTAGAAACTCATAACAAAGAACTTCCTTGTTAAGATCGTTTATAATAACTGCCTGACGGTCTTCCATGATTTTAGTGTTCGGATTTACTTTTGCTCGAGCTTGCTTCACAGAGAGGGACGGTTTTTCAATAGTTCTTGTATGGAAAGATTTTAAATATTCTTCTGCTGATACACCAATAATATCCCCGTTATCGAGTGCTACCTTTACTTTAATTGATTCAGGATAAATTCGAACGCCATTAATGGATGAAACGAAATTGAATACTCCAATATTGTCATATTGTGTGCTTTCAAAGATTTCTAAACCCTTAAAGCCCGTCTCCTTTAAAAATGCTGCCGCCTTATTATCAGCATCATTTAAACTAATAACTTGTTTTTTTACATCACGATGATTAATAAACCAAATCGGATGGCCAGCTTTTTTCGTAATATCCATACTGCCTTCCTCACCGGTTTTCTTATCTTTGATTGAAACGCTATAAAAACCATAGTCGGAACCTTTCCCATTCTCTGTAACCTTTACCTCAGAATTCCCGTCAATCTTGATGTATTTTTTTGCAATTTTAATTGCTTCTTGCTTAGAAATGGTTTTTCCTTTTATTTTGTTAAAATTTTCATCTTTTTGTTGCATGTTTGCAAAAGTAGGACCCAAATTTGATTCAGTGTAGCCGCTTACTGTCTTTTCTACAGCTTTAAAGCCATCAATAATCGTATTATCTGTTTTTTCTTTTCCAGATGCCAATGCAAGTTCAACATCCATCCACCGAAGATTATTTTTTAATACCATATGCTGGACTTTTCTGAGATCATCCTGAATATCACCAGATTGCTTATACAGTACCTTTAACGTGTTGTATTCTTCCTTTGAAAGTGGTTCCTTGTCTAAATCTCTTACAGCCGCACGGTAACTGAAATTCCCAATTTTTGATAAGAATTCCTCCGTCTTGTTAAACGGAAGCAGGGTTAACGGCAATTGTCCAACATCACTATGTGCTTCCGAGGTAAGCCTCCATACCTCAATTAAGGAAGGTGACAATGATTGTTTTGAATTCATTGCAAGGGTTGTACCAATCTTATCGTGTAATAAATCTACTTGATAGTTAAGGTCATGAAATGCCCGTTGATACGTGTTTTCCGCATTTAAAAGAACTGCATTTTTCTCCTGGTGTTCTTGATAGCCCCAGTATGCTGTTCCCGCTACACCAACAGCAAGAACTCCAATTAATATTCCTCTTATCAATTTCATTCACCTCTCTACTTGCAAAAAATATGTTTCCCGATTCGTTTGATTTGTGGTCGTCCCCAGATCCACCCGCTTGTAGCGGTATCTGGGTTAAAATAATAAAGTGCTTCTCCAGTTGGGTCCCAGCCATTTATCGCATCCAAAACCGCTTTCTTTGCATTTTCATTTGGCGTGAGCCATATTTGTCCATCTGCTACGGCTGTGAATGCACCAGGCTCAAAAATCACTCCTGAAACTGTATTTGGGAATGTGGCACTATTTACCCGATTGAGAATAACAGCTGCCACAGCAACTTGCCCTGTATAAGGCTCACCCCGGGATTCTCCATAAACGGCATTAGCCATCAACTGAATATCATTTTGCGAAAAACCATTTGGTGTGTTCGCAGCCGTCGGTTTTTTAGGTGCTGTTTTCTGGGGTGCTGTGTTTTTTTGTGGCACCGTTTGTTTTGGGGCCTGCTTTGCTGGTGCTTGTTTTGCAGGTGCCTGTTTCGCTGGTGCTTGGTTAGCAGGTGCCTGTTTCGCTGGCGCTTGTTTTGCAGGTGCCTGTTTCGCTGGCGCCTGTTTCCCAGGACTTGGTGCAACCTGTTTACTTTGATCAACCCCGCCATAATGTGTAAACTTTTTGCCAGTGTTAATATGTTTTTTTACAAACTGCTCATTGTATTTACTTGCTTTGGCTAGTTTTAATTTTGTTGTCCACCCTGCAAGCCCATCAATTGGCAGGCCGAATTCATATTGAAAATTTCTTAACGCCCAATATGTGCTCCAGCCAAAAACCCCATCAATCTTACCGTTATAAAAACCCAAATACTGGAGCCTCGATTGAAGCTCAATGACATCATCTCCAACCGCACCCTTTTCAATTACCTGATTAGAGAAAGCCTGCACTTCCTTGCTTTCAGAAATCGATGATGTCACGATCAGAAGGATTAGTATAAATAACTTAATTAGGATTTTCTTCTTTTTCACGGAATTTTAACCCCCATTGTAAATCTTTTTAGCAGTAAACCTATTTTTTGTTTTAATGGGTTTTTTATTCCATTTAAATAAATAAAAAAACCCTTCTTTATGATTGAAGGGTTTTTTGGACAGAATATTGTTTTTTCAAATGATTGGCACTTAAGATTTTTGCTTTCTTAACTTTTCTAAGACCAAACCACCAAAGAAAAATCATAAACGGAAAAATAATCATAAGCCAATTTTCTTGTGAGATTAAGATAAAATCGTAGGCTCCATGGAGAATAAATGGCAAGAATAAGGAAAGAATGACCCACTTCGCTTTATTTCCTTCTGTAAATTTTGCCTTTCCAATATAAAAGCCCATAATTACACCAAATAGGGCGTGACTGGATACAGGTAACAATGCACGTGTCATGGCGTGTTCGATTCCATTCGCAATTAGATAAAAGATATTTTCGATTGTAGCAAAACCAAGTGAAACAGCTACTCCGTAAACAATTCCATCAAAGGGTTCATCAAACTCTACATGCTGATAAATAACATAAAAGAGTATAAACCATTTAAAGAACTCCTCGAATAAGCCTGAGCTAAGAAATGCATTGAATAGTTCAGATTTTACTATATGTTCTGTTTCAAGGACATGCTGGATAAACATAATGGGAAACACAAGAAGTGCTCCGTACATAAAAGTCCTTAAAACGAATGAAATTGGCTCTGGTTCATATTCATCTTTTAAATAAAAATAACTTAGTAATGCCAGTCCGGGGGCAAGTCCGGCTGATAATATTCCCAGCATGATGAACCTCTTTTCAAATCCATTTTCTTAATCGTAACATGGTTTCTCTATAAAGAAAATGAAAGATTCATTCCAATTCCTAATAGGTATTTATCTTTTGGTTAATTAAAACTTAAAATCTAATTTCATTCAAATTACTGGCAAGCGCAACTGCCAATTTAATTCTTGCTTTTTTAGAGTCATTATCACTTCCAAGAATTACACCCTTATTAAATAGGTCAAAGGCACTTCCTTCATAGTCATAGGTTGTATAAACTGAGCCTTCTTCTGCGCTTGTAGTTATAACTAGTTTCATTCCTTCTGCAATGGCTGTTTCAATTTCTGTCATCATTTTAGGGGCAACTTGACCACGTCCCACGCCCTCTAAGATAATTCCAGCAATCCCCGCCTCCCGTGCTGCCTTAATAAATTTCCCATCCGCTCCAATATAGCATTTAATGATTTCCACTTGTGGGATGGAAGATTTAATCTCAAAATATTCTCTTTTAATTGGTTTTTGGAAAACATGAACTTGATCATTATCGATAATGCCAAGATATCCAAACCCAAATGAGTTAAAGCCTTGAATATTAGATGCATGTTCTTTTTTTACATAACGTGCTGCAAATATTCGTTCATTAAAAACAACCACTGTTCCAGCATTCCTTAAATCATCGGAACAAGCACAATAAATGGCATGACGTAAATTAATATATACATCGCTTCCTAAATCTTCTGGAGAGCGTTGTGATCCTGTCACTACCACAGTTCTGGAATCATTAATTGTTAAATCAAGAAAATAAGAAGTTTCTTCCATCGTATCTGTTCCATGTGTGACAACTACACCTGAAACCGAATCATCCTTAAAATAGTCTTCAATCTTATTCTTCAATAGTAATAAGTCATCAAAGGTAATATGAATACTAGCCTTCTGAAAAACTGATTCAACAACTACTTCGATGTCCTTTGGCAAATTACACATACTTGCCAATTCTTCACCAGTTATCGCTCCTGAGGCCAATTTTCCCGATTCTTTATTTGTCTTGCTTGCAATAGTCCCACCAGTCGTTAATAAAACTACCTTTTTCATTATTTAGCCACCCTTTTTGCATCATTTTCGATAATTGAGCGTGCGATTGCTTCTCCGTGAAATCTGCCATTTTCAATAAATATTTCATTCGCATTATTTCCAGCAGCAATTACACCTGCAATATATATTCCCTCTACATTTGTCTCCATCGAATCCGGACTAAAGAATGGCCTTCCAGATTCTTCATCAATTTTTACACCCATATTTTTTAAAAATTGGTGGTCTGGATGGTATCCAGTCATTGCAAATACAAAATCATTGGGTATTGTATTATCTTCAGCGTCTTTTGTATAAATAACTTGATTCTCTGTTATTTCTTTAACGCGGGCGTTAAATTCCATTAAAATGGTTCCTGTTCGAACTAACGATTCAAACTCAGGGAGAATCCAAGGCTTAATACTTGGTGAATATTTATCACCACGGTATAAAACGGTCACTCTCGCACCTGCTTTTACAAGTTCTATGGCCGCATCCACACTTGAATTTTTTCCGCCGACCACACAAACATCCTTATCAAAATATGGATGGGCCTCTTTAAAATAGTGGAATACCTTTGGTAAATTTTCGCCCGGAACATTCATATAGTTTGGATGATCATAATAACCTGTTGCGATGATTACATGGCGTGCACAATACGTATTTTTACTAGTAAAGATTTGAAACATTTCATCCTTTTTAAGAACTTTATTCACTTGTTCGAAAGAGTTTATACGCAGCTGTTTTCGTTTAGCGACTTCTCGATAATAGACAAGTGCTTGATTTCTTTTTGGTTTATAACTCTCAGTAATAAACGGCACTTCCCCAATTTCTAACTTTTCTGCCGTGCTAAAAAATGTTTGATGGGTTGGATAGTGATAAATGGAATTTACCACATTTCCTTTTTCAATGATTAATGGCTCTTTTCCTTTATCCTGAATGGCAATGGCTGCTGCCAATCCGCAGGGTCCACCACCAACAATTATGATATCTTCTATTTGCATCATAGGTACACTCCTTAATACAATCACATGGATGACAAAAAAACTCCTATCGTCTATGATAGGAGTTTTTTAACTATGTTTCAATGGTTAAGTATTATATTTAGCAGCAGCTCGTTATTATATCCAGCCTCTAAAGCGGCTCGCTTCTGCCATTTTTCTAACCCCCACCATATATGCAGATAAACGCATATCTACTCGACGGGTTTGGGCAGTATCGTAAATATTATTAAAGGATTTTACCATTACTTTTTCAAGCTTTTCTTCCACTTCTTCTTCCGACCAATAGTAGCCTTGGTTATTTTGAACCCACTCAAAATAAGAAACCGTTACACCGCCTGCTGAAGCTAAAACATCTGGTACAAGGAGAATACCACGTTCAGTTAAAATCTCCGTTGCTTCGAGTGTCGTTGGACCATTTGCTGCTTCAACAACGATGCTCGCACGAATATTGTGAGCATTTTCTTCAGTAATTTGATTTTCTATTGCGGCTGGTACGAGAATATCGCACTCAAGTTCTAGCAATTCTTTATTAGTTATTGTGTTATTAAATAATTTTGTAACAGTTCCGAAGCTATCTCGTCTATCTAATAGATAATCAATATCTAGTCCATCTGGATCATGCAAGGCGCCATAAGCATCGGAAATCCCAATGACTTTTGCTCCTGCATCATGCATAAATTTAGCTAAAAAGCTTCCCGCATTACCAAAACCTTGGATAACAACACGTGCATCCTCAATTCGGATACCTTTCTTCTTTGCAGCCTCTTGGATACAGATTGTCACACCTTTTGCAGTTGCTGATTCACGCCCATGCGACCCACCTAGAACAAGCGGCTTCCCTGTAATAAAACCAGGTGAATTAAATTCATCTATTCGACTATATTCATCCATCATCCATGCCATGATTTGAGAATTAGTAAATACGTCTGGTGCTGGAATATCTTTCGTTGGTCCTACAATTTGACTAATGGCTCTAACGTAACCTCGGCTTAATCTCTCAAGCTCTCTAAAGGACATATCTCGAGGGTCACAAACGATACCGCCTTTACCACCACCGTACGGCAGGTCAACAATTCCACATTTCAAGCTCATCCAAATTGAAAGGGCTTTCACTTCCGTTTCTGTTACACCTGGATGGAAACGAATCCCACCCTTTGTTGGCCCCACTGCATCATTATGTTGTGCACGGTAACCAGTAAAGATTTTTATGGAACCATCATCCATTCTAATTGGAATTTTAACTGTCATTAAACGTAATGGCTCTTTCAAGAGCTCGTATACCTCTTCAGGATAACCTAACTTTTCAAGGGCCTTATGTATAACTGTTTGTGTCGATTTCAACACATCATGCTTTTCCTCTTGATTAGTCTTTTCATTTTCTCTTTCGGCTACCATTTGTAATCCTCCCTAAAAAAATGCTACGAATGTTGTCATCTTTCAGACACAAGTATACACCTTTCATACATTTATGCAAGAAGAAAAGTATAAAAAAAGTCCAATTATGTAAACGCTGCCATTGGCATTTTTATATGCAATGGCTAAATATTATTGCGCAATATCATTTTCCGATTTAAGGGCGGTGGCGCCCTTTTTTTATCTATAAAAACAATTAATTCTACTTAAAAAAATGAAGAATGGTTTCCACCGCTTGTTGTTCGATTATTCGCTTACCGTACTCAGCTAGAACATATGGACTAAGTATAGATGCATTGCCAAATTCGGATAAAACGCAGGCAGCTTTAATATTTTTTTCCGATTCTAAGTTATCCATTATTAAATAGTAGCGGTTGTTCCATACATAGAGACTCCCGCCGAAAATATTCACAGTGGACAGTCTTTTGGCAAGGCTGATAATATCTTCAAATTCATCAAACTCATACAAGAGGTCCTCATAGCCTTCAACTCTTACTTGCATCTCGATAAAACCATCATACAAAATTTCATCATCTTCTATCACATCATCAACGGTAATAATCAATATCATCCCTTGAGCTTGGAGGGAGAACACCTCTACCGCAACAGAACCTTGAATATCAACATCAAATTCCTCACTTGCCTCTTCCAGCATATCATGGAAAAGCTGATTCCATTTAATGGAGTCCTTCCAAATATCTTCTTTGGAGAGTCCTCTGTCAAATAAATCATCAGAGGTTAGAAAAATCTTTATTTTATTGGCTGTTAAGCGTTCTAAGCGCATGATTTTGCCCCCTGCCGTGACATAACTCTTGTTTTCAGTGTATGCCCCAGGGGTCTGTTGGTGAATTGTCTATATTTATCCTTCGATTACAGAATTCCCATTTAGTGTAATCAGGTGACATTCAGCCGGTGCACCTAACCGGAGTGGAATGGAAGTGGTACCATAACCATTACTTATAAGTTGGACCGTGTTATCCAGCTTTTTTATTTTTCCCCGCTCATGGGGGCTATATCCTAAAATATGAATTTGCCCTCCGTGTGTATGTCCGCTTAACACCAAACGTATTTTATGCTCTGGAAGAATCTTATCTGTAATATTAGGATAATGACTGGCTAATATCTTAAACCCACTTTCTTCCGCATCTAATAAGGCCAAATCTAGGCGATCTCGTTCTTGGTTTAAATCATCTACACCTAGTAAACAAAATTTTTCTCCTTTAACAGATTCAAAGGTAACTGCTGTATTAGCTAATACTTTAATACCCAATTCTAGGAGAATGGTATCCAATTTATGATAATCCACTTCATAATCATTGTTTCCCCAAACAAAATAAACTGGGCCAATTTGTTTTAATTTCCTCAAGTTTGCCTTTACTTTTTCAAAAGATACACCTTTTTCAGTTAAATCACCACCGATCACAACAATATCCGCTTTCCCCATAACTGGATTTATCACTTTATCAGAGATTGTTCGCCTATGTATATCGGAAATAAAAAAAATAGAAATGCTGCCAAGTGATTTAGGAAAGTCAGGAAAGCTGAATTCATGTTCTATGATATTATTTAAAAAAGCTTCTCGTAACATATATATAAGAAGGCAACCACCCAGGATGAACAAGAATACTAATGTTATAACCATTTCTCTTTTCCCCATTTCTTAACTAACGTTCAATGGAAATCATACCATAAAAAAGACTTAAACTAAAAAATGCAATCGTCTGCACCAAACCTAAATAAAAGAGAAGGCAAAAAACAATCAGAAGATATAGATACTCAATGAGAAGGTCAACACCAATTACTTTTCGTTTTTGCCAAGCTATTTTTGTGCCAACGATAAGTTCTGATAGGACTCTCCCAGTTAAGAGAAATCCGATAAAAAAAACTAACGTGGCTGCAAAAAATTTTAAGGGATTTACGACAAGACTTATAAAGAAATCAGATAAGGCAAAAGGTTGTGGTATTGAAATCCATTTGATGAGTATATACCCACATATAAAAATTACAAAATACTTAATCACTTTAATGAACATAAAAACCCCTCCCATACAATGTATGAGAAGGATTTAAAAACTTACCTACTGCTAGTTAATCATCTTCTTGGATGCTCAATATTCTGAAGCCATGGTCTTCCAGCCTCCTGGTGAATTTATCGATATTGTCTTTCTTCTCTATCTTCATAACGATTCTCCGGACAAGTTTATCTGTTTCATCGAAAGTTACCAGAGAAATAATATGCTCGTGGAATTGATGTGCAATTTCAGACAGGCGTGCGATTCGTCCTTCGGTTTCAACTGATGTAAAGGCAATCCGTACACCTGGACGATTCACCCCAAATGCACTTTCGAAAGAACTAATGACATCAGAGCGCGTAACTACACCAAGGAAGTTTTTGTTAGCATCAACAACTGCTAATAAAGGAAAATCCTTTAAATCAAGAAGTGTTTTCTCAAATAATTCTCCACCTTCTAGAAACTTATCATGATGTGTAGCAATATCTTTTACAAAAGTTTGGGATAAATACTCATTCTTTTGTTTATCAGACTGAAAATAGCTCATATAAATGTTGTATCTTGTCGCCACTCCTACGTATTTATCTCCACTTAAAACCGGAAGTCCATCAATCTGATATTTTTCCAAACTTTCTAAAGCGTCTTTAAGTGTAGTATTTTCCTGGACAGTAAAACATTCATGCTTTGGAATCATTATATTTTTTACGAACAAATCCATCACCTCGAAATATAATCATGCATTATTTAGTATACTTCTATAAGGCTTGGAAAAAACCCTTTTGCATTTAAGATTATGTCATAGAAAAAGGATTATTTCATATTATTAACTGATGTTGAATAAAGGGAGGACTATTATGAATACACATTTCAAAACCTTTCATCCGTATGTGAGTCCCTTTGACCCTTGTCCGCCGATTCTTGAAAAAGCATACTCTACCCCGCCAAATTTATATATGGGATTTCAACCACCAAACCTGGAACAATTTACACCACTTGAGGCACTTAGAGCCGGTACACTCTGGAAAGCATTCTATGATCCATGGTTTAGTCCACTGGAGCCTGGCAAAGGAGGATTACCCCAATGAAACAAGTTCCTGCCGAGTACTATCAATTAATGGAACAACTACAAGCTGTTGACTTTGTCTTAGTCGAACTAACCCTATATTTGGATACTCATAATGATGATCTTGAAGCCATCAATCAATTCAATCATTACGCAAAAGAAAGAAAACGCCTTAAAAAAGCATTCGAAAGCCAATTTGGACCTCTTTTGCAATTTGGTAATAGTTACTCAAGTTATCCATGGAATTGGGACGATACCCCTTGGCCATGGCAAGTCTAAAATCCGAAGCGCCCGTATTATTTTTTGAGGAGGGATTGGTGTAAATGTGGATTTACGAAAAGAAATTACAATATCCTGTTCGTGTCAGCACTTGTAATCCGAGATTGGCTAAATATTTAATTGAGCAATATGGCGGTGCAGATGGGGAATTGTCTGCAGCACTACGATATTTAAACCAAAGATATTCCATTCCTGACAAAGTAATCGGACTTCTGACAGATATAGGAACAGAGGAATTTGCACACCTTGAAATGATTGCCACCATGGTTTATAAGCTAACAAAGGATGCAACACCAGAACAAATAAAAGCGGCAGGGATTGAGGATCACTATGTAAACCATGACAAAGGTTTGTTTTACCATAATGCTGCTGGAGTGCCATGGACAGCAGCATTTATCCAAACAAAAGGGGATCCTATTGCAGATCTTTACGAAGACATTGCAGCAGAAGAAAAAGCCAGAGCTACCTATCAATGGATTATTAATATGAGTGATGATACAGATTTAAATGATGGTCTACGGTTCTTAAGAGAACGAGAGATTATTCATTCACAGCGCTTCCGTGAAGCCGTGGAAATATTAAAAGACGAACAAGGCAAAAAGAAAATATTTTAACTAAAAAGTGGAAGCTCCTCTAGGCGCTGGAGCTGGATTCAAAAGAAATAAGAAGCAGTTTTGTCCTGCTTCTTATTTTTTTTCATGGTATAGATTAATGTCATATTTTGTTTTCATCATTTCAAAGACAATATGGCGGTTTTTCCATTCTTCTTCTTTTTTCCAGTAATCTTTACTTCGGTCAACAATTTCACAGCGTAATTCATGGTATTCTTTTTCTGCTTTGTCTTTTTTCTCTTTCAATAAGTTCATGGTTCCATACATTCCCACACAAAAGACTAATAGTGTTAAATTATTCGAATCATTAACAAAAGCTGAAAACATCGCAGCAAAGGAATAGGAATAAATGCTGGCAACTGTTAAATATAAATAGACAAAAAAACTTACGGCCAATATAATTGTTCCCCAGATTGAAAGGATATGCCGCTTTTTAAACCGATCAAACTTTTCTTTCCTTTTTCTCACATTTTCAAGCGCTTGTTTGGTTGCTTGATCCGTATTTTCAAGTAATTGGATTGGAGAATCCATTTTATCACCCTCCATTTCTATATATATACATATGAACTTGTCCTTTCTATTATGATTTCTTCATGAAAAAACCGATCACTAAGGGATCGGCTAATTGTTTATCGGTATTTTCAAGACCTGACCTGCATTTACTTGTTTACTCCGAAGATGATTGGCTTTCATAATGATGTCCATCCCCTTGGGAGATTGGTAGTACTTTAAGGCTATTCTATATAGATTTTCGTTTCGTTTAACTGTATGCGTAACAGTAAACTTTATTTGTGATTCTGTCGAAGTTCCTGTTGTTTTTTTTAAGGGTTTTTTAGTTTCAGAATGTTTTACCTCGTTGCTAGTTTGTTTTGTTTCATTATTAGCAGGATTCGTTTCCTTTGATTGATCAAAATCCTCGGCTTTTGTTTCTTCTTCGTCATTTGACGTTTCTAAATTAATGGTTTCATATCCAACAGAATCCTCGGTGGTATTTGGAACTCCATTAACTTTTTTAGCTCCATCACGGTACGAAATTACACTAAAAATTATAATCGGCAGGAGAATAAAGAACAAAACTAATAAACGGATGACTGGGTATTTTAGCTTCCACTTTGTTTTTTTCTTCTTTCTCCGATGGATATGCTCACGAGGCGGCAAGTCATCCTTGGCGTCCACTTTCTCATTAATTTTTTCTATACGTTGTTTCAAACGTTCCGCCTGGTCCCTGTATGGTTCTTCGCTATTCATAGCCGCACTCCTCCCCGTGGGTCTTCTCTAGTTGGACTTTTACATTTTATATAAACACCTAATAAAAAATCAATAACAAAATGCATAACAATTGTAACCGCTAAATTATTGGTCCATTCAAATATTACACCAATCAAAAAGCTTAATATAACAATATTTACAAATAAAAACCAATTAAAAAGATATCGATAGTGAATAATTGCAAAAATAATGCTCGCAAAAACCAATCCTACTTTTGTTTGTATGATTCCTCTAAACAATAATTCCTCACTAAACGCTACAAAAAAAGCAATCAGTATGATGTGAAAAAAGTTTCTATTTTTAAAGATTCTTTCATTTAACCCCCCGTCATCATAAAAGGAAGAAGGCAGCCATTTCATTAAAAGAACATCTAACATCACAATGATTACTCCCGCAGGAATCCCAATTATAAAAATGTTAGAGTCATCCAAAATTATATTTTCTAAATAGGAGAAATGGTCAAAAAATATAAACCCCAATAGTAACGAGATGACACAGAGAATGATTTGTGTCATATACAGATGAAAAAGCAAATCTCTATCCGTTAATCCATTTATTAATTCAAAATACTTCTTTTTCATTCCCTCAACTCACTATTGATTAGAATTTTGGCAAGTAATTCTTTCCAGTTTTGTTCCGTTTTTCTCACCAAAGGTAAATCACTAGAATGACTTGTTTGGTAGTCGATTATTTGAAGTCCGCATATGTCACAGCATTTGTTTACCTTGTTTAATAGTGTTTCATCAAAATATTGTAAAATATTTTGACGTCTGCATAATCTAGATTCAGCCCATTTTTTCATTCGATAAATATTATTCTTTTTAATTGTTAATCTTTCCAGAACAAACTCTTTAATGATGTTTCTTAATTGTTTAATACTTATTGTTTCAAGAGAAGTATTTATTACAAAGTCCTCAACAATCCGCCATTGAATTTCCGAGAAACCGCCAAGATCCATTAAATTGATATCTAAAGTCATCTTCCCATCTATTAACATCCGTTTCTCGTCCAGTTTATTAAACAACCAGTCTATTTGCTGCTCAGATGGTAATTCACTCTCCGCAAGTTGAATCGGCAGTTGTTCATCCCCAGGCGTATATAAAAGGATGGCAATACTAGGTTTGCCATCTCGGCCAGCCCTTCCAATTTCTTGGAGATACGATTCTATTTGCATCGGCATATGATAATGAATAACAAACCGGATATTGTCCTTATTTATTCCCATGCCAAAGGCACTTGTGGCACATATAACATCTAATTGTCCGTACACAAACTGCTGTTGAATCAGTATTCTAGTGGATTGGTCCAAACCGCTATGATAGGCCATCGCTCGGCAGATTCCTTTATCTGATAACAAGGAAGCCATTTGTTCAGCCATTTTTTTACTTGAAAAATAAATAATCCCAGGCTTTTGCAAATTGGCAACAAGCTCACAGACAACCCCTTGCTTTTCGCGGAATTCTAATAATTCTTTAACATAAAAACCTATATTTGGCCTGTCAATTGTGGACTCTATTTTTTTAATTTCATCCAAATCAAGTGAACGAATGATGTCCTCTCTTACTTTTTTGGTAGCAGTTGCAGTCAGCGCAAGTGTGAGTGGATCGCCAAACTTTTTTCTAATTTCACCTAGTTTTGAATAATCTGGCCGAAAGTCAAAGCCCCATTGGGAAATACAATGAGCTTCATCGACTACAAACAATGAAATTGTAAGTTCTTGTAGTTTGCGAAGGATAAAAGGAATCATTAACATTTCAGGTGAGATGAAGATATACTTATACTGTTTCAATTGATGAAGTGCATTTTTCCTTTCATCTGCACTAAGAAAGGAGTTTAACGCAATGACTCTCTTTTCACCAAATTTCTTTAAATGTTCCACTTGGTCTTGCATCAATGAGAGGAGTGGCGATACTATTAAAATTTGCCCCTTTAACATTAGACCTGGCAGTTGGTAACACAATGATTTTCCTGTTCCTGTCGGGAGCATAGCCAATGTATGATGGCCAGACAAGATTGATGTGATTACCTCTTTTTGTCCAGTCTTAAAACTTGGATAACCAAAATGTTCTATTAATACTTTTTCTAGTTCCATTATCTATCACCATATTTCGCCAATACTAGTCTTATTTGAAAATATGTTGCGGTTACAATCTTTTCTCGAATTAACTTTAACTGTTTAGTTGCTATTTGGTGTGAAATTTCTAAAATCTTATTTTGTAATTCTTTATCTACGTAAGTATCGATGGAGAAATTCTCCATATTTAAGGCTAATTCAACCAGATGGTCTTCTATTGTACTTAATTTTAAGTGCCTTATATTTGCAATCATATCAAGTGTATATCCTTGATTTAATAATCTTTGTGTTTTCCTGGTAGATAACGTTAATTCATCATTTTTCATTAGACCTTTAATTAAAAAAGGCAAAATTTTAAACTTATAACCATCTTTCTCAATTTTTCGCAATAAATAATGAAGTGTATTTGTAAAACCAATTTGGTAGTCGTGAAAATTTATATTTAACTGTTTGGCTGCTTGAAGAGGGGTCAAGCCAATTTGTTGAAAACCTGTTAACCGAATTACTAAGATGGCAGGGTCAAACCCGTTTCCCGCGTCAAGACAATCTTCTAATTCTGAATAAAAAGTTGTCCCCATTTCCATCCTAGGCAGATTCATACTTTTTAGAGCGGATTTTAACCAAGTATGAACTTCTTTGTTTTTTTGGATGGGAGTATATCTTGTTTCTCCGAACATTAAATTGGATATCACCTGTACTAATAGGGACAATCTTTCCCAAAATAAGGAGGTCATTTGATGATAGTTCCAGCCTTGAATATACTTCGGCAGTTGAGTTTTTTCTAGAAGCTCTTTTCCAAGAAGCGTAACTATAAATCGTTGTTCTCCGATATTTTTTACCCACTTTTTTTCACTCATCGATTGAATAATTTCTTCAAAAGATTCTCTGGATAATTGCTCATAAATCCCAAAAAAACTTTTCAACGAAAATAAATGGGCATCTTGGATAGTTTGCGATGACTTTTTTCCATTAAGAAGGTGATACACCGAATAAATGGTCCGTTCCTTATTTAATTGTTTTATACTATAAAGAATGATGGATTCAATTTGGAGCATACGAACCTCCCATCACTTATTTCGCACATATTCGACCAAAAACACCATTTTCTCTCTTTATTCTACCATGAAATAAAGGATCTTGATGCCCAAAAATGTGGAAGATTTAGCAAAACACTTGGATAAACTAAAGTGATAAAGGCATTTTTCTATTGAAAAGTTGACGATACAGTTTTACAATAGATATGAGTTATCCGTTTTCATATTAATAATGGAAATGAGTCTTATTTTTTTAATTTACTGGGAGGTTTTTTTCATGGCAAAGTACACAATTGTTGATAAGGAAACATGCATTGCATGTGGAGCTTGCGGCGCGGCAGCACCAGATATCTATGATTACGATGATGAAGGTATCGCATACGTAACACTTGATGATAATGAAGGAATTGTTGAAATTCCTGATGTATTAATCGATGACATGATGGATGCTTTCGAAGGCTGTCCTACTGATTCCATTAAAGTAGCTGACGAAGCTTTTGATGGCAATCCAACTAAATTTGAGTAATATTTAGGATAATACGTTTAAGCTACTGCCTCTCTCCTATTTAGGTGAGGGGCCTTTATTTTTGTTTACAAAATAAAACAGGAGGAATGATTCCCCCTGTCCTTTAGCTACTTAGGCGCTTTTAATAGTAGTAAATTTATTGATCCATGCTTGCATCCGTATGAACAGAAGCATGAAGATGATGGACATCATGACTCCTTTTAAAAGGTTAAATGGTAAGATTGCTGGCAATACTAAATTCCTCATATCTGGAAAGCCCATTAGAACGGTATATGCAGGTAAAATTACCAAGTAGTTTAAAATACTCATCATAACTGCCATGATTGCCGTACCAAAAATTAATGCTAGCGTCATACCTTTTCTAGTCTTAAGTCTATTATATACAAAATAGGTCGGCAGGATAAAAACAATTCCCGCAACGAAATTGGCTATCTGCCCCACCGGGATTCCTGTTTGACTACCTGTCTGAATATAATTAAGGACATTTTTAAAAAACTCAACTAAAATTCCTGCAATCGGTCCAAAAATCAATGTGGCAATTAATGCTGGAATGTCACTGAAATCGACAAACAAGAAATTTGGGAATAGCGGCAACGGAAATTGTATGAGCATTAACAGAAAAGCAATACTACTCAGCATTCCTATTGACACATAAGCCCTAACGTTCATTTTCCTCTTTTTCTGCATTTTCTTCATCTTCCTCTCTCCTTTTTTTGATCCATCGCGTTAAGGAAGAGAGGTTCAGCAACAGACGAGACCAATGTAAATAAAAACTCCCTCAGCAATAATTTGCTTAAGGGAGTTTACAAAGGCACGCTTAATAAACGTTCATTAATATAAAATTTTTTGAACGTCTGCAGAACCTCCATCTTCTCCCATCCAGACTATACTGTCGGCTTTGGAATCTCACCAAATCCTGCCATAAAACGGCTCGCGGGCTTATGAGTTTTACTCAAATACCGCCGATCGGGAATTTCACCCTGCCCCGAAGATAGATCGATATTAAATTACAATTTCAATTATACTGCAGAACTTATCTTTTGTTAAGTAAAAGGTTTCACGTAACAAGACCCGCAGAAAATAGTCTGCGGGTCTTGCTGCGTGAAATTAATGTATATTCAATATTTGTTTAGGTTTGATCAAGTCGGTGGAAAGGTGGTTTAACTCTTTAATCCGGGTCACCGAGATGTTTTTTTCCCTCGAAATCGAATACAATGTATCACCTTGTTTGACGATATATTGCTGGTTTGTCACCTTGATTTTATCCTCATGATTGAATTTAATATGTGAGCTCGCTTCTAATACAACGCCATTGCTTGCGGCAATCCCTCCGCGTACTGTTTCCCCGGTGTCAGCTTTTCCTAATATCTTTTCTGGATCCAATGCAAACTTCTTATCATATCTCCATTCTTGCTGATGCGTTTCAAAATGGAGATGTATCCCTGTAGCTTGTCCAGTTTCCCCCATTTTTCCTATTACTGTACCTTGCTTAATCTTTTGTCCTTGTAACACGTTTCTCTTGTTTAAATGTGCATAGACAGTTACTAAATGACTTGGGTGTTTAATAAACACTACGTTTCCATATGTATTAGAGTAATAAGATTTCACCACCTGTCCGTCAGCAACTGCTAGTACAGGTGTATTTAATTTTCCAGCGATATCAATTCCCTTATGCTTACCCATCCTTGTTCCATATGTATCAGAAACTATACCATCTGCAGGCCATATCCATCCATCCTTAATCTCTTTATCAACCTGCATACTAGCTTCGGAATGTTTTCCTCCTAAAAATAACAAACTGACACATAGCGCCATAATTAGGGCTATAATAACCCTTTTTATGTAATCTCGCATTTTCTTTAGTCACTCTCCTTATTTCTTTTCCTCCTCCACACAATATGTAGTATTTTTCACCTTTAGAACATAATCCTTATCGGTGGAGTGATTAGGCATACTTGTTATAATTTGGAGAAATGATAAATAATATTCATTAAAAAATCAACCTTTAACGGTTGATTAAGTAAATTATTGTAATGTCCGTTGATTCGGAGCCAGCGGTACTTTGTTCTCTTTTGACAGGTCAAATGGACCAAGATTTTTTGTTGGAGGGTTCGTAATAAAGACTTTTTCTAATCCGAATTCTTTTGCTGTTAATAACAGTGACTCATAAGCGTTGATTGTTGATTGATCATCTTGAAGGCTCGTATTATCCTCCATTGATACAATTAACGTTTTCTCTTTAATAGACACCTCATTTATCGGAAGTGCAGGTAAAAGTGAACTCTTTAATCCTAGTGCGGGCTGATCCTTTTTCATTTCCTCAACAGCCTTCTTAATATCTTCATATTTTTCTATAGATGGGACTAAGAAGGGTATATCATTACCCTCAGAATAATAAAAGAAGTAGGCATGATTCTTTTGTTGCTGTACACTCACTTCGTCTTGATGACCATAATTCCCCAATTCAATACCAGGTTCTCCATTGGTTGAAAATCTTATCTTTTTAACATCACTATTGGAGGAGATATCTTTTTTCAGAACATTAATGAAATTTGTTTCTGTCGCTGATCCTTGTCCATACTGATGGTTTGATGGAACATCGACTAAGATAGCATTATTTTTTTCATCAAGTTTCAATGAAGCACTAAGAGGATAGAATTCACTTAATCCCCATTCCTGCTCCTTTAAATTCACCATATTTTCATTAAATAACTCCAGCCATGTTTTCTCATTTGAATCATTAATTATTGTTGAAACGGGTACAAGGATTTGTATTTGCGGGTCAGGAATCCAGTAGGTTAATACTTTTCCATCACCCACTTCTTCATCATAAATAGCCGTTTTCGAAGTTTGAGTTTTATCCGCTCCTGAAAATGTCCTTGCTTTTGGACTTGCATCCTCCTTTTTCAATGCAATGGTTGAATTTTCATCTGCCTTTTGTATGTCTCGCTCTACAGATGATTTTTCTTGACCAGCGTGATCCTCTGAATATTGTGGCCCGACCATTAATTTAGGAATTAAGATAAAAAAGATGAGCAAGGCAGCAACAGTAGCAAGACCAGGTACCAGCCATTGTTTTGGTTTCTTTTTTCTTATCGGAAGATTTTCGTAAATGTCACGAGGATTGCGATCATCTTGTATTTTAGGCATCTGCCTTAATAATTCTTCGAGCTGCTTATCGCTCCACTCTGACTTTTTCACTAGTTAATCCCTCCTTTTCATAAGAAAGTTCCATATGCTTCTTCAATACCTTTAACGAACGGTGTTGTGTAGTTTTCACCTTACTTTCAGTCCATCCTAGTGCCTGGGCTGTTTCAGAAATAGATAAATCTTGTATATACCGTAGAATTATTACAGCTCTTTGATCCAGTGTGCAATATTCGAGGCAATTATATACCCATCTGATTTCTTCCCTTTGTACTGCAATTTCTTCTGGAATCGGATATCCGTCTTTCAGTTGATCAGTTGACCAATCGAATTTTTCCAGTAATCTTCCTTTCCATCCTTTTTGTTTTCGGAAAAAGTCTATAGCTACATTTCTCGCAATCGAAAAAAGCCATGTTTTCTCACTGCTTTTCCCTTCAAAACGTCGATAGGATTTAAATACCCTTATATAAACCTCTTGGACAAGATCCTCTGCTTGTTCTTTGTTTCTAACCATATAAAATAGAAATTGAAAAACGTCGTGATGGTATTTTTGATAAAGTTCATCGAAAACGGAGTCCATCCATTCCCCTCCCCGTTCATAATATTAGTCGATTTATATGTATAAAAAGTTTCACCTTATAAATATAGACTTTTTTGTGACAAAATGAAAGGTATTATTTGGAATAGATTTCCTAAAGATATGACAAAAAAACTCATCCTATTTTTATGGATGAGTTTTTGATTGAACAATATTTTTTTCTTAAATGTTCCCCGTGAATCAAGAACAGTCGGCAAAAAACTTGTTCATTTTACTATTTTCGAGGTACTAAAAAGGAAAATGTCGTCCCTTGTCCGAGTTTACTTTGAACCGAGATATGACCATGATGTGCATCAATAATATTTTTTGCTATGGCTAGTCCAAGGCCTGTTCCTGCTCTTCCTCTAGTTCGTGCCTTATCAGCTTTATAAAAGCGCTCAAAAACGAACGGCAAGTCTTCTTCAGGAATACCAGAGCCAGAATCCTTTACTCCAATCATGATTCCCTTTTCTTCAGATCCGACACTTAATTTAACTGATCCACCTTTAGGTGTATGTCTGATTGCATTATCAATTAAATTTGTGAGTACCTGTTCGATTCGATCAGGATCAAAAGAAATAGAGGTGATTCCATTTTCAATCTCCACATACAATCGAATTTCATTATCTTTAGCTAAACCCTGAAACTTATGGATTATACGATTAATAAATGAAGAAATATCAATTTCTTCCATTGTTAGTTGAAGATGACCCGCTTCCATTCGCGCCAGATCCAGCAACTCATTTACAAGCCGGCCCATCCGCAATGATTCATCGTAGATAACCTTTGCCATTTCCTTTTTCTCTTCCTGGGATTCAGCAATATCATCTACAATCGCCTCACTATACCCTTGTAACATCGATATAGGTGTTCTAAGTTCATGTGAAACATTTGCAATAAAATCTTGTCTCATCTTATCTAGCTGCCGTTCCTCTGTCATATCCCTTAAAACAGCAACAGCACCGCGGATAAAACGGTTACTATATAAGGGGCTTACTAAGATGACCCAATGCCTGCCTTGAAACGAAATCTCACCAATTTGTTCAGACTCAGTATCTACTGCTTGTTGAAATAGATCCATTACCTCCGTTGGGATAGCCTCAGAATCAGCACTAAATACACCCATTTCATAATACCAATATTGTAGAAAACGGTCAGCCGGGGGATTAGTAATTAAGATTGTACCATCCCGATTAAAAGTAATAACTCCATCTGCCATACTACTTAAGATACTTGATAGCTGTTCTTTTTCTTGGCTGAGTGCACTCATATTGAATTTCAATTGTCTGCCCATTTGATTAAACGCAGTTGCTAATTCACCAATTTCATCGTGAGTGAGGATTGGAACTTTGGTATCAAACTTCCCTCTAGCCACTTCAAATGCTGCTTCCCTCATCTTTCTTAACGGAGCAGCAATTCTTGTAGATAAAAAGAATGCAAAAATCGTTGTAAGAATAATTGCAACGCCAGCCACAAGTAGAATAAATTTTGTTGTTTCATGAGTTGTTTCCTGCATGACTTCCATTGATTGATAAATAAATACAGCACTATGCTTTTCGCCAGGAAGATGCAAAGGTACACCGATAATCGTAAACTTTGTTCCCTTTCCATCATCATCATTTTCATTGAACGTAAGTGTGGAAACCTTTTCTACATTAATGTCTCTTTGAAAGACCTGTGATAAATTTGGGTCATTCTTAATATCTGTCAATGATAATCTTTTCGTCTTTTCTGTGTTTGGAGAGTAGTAGATTTCATTATCATTTTTGATGATGACAACATTATTTACTTTATCGATAATTTCCCAGGATATCTCTAATCCAAGTGATAATTCCCCATTAGTATGGCCTTCTAAAACGTTAGCAATCTTCTCGGCTGTATTGGTTAAATCCTCTTTCATCCCAAGAGTATTGTAGTTTTGGAAAAATTCGAGAAGCATGATTGTTAAGATGAAAAGCACAACTGAAACTAATAAAAGAATCGTTAACCATAGCTTTCCTACAACACTTCTTAAAAAGGTCATTCATTAATAACCTCAAATTTATAGCCTACACCCCAAACTGTAACGATCATTCTAGCAGCCGGCTCGGAAACTTTATTTAATTTTTCACGGAGACGCTTTACATGTGTATCTACTGTTCGCAGATCTCCGAAAAACTCGTAATGCCAGACTTCTTTAAGTAATTGTTCCCGGTCAAAAACCTTATCAGGCGCTTTCGATAAGAAATAAAGTAATTCATATTCTTTTGGAGTTAAACTAACATCTTTACCATTAGCTGATACTCTGTGTGCATCATTATCAATTGTTAAGTGCGGAAATACAATGACGTCTTTAGTTGTTGTTTCCGTTTGCAGGTAACTAGTTTGTGATGATCTTCTTAACAACGCTTTAACCCTTAAGACAACTTCCCGGGGACTGAATGGTTTAACAATATAATCGTCTGTTCCCACTTCGAATCCTTGAACTCGATTGATTTCTTCCCCTTTTGCTGTCAGCATGATTACTGGCGTTGCCTTTTTTTCTCTTAATTCACGACAAACTTCAATTCCATCCTTACCAGGCATCATTAGGTCGAGGAGAATGGCATCATAATCATTAGCAAATGCTTTCTCTAATGCCTCATTCCCGTCTTCCGCTTCATCAATTATATAATCTTCTCGCTCTAAGTACATTTTTAATAAGCGACGAATTCTTTCTTCATCATCTACCACTAAAATTTTCACGTCTTTATCCATTAATAATCCCCCCATGGAGTTTATTTTACAAAACACTATTGTTTTATGCTATAATTTCCTGCTAATTCACCTGAAAAGTTGTGTCAATATTTTGACAAACTATAAACATTTGAGTTTTAAAAAGGCCCTCACTTTAATAAAAGTGAAGGCTATAAAATTTAGCTTTAAAGCAATTTAACCTGCATAGGAATGGAGTCCAGCAATAACAAGATTTACTGCAACCAGGTTAAACATAATTATGACAAAACCAATAACAGCTAGCCATGCGGATTTTTCTCCATGCCAGCCTTTTGAAAGACGTAGATGTAAAAATGCTGCGTAAAACAACCAAGTAATTAATGCCCATACTTCTTTTGGATCCCAGCCCCAAAACCGCGACCAAGCCATTTGGGCCCAAATCATTGCAAAAATCAGGGCACCTAGCGTAAAAACAGGAAAACCGATTAACACAGATCGATAGCTGATTTCATCCACAAAGTCTAGTTTAATATTTTTTACAATCGGCTTAAGTGCCGCTGCAATTCGCTTTCTTAAAATTAATCTAATGACGCCATAAATAACAATCCCCGCCATCAATGACCAAATGACTGTATTTAATTTTTTTGCATTAATAAAAGCTGGAACCTCGAACAAAGGTTTAAATCCATCTTTAGTTACTAATTCTCCTTCATGTGGACCAGAAAGCGCAGGCATTGTATATTCAAGCACAGACGCGTTATCGTGTTTATCAATCCAATTAAATTTTTCATGATAACCCAAACCAGAAAAAATGGAGGAAACAGCAACAAATCCAATGACTGCAACAAGTGCAAACATCACCAAATCAAGCCAAAAGGTTTGTTTGCTTGATTTGGTTTGATCAATTGCCTTAACAAGATAAATAAGCCCAGCAGCAAAACTAATCGCTAAAATAGCTTCCCCAATTGCCGCAGTCGTAACATGAATATGTAGCCAATAACTTTGCAGCGCAGGAATTAGTGGCGAAATATCCTTCGGAAACATACTTGCATAAGCGATAACCAAAATAGCCACAGGCATGGTAAATAATCCAAGTAATGTAGTTCGATAAATAAAATATATAACAATAAATGCACCGACTAGAGCCATTCCAAAGAATGTTGTAAACTCAAACATATTACTTACTGGAGCGTGTCCTGCCGCAATCCATCTCGTAATAAAATAACCTAATTGGGAGATAAAACCAATAATCGTTAAAAAGACTGCTATTTTCCCCCACTTATTGGTTCCTTGCTTTTCTTCCCCTTGCTTTTTGGATTTAATCGACCCGCCAAAAAATAGGGTTGCAACTAAATATATAATAAAAGAAATAAATAATAAATTACTACTTATTGATACCAACTAGACTCCCCCCTTATCCGATTCTTCTAATTGAGTTTGATCAATTGGCATTTTAAGATTCGTATCTGCCAATACACCTTCAATTTCTCGTTTTAATCCATACCAATTTTTATTTGTGTGCGCAGCAATCCAGACTTCGCCGTTTTTATTTTGAAGCCAAATGCGGCGATGATTCCAATAGGCACCTTGAATGACACCAATCATAAAGATGATTCCACCTATAATAATCACCCAAAGGGTTGAATCTTTACGAACAATAAAGCCTGAAACATTTGTTGTTTCGATTCCTTTGAAGGACATCTTATATTGGTTATCACCAAATGGTTCAATTGTTTGCTTGATGGCTACAAAACTTGTTTCTCCTTTTGGCTTATCAGGAGTCACCATCCGAAAGACAAAAGCAGGGTTGTTGGGTACCCGTGATTTAGTGGTTGGCTCGCCATTGTCTGCAAATTCAAAGTCAGGAAAATAGTTTAGTATTTCAACTGAGTAGCCCTTTCCGAGGTCATATTTCATCTTCGGATCTCTTAGGTCAACTGTAAGTTCGCCCATGGATTGGTTTGTCTTTTTATTTGTCAAACCAAATGACATTTTATTTAATTCATTCCTGAATGAAGCCTGGAAAACCGAATAGCCTTCATATGTGAGTGGTAAATTTACACGTACCTTATAATCTTCAACCTTTTTAAGGGTTGGTTTCTCTCCAGGGAGATTTTCTCCAACTCGTTTATATAGAACAACGTTAGATTGATAATTTTTTACAACTTCCCCGGCCTTATCAATCGCCTTTTCAAAGGTTTTATCTTTATTTTTATCGTAATGCTCCAGAATGAACTTGTTATTTTGAAGATAGAACTTTCCATCCGTCTCTGGAACAACAGCTGTTTCACCTTCACGCACCCAAAGGTCCTCGTTAACATACATTCCTGGAATAAAGCGCAGCATACCGCCGAATAAGAAAATAATTAAACCGACATGGTTTACGTATGGACCCCAGCGAGAAAATCGACCCTTTTCCGCTAGAATATCTCCATTTTCTTCTCGAATATTGTAGCGCCGTTCTTGTAAATGTTTCTTAACGATTGAAAAATCACTTTCACTTGCTGATTCGTTCACCCCGAAAACACGCTGACGTTTTAAAAAACCTTCATGTCGAGTTACTCTTTGGGCTTTAAGAGCCTTATATAATGGCACAACACGATCAAGACTACAAATGACTAGCGATATTCCAATCATTGCAATCAAAACTAAGTACCACCAAGAACCATATAGGTTATTAAATCCCAATTGGTAATATAATTTACCAAACCAGCCATATTCTTGTTCGTAGTATACATCTGGAGGTAAATCGATATACATTTCTTGAGGCAATATGGTACCAAGTGATGAGGCAATTAAGGTGATTATAATCAGCCAAACGCCAACTTTTACTGATGAAAAAAAGTTCCATATTTTATCAATAATCGTTTTATTATATGTTTGTGAACGGCGTGCACTCCCTTCATAACGCATATCAATAAGCTGTTCTGAAGTAGATTGAACGATCAGCTCTTTTCCACATGCTTCACATAAAACGGTTCCATGGGGATTCACATGCCCACATTCACATTTAACATCCTTCATTCGAAAAAACTCCCTACAACCTTATGGTTTAATTTTCTCCATAAACTCCCTTACTTTTTCTTCCGTGAGTTCACCAGTATAATAATTTACAACTTTGCCATTCTTATCAATTAAAAATGTAGCTGGAAGCGGATCAATACCATAAGTATTCATGACTTCTTTATCAGTATCAATCATAATTGGAAAATCCAGTTTTAAACGCTCTGCAAATTGATTAACTGCGAGTTCAGATTCTTGAATATCTACTGTCAAGACTTGAACACCTTTGTCTTTATACTGATGATATTGATTATTAATATAAGGCATTTCCTTTTTACATGGCGGGCACCACGTTCCCCAGAAATTCAGGAATACCCCTTGTCCACGGTAATCTGAAAGCTGATGCTTTTTTCCTTGCATATCGACTAATGCAAAATCAGGAGCCTGTGCACCTACCGCAACTTTTTGTTTCGTATCGTTTGTAAAATTTTGATACAACGTATAAACAACGGCAGCACCTAGTAATAGTAAGATGATGGATCTTATAACTAATCGCCGTTTTTTCATAAGAAAACCCTCCCATAACCACTTGACACAGTTTGTCTAATTATAGCATTTCTCAATATATTCACAGTGTTAACGCAGAACGTAATTTGTGACGGTTTTATGAATTTTTTTTGGCAGACCCCATCCCGAGTGCTCTAAGTTGCTTTACTTCATGTGGTGTCAGTTCTCTTGCGTCACCTGTTCTTAAACCACTTAATGTTAAGAAACCGTAGCGTTCACGCTTTAATTTCACCACTTCATGGCCAATCGCTTCGAACATCCTTCTAACCTGACGATTTCTACCTTCATGGATGGTTATTTCAACGATTGCAGTTTGTTTTTTATTATCTGCCGAGAGTAATTTTACTCTTGCAGGGGCCGTTTTACCATCTTCTAGACGGATACCCCTTTCTAGTTTCCTTAAATTTTCCTTTAAGGGAATTCCTTTCACTTTTGCTACATAAACCTTATCAATTTCATTTTTAGGATGCATCAGTATATTAGCAAATTCCCCGTCATTGGTTAGCACTAATAAACCTGATGTATCATAATCAAGACGTCCAACGGGATAAATTCTTTCTTTTAGATGCGGAAAGAAATCTGTGACTACTTTTCTGCCCTTATCATCATTAACACTTGAGATAACTCCTCGTGGTTTATATAAAAGGAAATAAACAGGTTCTTCTTTCTCAATCTGAATTTCATCTACTTCTACCCTATCAGATGCAGAAACTTTCAGTCCAAGTTCCGTAACAACCTTTCCATTAACCTTTACGCGCCTTTCTTTTATTAGGTCCTCTGCTTTTCTTCTAGAAGTAATGCCCGCCCGAGCAATTACTTTTTGTAATCTTTCCATTGTTCCACCTCAAATTTATCTATATAAAACGATTTGACAGCAGCAAACTGCATCCTATCCTTATGAATTATGACACAATTCCTTCACTTTTCAAAGTAACGGATATTATTACAGAAAAATAAAAATAGCATGTCCAAAGAACATGCTACAATCGTGTTAATTATTTTGTACCAAAGATTAAACCAACAACGGCAATCGCCGCAATAATACCAACGACATCCGCGAGGAGTCCTACTTTAAGGGCATCCCCCATTTTTTTAATACCAACAGCTCCAAAATAAACGGTTAACACATAAAACGTCGTGTCAGTACTCCCTTGCAAAACAGATGCTAAACGGCCAATAAATGAATCAGGACCATATACAGCAATTAAATCACTTGTCATCCCAAGTGCTGCATTCCCAGAAATTGGCCTTATGATTAGTAATGGCACAATTTCAGCAGGTACGCCCATTGTTTTCATGAGTGGGCGAATCCAATTCATTAAAGCATCAAGTGCACCAGATGCCCGGAAGACGGAAATAGCCACAAGCATACCAACTAGAAAGGGAATAATGGATACAGCAATTTTAATGCCTTCCTTTCCTCCCTCAACAAAACTTTCATAGGTAGAGACGCGTTTCATTGTCCCATATAATAAAATAAACCCAATGAGTAATGGAATAAAAGTTAATGAAATTACCGAAATGAGTTCCATGCATCCTCATCCTTTTCTGTTTCTGCGATAATAGAAATAACGGTCAATTAGGATTGCTCCTAGTGCTGAAATAATAGTTGCAATGATTGTTGGAATGACAATCTCCGTAGGAGATGCTGAATGATAGTTCATTCTAATCGCAATGACAGTAGTAGGAATAATTGTAATACTTGCTGTATTAATTGCTAAAAAGGTGACCATGGATCTGCTGGCAGAATCCTTTCCCCCATTTAACTTTTTTAATTCTTCCATTGCCTTAATCCCTAAGGGAGTGGCAGCGTTCCCTAATCCAAACATATTAGAAATCATATTGGATAATATATAACCCATCGCTGGATGGTTAACTGGTACCTCCGGGAAAAGTCGTTTAACCAGCGGTCGAAAAAATCTAGAAAGACGCTCTAGAAGGCCCGACTCCTCCGCAATCCGCATCATTCCAAGCCAAAAGACCAGAACACTAATAAGCCCGATACACAGTGTCACCGCTTCTTTCGCCCCATCAAAGATTGCTTTGTTCACTTCAGCCATGGTTCCATTGATTAATGCGAAAATAAAACCAACAATAAACATAAACACCCAGATATAATTAACCATTGTCCTTCACACCACAAAAGATAAGAAAAATTTTCTTTACGAATTCAAACAATCCTTCTTTCTTTACAGGCACGCTTTGATAGTAAATAGGCGTTTCTTGGACAACACGCCCATCTAAGTAAACTGCAGCCTTACCTACGACTACATCATTCTTCTTATCATCATCAAATTTTTGTGTCGGTTTATTTAGTTTGTATTTTATGGAGAATAAATCCATTTCCTCGCTTGTAACCGGATAAACAATTGTTTTCTTTATATATAGGTGATTCTTATAAGCCTTATTCTTAATACCATCAATCTTACCCTCAGCTAACACTTCAGCCATATCAAACCCTTTAAAACCACTTTCATACATAGAAATATGGTCATTCCAATCATCTGGATCGTTTAAGGTGACTGCAATTAAGCTCATATCTCCCTTTGTTGCCGTTGTTACCAAGGTTCGTTTCGCCCGTTTTGTGTACCCTGTTTTTCCACCGGTGGTATATTTATATTTTGTTAGCAAGCGGTTTTTATTTTTCCAAACACGGTCCCAATCTTCCGTAGGATTTGGTGCTCGATAAACCTTTGTTCCAGAGATTTTTTTAAAGGTTTTATCCTGCATGGCATAACGCATTAACACAGCCATGTCATAGGCTGTGGAGTAATGATTTTCATGATCATCAAGGCCATGAGGATTAGAAAAATGGGTATTTAACATCCCGATTTGCTTTGCTTTTTGATTCATTAGATAGGCAAAACCCTCAACACTTCCACCCACATATTCGGCTATTGCTACCGCAGTGTCATTTCCAGACCTGAGCATCAATCCATAGACTAAATCTTTAAGTTTAATTTTTTCTCCTGGCTTTAAATAAACAGATGATCCTTCCGCACGAGTTGCTTGTTCACTTACTTTTACATATTCATTCATTTTCCCCGATTCAATCGCTAGCTTCGCAGTCATTATTTTCGTAATACTCGCGATTCTTCTTTTTGTGTGGGCATCTTTCTCAAAAAGGATGCGCCCTGATTTCTGCTCTATTAAAACAGCACTTGCTGCACTTACGGAAACAGAAGCTTCCACCTTTTGAGGAATGTTAGCAATGAATAGTGAGACCATGAGGGAATACATAACTAGCTTCCAAATCATTCTCATTAGATTTACCCCGTCTCCTTGTAAAGTTATCTTCTCTTTTAGTCAAAGCAGTTTTTGCTTTTCATTTTTCTTGTACAAGTTTATGCAGGACAAGGCTTGTTATGACAACTTGCTGAAGAAAAACGAAAGCAGACGACAACATGCCGTCTGCTCAATTTCATTTCCCTTATTACATTGCTGTCCATTTCATGTCTGCTGATTTTTCAAAACGCATTTCTACATCATGCCAATTGACTATGTTCCACCAATTGTCTACATATTCAGGTCTTTTATTCTTGTACTGAAGATAATAAGCATGCTCCCAAACATCTAATACCAAGAGTGGAATGGTATCCCATTGGGTCAAAAGCATATGTCGTTCAGATTGTAAAATCTCCAAATGTCTTGCTTGAGGTGACCAAACTAATATTGCCCAGCCTACTCCTTCAACTTGTTTGGCCGCTTCAGTAAATTGCTTCTTAAATGCCGTAAAACTGCCAAAGTATTTTTCTATTTCACTCTTCAACGGTCCATGTGGACTCCCGCCTCCATGCGGGCTCATGTTTTTCCAAAAAATCGAATGAAGATAATGCCCTGACCCGTGAAAAGCAAGCTCTCTTGACCAGTGTTTAATTAATGCGAAATCATTTATTTCCCTTGCTTCTTTAAGTTTAAGTTCTGCTTTATTTAATCCATCAACATATGCCTGGTGATGCTTATCATGATGAAGTCTCATGATTTCTTCTGATATATATGGTTCCAAAGCATTATAGGGATAGGGGAGGTTAGGCAGTGTATGCCCGCCTAGAGGAACTCTTTTCTCTCCCACCCTAATGTCACCTCTCGCTTGTTTTCTATTAAAGTAATGTTCCATTTGCTCATGGATATATTCAGCCTTAGCTTGTAATGTTAGTAGTTCTTCATTCGATAACTGCGTTCTTGTGCTTTCGATTAACTCAGTAAAACTATCCAGTTGTTCCCATAACTCTGAGCTGCTGCCCTCTTTTTCCGATTGAAGAAACTGCTTCATTTGCTCATTCCACTTAAACATTTCGTTTACATATTGACTAAATTTATCCATACCATCCCTCATTCCTGACCTGTTAAGATGTAATCTACCTAAATGGTATGAGAGATACGGTTTAATAAGAACAAAAACAAAGCTGCCCTAGTAGGGCAGCCGTAAAAAAATAAAAATATTAAGTTTTTCGACTATGGTAACAGTCCAGCTTCAGCGCTATGGCGCTGCCGCTTTTTATTTTGATTGGATCATTTTAGTTCTGTAGTCTGTTTCATAATACTCAAGTTCTTCCCTGATTCGTTGAAAGTCACCTTCTAAACTTTTAACCAACTGAGCGATATTGTCTGATACAGTGCGGTAAAACTTAATAGAATTCCTTCCAGTGTAAGCTGACCTGCTGTCCTCATACCATGCATCATTTTTCGGAGAGAAAAACTCTTCAATACATTGATGGTAAATTTTGTAAAGCGTCTTTTCCGCTGCAGCTTTTTGAAAAGGGCTGCCCTGCAAAATAACGGAACATGCATCTAACCCTTCCTCGCTATAAACAACTATTTTTCGTAAATTTGCGAAGATCAATTTATTATAGTTTGTATCTTCTTCATTTTCTAAGTTTAATTGTGAAATAGTTGCCTCATTTAAAAAATTCTCTAATGTTGAGATAGATCTTCCTAGAAAACTCTTTACATCATTTAATTGTGTTTTTACCAATGTATTCCCCATTGTGTACCCCCTAGGTTTTTTACTTCGTTTATTATACTTATTTTGGCTGCATGATGAATTCAAGCGGAGAACGAAGCTCATATTCTTTCTTTTGATTTAAAGAAAGAAAAATTTCAGGTAATTTATTATAATTGATATCTTTAAAATACGATGCAAATTCCTGCTTAGAATTAATATAAAGTCGTTTCCGGCTGCGCAGGCCTGGGTTTTTCAAGAGACAGACCAAAGCTACAATGTCTTTAAAGGCAATTTCATCATCTTGCTGAACAAAAATTGGGTCTTGCTGGTATGGTGTAAATTCATGCCGAATTTCATCAAAATACCTTACGTATAGAACATGAAGTGTTTTTTCCTCTCCATCTTCATAAAAGGTAACGATGCTCCTGTTAAAAAAATCCTCAGAAGTATTTGATTTTTCTTTTTCTAATTCAAACCCTTTACACTCTTTAATTAACAAATAAATTCCACTCCTTGGCCAATGAAAATATGGCAAATAAATCTGATCAACTCACCTGAGAATGAATTACATAATTTACTTAGCTTCATTTTATCATAAATTCAATTAAGTATTTGAAAATTAAGAATTAATCGTGTCCTGAAATCTCTCAAAAAAAAGATCTGCCTCCTCTTGAATGAATTCCTCTTCTCCCTTTTCGGGAAGCTTAGGAAGTTCTTCAATACTCTTTAGACCAAAGTAATCAAGAAACTCTTTTGTCGTCCCATATAAATAGGCTCTTCCAGTCCCTTCCGCACGACCAACTTCTTTGATCAATGCTTTGGCCATCAGGGTATGCAGCGGTCTCTCTGTTTTGACACCACGGATTTCCTCTATTTCCGCTCGAGTTATAGGCTGTTTATAGGCAATAATCGCTAATGTTTCTAATGCTGCCTGTGACAGTGTCGTCGTATGCGGGGAATCAACCAGCTTTTTTAAATAAGCTGCATTTTCTTTTTTCGTGGCAAGCTGGTATGTTCCCGCTAGCTGTACAATCATAATTCCCCTATTAGTATCACGCTCATATTGTTTTTTTAAATCTTCAATGATTTCATTCGCTTTTAATTCACTTACTTCAAGGACCTCTACTAGTTGTTTTAATGAAAGACCTTCATCTCCAGCAGCAAACAAAAGGCTCTCTAAAATGCTATTCCAATTAATGATGTCCAATCATTTCTGCCCCTTCCTTTACCGCTTCAACATAAATATCTCCAAAGTTCTCTCGTTGCTGTGCATCGATTTCTTTTCTTTTTATTAGCTCTAAAATCGCCAAAAAAGTGACTACTATGTGGTCTTTCGTTCGATAAGGAAATAAATCATTAAAGTTTTTCCGGCCCTTTACCTGCTTTAATTCAGCCATTATTTCTGTCATTCTGGTATCAATTGATATTTCTTGGCGAGCAATCTTCGTAGCCATTGGGCGCTGAAGCTTCTTCCGTCGCATTAATTTTTGAAAAGCCGCCAGCATATCATATAGTGACACATTTAACTCTGCTTTTTCAGGCTGGCTCTCTTTTGCGTACTCTGAGAGATCACTTGGCGGCTTTGTATACATAAGCCCTCGCTCTACTTCCATCGACTTTAGGTCATGAGCTGCTTCTTTAAACTTGCGGTATTCGATTAGACGCTCAACCAGTTCATCTCGTGGGTCTTCTTCATATAAGATGTCAGGATCCTCATAACCAGGAACCTCCTCATGTTTGGGTAAGAGCATCTTACTCTTAATGACAAGTAATGTTGCAGCCATTACCAAAAACTCGCTTGCAACATCTAACTTAAGTTCATTCATTGTCTTAATATACAATAAGTACTGCTCAGTTATTTGGGCAACTGGAATATCATATATGTCAATTTCAAGCCCATTAATTAAATGGAGCAACAAATCTAACGGTCCTTCAAATGCATCAATTTTCACCTGGTATGGCATTGTACTTCACCAAAATTCTTTAAAAATAAGTTGTTGATTATCCACTTCGACTAATAATAGTATAGAGGATTAAATGAGGTTATCCAATAGAAAAATCAACTCCCCGAGGGAATATTATCAAATCATGATGTTTGCCCATAACATTGGACTAGTATCCTACATATGATGACAAGGAAAAGAACAAAACATCATTTTTAGGAGGTAGTGAATATGTCTGAACATGGATTTGGATCCGGATTTGCTTTAATTGTAGTTCTATTTATCTTGTTAATTATCGTTGGTGCTTCCTGGGTATATTAATTAGACAGGAAGGCTGAAGAACTACTAAAAAACCAGTTCAATAAAGCAGCCATTACCGTTAGACAAACTGGACCCGTCTTTCATGACGGGTTTTTTTTATTTATTCGAGACAGCATATAACTGTGATACACTATACATAATTATTGTGTAAGGGGGTGAATTGCTTGTACCCTAGCGAGTATATCCATTTTTTAGCCCATTTTCATGGAGACCGTGATTATTTCGAATGCCATGAACTTCTTGAAGACTATTGGAAAAAAACAGATTCGAGAAACAAAGATTCCATCTGGGTTGGTTTCATATTATTATCCGTTTCTCTATATCATCATCGCCGAAAAAATTTTAGCGGTGCAAAGCGGACGTTAGCTAAAGCCATTAAAATTTTCGAATTACAACCAGATTCTATCACTAAACTTGGAGTAACCCCCGTCGGGCTTATCCATTTATTACATGAACAATTATCGTCTCTTCAGAAAGGTGAATCGTATCGAAGCATCTCAATCCCGATTTGTGACACTTCCTTAACTGAATTAGCGAAAAAAACATGTGAACAAAAAGGGTTTATTTGGGGTAATCAAAGTGATATGACAAATAAATTCATTATTGATCGTCATAAATTACGCGACAGAACCAGCATAGTCCAAGAAAGATTGAAGTCATTAAAGACGCGAAAAGGCAGCGAATAAATTATTATTCACTGCCTTTTTGAAGATAAGATTAGCAAAACTCACATTTTTCGATAAAAGCGGCTGTATTTTCATTAGCAGTAATTTCTTTTTCAGCATACATTTCTTTTAGAGCTTTAACCATCTTTTTACCGATTCCCTGATACCGATGTGAGGGATTAACGGAGATGTGTAAGATTTCTAAAGAATTGGTATCATTATGAAATAAGACACCTAACAGACCGATGATATCTTCCTCTTTCCAAAGAAATAGCTGTAATTGATCTTCGGTTTCATATTCCTTCATAGTTTGCTGAAGCTTTTTTAAGTCCTTTTCGGCGGGCATAAAAGACAATAACCCCATGGCTATTTTCTCGAAAGCTTTCTTATAACGAATTAACATTTAGATCCCTCATTATATTAAATAAACCGATAAACTTGATGGTTTAACAATAGTATATTTTTACCAAGTAGCTGAATATTAAACACTATTCATTATATGTATTGGAAGTTATTATGTTTCATCAATCACCATGATACATAATAAACGGTCAATCATCAATGGAAAAAATTAATATTAGTGTTTCGGTCCGATAAAAATCCAATAGATAACTCCCCATAAAATCGACACACCAATAAGAATACAAAATATAATCCAGTTGCTTCTCTTCATTAAAATGTTTCCTCCAAAAGAATATTGAAGATTTGGTACTGTCCTACATTCTACACTATTTTGCAAAAATAAGCTATTCTACTTACATATTTTACATTTTTTCGAGCAAGTTCTACTTTCTATGAAACTTAAAGCTTGTTATTTACGTTATTATTATTGAATTCGGTTATATTATAATAAACAGAGTCACTACATTTTCATGATTACCTGTAAATTCCGAGGAGGAAACTATGAAAAAAACTATCATTTACTTCATGTTGGCTTTTTTAATTTTCAATCCAATTCGCACCTTTGCTGATGTAGCAGAAGGTGACATGATTGTTACATTAGGTCAAAATTTAACTGAAGCTCAGAAGAAGGCACTTTTATTAGAAATGGGTGCTCCTGATGATGTTCAGATTGTCACCGTCACAAACGAGGAAGAACACCAGTATTTAGGGAAATATGTGTCAAAATCACTTATCGGGACAAAAGCCATTTCATCATCGGCGATAACCATCCAACCGAAAGGTGCGGGTGTCACGGTTGAAACGAAGAATATTAATTGGGTTACGGACGAAATGTACATCAATGCCCTAATAACTGCCGGTGTAAAGGATGCAAAAGTTTATATAACGGCCCCGATTACTGTTTCTGGAACCGCAGCATTAACAGGGATTATAAAAGCCTACGAGATATCTGCTGATAAGACCATTCCTGAAGAAGTGAAACAGGCAGCAAATCAAGAAATGGTTGAAACTGCGAAACTAGGTGACTCCATAGGTGAAGAGAATGCTGCCGCGTTAATTGCAAAAATAAAAGAAGAAATTGCAAAGAATAAACCAAAAAATGATCAAGAATTACAAAATATTATCGAACAAGCTGCAAAGGACTTAAATGTAAAGCTTACAGATGAAGAAATGCAGCGGTTAATAGACTTTTTTAACAAGCTAAAGGATTTAAACATTGACTGGAATCAAGTTAGCGATCAATTAAATAAAGCGAAGGATCAAATTTCTAATTTTCTTAAGTCAGAAGAAGGGCAAGGTTTTTTAGATAAGTTAAAACAATTTTTCAATTGGCTGATTGATACGATTAAGTCGATATTCTCTTAATATTGGGGATGTTGATTTCCGCTCCAATCAACATCGTGCCAATACTATTAATGAGCATTAAAATATAAAAAAACTGCCGCAAAAAAAATTTCTGCGGCAGTTTTTTATTTAAGCGGTAAATCATGTTTTATTAAATCCTCATATGTCTCTCTCTTTACCACAAGGGTTGCGATTCCGTTTTCTACGAATACCACTGCTGGACGCGGGATGCGATTATAGTTATTTGACATTGAATAGCCGTAAGCACCTGTACAAAAAACAGCAAGAATATCTTCTTCCTCTACATCTGGTAACGGTAAATCCCAAATCAACATGTCTCCTGATTCACAGCATTTCCCAGCTATTGATACCGTTTCTTTCGCTTTCGTTAATGGTTTATTCGCAAGAACAGCCTCATATTTCGCCTGATAAAGGGCTGGTCGAATATTGTCACTCATTCCACCATCCACTGCTAAATACTTTCGAACACCAGGAACTTCTTTGGATGAACCCACTTTATAAAGAGTAATTCCAGCATCCCCAACAAGCGAACGCCCTGGCTCAATCCAAATTTCCGGCATTTTTAAAGAATAGCTATCAGTTAATAATTTAACTTCCCGAATAATTTCACTCACGTATTGAGAAGGTTGAATGGGTTCATCTTCTTTTGTATAGCGGATTCCAAAGCCACCGCCCAAATTCAATACTTTTGCTTCGAAAGAAAGCTCTCTTTTCCATGCTTCCATTTTTCCGACAATCTTTTTAGCTGCTAATAAAAAGCCAGTTGTTTCAAAAATTTGTGATCCAATATGGCAATGGAGGCCAAGGACTTCAAAGTTATCATTTTTTAGTGCCATTTTTAATGCATCTTCCGCTTGTCCATTTTGAAGATCAAACCCAAATTTAGAATCTTCCTGCCCAGTTAAAATGTAATCATGCGTATGGGCTTCGATACCAGGGGTTACTCGGAGCAGGATGCTAACATGAGCATTTTTCTCTTTAGCAATGGTTTTCAAAAGCTCCAATTCTGAAAAATTATCCACAACGATGCAGCCAATTTCATGATCCAATGCCATTTCTAATTCTTCTCTGCTCTTGTTGTTCCCGTGAAAATGAATTCTCTCGACAGGGAACCCTGCAGCAATAGCAGTATACAATTCGCCGCCAGATACTACATCTAGTGACAATCCCTCTTCCTCAGCGAGCTGAATCATTGCAATGGTTGAAAAGGCTTTACTAGCATAGGCAACCTGCGCCTTGATCTCTTGTTCCTCAAATGCCCGTTTAAAAGATTGGGCCCTTTCACGCATTAATGCTACATCATATACATAAAGAGGAGTTCCATATTCTTTCGCCAACTCAATAGAATCGACCCCGCCAATTTCTAAATTTCCGTTTTTGTTTACGCCTGTTGTCCCGTAAAAATACATACCCTTCCCTCTCTCCCAATCACTCACTATAGTTTATGCGGACAATCACATAAGATAATAATAAATAGACAGAATCTACAAAAGATACTGCCTATTTTTCATTCTTTATCCCTTTATTTAATTAAAAATACTTTAGCATACCTGTTAGAAAAGTGCAATTATTTCTCGTTTGCTTTAGGCGGCTGCCGGTAACGGTTTCTAGGGTGAACAATACTTGGTCTCAAGATAGAACCTGGTATTGCTCTGCGCACAATGATTTGCAAAAATCCTTTCGGCTCAAAAGGAAGGAATGGCCACAGATATGGTGTATTAAGTGCACGTATTTTTACAAGGAAAAGGAAGAATACTGTCGCCCCAATAACAAATCCCGGCAGATGAAATAACGACACAAGAATTAACAGAGTTAATCGTCCAATTTTGTTTGCTACGCTTAATTCATAACTTGGAGTTGTAAAGGAACCAATCCCTGCAACCGCTACATACAAGATTACCTCTGGAACAAACAGTCCCACGCTAATCGCAATCTGTCCAATTAATACCGCTGCAATTAATCCCATTGCAGTCGAGAGTGGAGTAGGTGTATGTATGGCGGCCAATCGTAAAAACTCAATCCCAAAATCAGCCAAGAAAATCTGAACGATAATCGGGATATTTGTTGTTTCATTTGGTCCAATAAAAGAGAATCTTTCAGGTAATAAGGATGGTTCTAATACAAATAACATCCATAATGGGAGTAGTAAAATAGACGTAAGTACGCCTAAAAAACGCGTCCAACGCAAAAATGTTCCCATTGCAGGAGATTCACGAAATTCTTCTGCATGCTGTACATGATGGAAATATGTCGTAGGAGTGATTATGACACTTGGGGAGGTGTCAACATAAATTATAACATGCCCTTCCAGAAGATGTGTTGCAGCGATATCTGCACGCTCCGTATATCTTACGAGCGGAAAGGGATTCCAACCCTGCTTTAGAATGAATTCTTCTATGGTTTTATCAGCCATTGGAATTCCATCTGTATTAATTGCCTGAATTTCTTTCCTAATCACATTGACCATATCTGGATCTGCAACATCCTCTAAATACCCTAAAGCCACATCCGCCTTTGACCGTTCACCCACCTTTAGCATTTCAAAGCGAAGACGTTCATCTCGAATTCGCCGTCTCGTTAAGGCTGTATTCAAAATAATATTTTCAACAAACCCATCACGAGACCCTCTAACCACCTTTTCTGTATCAGGTTCTTGAGGCTGCCTTCCTGGATAGCTTCTGACATCAACGACAAAAGCTGTATTTTCCCCCTCCAATACTACAGCAACTAATCCGGACAAAACCTTATCAACAATGTAATCAAGTGTGGTAGCTTGTTCAACTGATTGATTGATTAGCCTATTTTCAATTACCTTAAAGAAATCTGATGATAATTTTTCATGGTCATTGATTTCAACTAATTCTTCAATTAATTCAATTACGAAGCGAGAATCACATAAGCCATTTACATAGTAGATATGTACGTCCTTCTTGAGGATTTTTAATTTCCTCACACCAAAATCAAAGCTTTTCCCAAGACCAACCCGTTGTTTCATATAGTTTTCAACTTCATTTACTGATTTAGGGATTGGCCATTTCTGTTCGTTACTTCTTGACATGGAAGCCACTCCTTTCAAGTATAAGCTCCACTGCTTTTTTTGTTATCGGGGAACCTTTTTTGTAGGAGTCATGTCTAGCCATCTTGCCAATATCACCAATTCCTACGATGACAGGAACCTCCAATTCATCAAGGCAGTAAACTGTATCACCATTTATTCTCCCGATTTCAAGCTCAGGTATACCAAATTTATCTACTCCATATGGAGTTAAATTTCCATCACGATCGATACTTACGTCCACCCTTGACCATTCTTCATGTCTTGATTTAGCTGCAACTGCAATAATTCCTAGAACTTCAATGTCTTCATGTCCTGCTACATATTTCAAAGCATTCTCACCAGCACCTTCTCCAACTATGCCACTATCATCAAACATCACTAATACGGGATCGTGAGGGGTCTTTTTTATCAACTGGACTATTTTCTCGCCGGTTAAAGTTGAAGGATTCCCTTGGGAACTAGAAATACATCGGCCACCTATTTCTTTGGCAACATGCTCGACTGCTTTCTTAGCATATTCATCACCGTCAGTAATTAAAATAACACGCCTCCGAATGCTCATAGTGTGCTGTCCTTTCTTGGCCCAAGTTGAAAATTCTTCCCAAAAGGGTTAATGATGTACAAAATAAACCCATTGAAAAATTGACCCCGCAATTTTTCCTAATACGATTGCCATGATTAATATAACAATCTCACCATCTAATCGGATTCTTTTAGCAAGAATTGGCAGAACGTTTAATACCTCAGTGAGGGCTGCAGCTAACATCCCATAAAAAATTCCACCTGTAATTCCGAGAAAAATTAATGAAAAAGAAGGAATATGTAAAATAGGATCCCTCAGACTTGCACCTACCCCAGCGAGTGCTCCTAACACAACTGCCCATTCATAGTGCTGAATCATTTTCATTGTCTTACTTAGTTGTGTAAGTCTCGGGATAATTCCTAATACCGTTAGAAATGCGACAAAACCAGAACCTACTGCCAGTCCACTCGCTACACCTAAAAAGAGGATGGCTATTATCTTAATCGTCACTGATTTTTTTTATACTTTCTTTATTTTCGTGGATAATTACGTAATTATCTAAATCCATTTGATAATTAAACATTTCTACCTCGAGGGGACTGGGCTCTTCATTTATACGTTTCTTAAAGACATGATTAAAAAAAAGAATCATTCCCATGCCTAATCCAATTGAATAGGGAATTTGAAACAGTAATGGTTTTGCATCTTTTTTTCCTGTAATGATCGTATATATTTTTTCGTGGACACTTTTCATACTTACATCATCATGAAAATTCATTATTGCCAAGGCTGAGCCGAAAAATAAGAGAAACCAAATTAAAAGGAAAAAAGGCAGGCGGACTCCCTTTTTTTTATTCATGACTTCAATGATGGTTTGGGCGGGTCCAATTGTTTGGACTTCCATTCTTTCAAATTCATTTTTAATTAAGTGGATAACTTTCATGACATCAATAATGACGATATTCTGATCTGTAACTGTTAATTGATGAATGGTCAAAGTTTGTAGTTGTGAAAGAACTTCGTCAGGTGCAATAACTTGCGCAATATCATTTAACAATACTTTTTCTTGGGGCGGAGCCTGAACTCGATTCCGCATACGGATATATATTGTTTCTTCCAAAACTATCACTTCCCAAACAATGATTTCCTGTATAAATAGTATGAGTAATAAGCACTTTTTTCATTAAATCCAAAAAATACCAGCAGCTTATTTACACAAAAAAACCGTATGAATCAGAGATCCATACGGCCTTTCATTTGCTGCAATATTTTTTTTTCAAGTCGTGATACTTGCACTTGGGATATTCCAAGCCTAAGAGCAACCTCAGATTGTGTTTGGTCCTTGTAATACCTTAAATAGACAATGAGTCTTTCGCGCTCATCTAATTCTCGGATAGCTTCCTTTAATGCAATTTTATCAAACCATTTTCCATCATTTCCATCATCAATCTGGTCCAGTAGAGTAATTGGATCTCCATCATTTTCATACACTGTTTCATGAATGGAAGAAGGTGTTCTGCTGGCTTCTTGAGCGAGAATGACATCTTCTGGTGAGAGGTCAAGATGGGCTGAGATCTCGTTAACCGTTGGTATTCTGCCAAGCACTTTTGATAATTCGTCTTTTGCTTTTCGGATTTTGTTTCCCATTTCCTTCAAAGATCGGCTAACCTTAACCGTTCCATCATCACGGATAAATCGCTGGATCTCACCAATAATCATCGGGACTGCATAAGTCGAAAACTTTACATCATAGGAAAGGTCAAATTTATCCACTGATTTTAATAATCCAATACACCCAATCTGAAACAGGTCATCGGGGTCATACCCCCGGTTTAGGAACCTTTGGACAACAGACCAAACAAGACGCATATTTTTTTCAACAATTAGATCCCTTGATTCTTGATCTCCATCTTGGCTCTTTTTAATGAGTTCTTTTACTTCATGATCCTTTAAATATGTTTGACCTTTATCATTCTTAACCTCCACATCCATTGGCAAGTCTCCTTAATTGCAAAGCATTTTGCGGTTTTGTAAATGCTTTCGTAATCTAACTTCGGTTCCTCGACCTGGCTGTGAATGAACCTCTACCTCATCCATGAAATTTTCCATGATAGTAAAACCCATTCCGGATCGCTCTAAATCCGGCTTTGTTGTAAATAATGGCTGACGAGCTTCTTCCACATCTACAATTCCCAATCCTGCATCTTTAATTGTTAGATCAATTAAACTATCTTCGATGATTACTTGAATATAGACAATTCCATTAGGATCATTCTCATATCCGTGAATAATCGCATTGGTCACTGCTTCGGATACAACTGTTTTAATTTCAGTCAATTCATCCATATTAGGGTCTAACTGGGCGATAAATGCCGCCACGGTTACTCGAGCAAATGACTCATTTTGACTTAGTGCACTGAATTGAAGATTCATTTCGTTCTTCATTCAGGCCACCCCCAATCTTTGCAATGCAAATTCTTCTGTCGGTTCCATTTTGATGATTTTAAATAAACCTGACATATCGAATAGCCTTTGTATCGCTGGGGAAATCGCACATACCACCATTTCACCGTGGACCTGTTTAATTTGTTTGTATCTGCCTAAGATTACGCCTAATCCAGAGCTGTCCATAAAAGCGAGATGTTCCAGATTTAAGACAATATGACGAATTTCATTTTTTTCAATCACAGTTATCGCTTTTTCGCGAAGTTCATCCGCGGTGTGATGGTCCAATTCACCGCTTAAACGAATGCATAGAACGTCATGTTTTGTTTCCATATCAATATTAAGACTCACTATCCCGTCCTCCTTAATCTGGTATAGTGAGACAATTCTCTTTCGGGCTGTTAATATCCTTCTGTAAATACAAAACTAGTCGCATTTCGCTAAAAGAAGTGATTTATTTGGAAGATTCGACACAGCCGAGGTTCTTTCGCTTTTCTTATTTACCAGCCTTTGTGAACATTCCAAATGATCGTTTATATAGCGTCCACCAACCAGCTTCTTTTACGGTTCCCTTTGCTAATAAAGGACTTTCTACAAAGACTTTTCCGTCTTTTATTAATTGAATGGTTCCAATCTTATCGCCTTTATTGATGGGAGCTTGGAGATTTTTATTTATTGTTATTTTTTGTTTGACATCCTCGGTTTTTTCACCTTTTTTTGTAAGCAGTGAAATCGGCTCGCTTGTTACAGCCTCGATCGACTTCTCCTGTCCTTTACTCAATCTAGCTTTGGCTATTATCTGGTTACGTTTGTACATTGGATGTGTTTGATATTGGTTAAAAGCATAATTAAGCATTTTTGTTACTTGGGCATTTCTTTCCTTTGATGTAGGTGCTCCGAACACAACCGCAATGACACGCATCCCATTCTTTTGAGCTGTGGCTGTTAAGCAGTATTTTGCTTCCGCAGTAAAGCCTGTTTTAAGTCCGTCTACACCTGGGTAAAATCGTACCAATTTATTCGTATTAACAAGCCAGAATTTTTTGTCTGTATTTTCACGAAGATATGCTTCATACATACCAGTAAATTTCGTAATGTCTTCATATTTTAATAGTTCTTTCGCCATTATAGCCATATCATTCGCCGTGCTGAAATGACCACTAACTGGAAGTCCCGTTGTATTTTTAAAGAAAGTATGCTTTAAACCAAGTTCTTTCACTTTGTTATTCATCATGTCAACAAATGCTTCTTCTGACCCAGCAATTCTTTCAGCCATTGCCACAGATGCATCATTTCCAGAACCAATTGCAATACCTCTTAGCATTTCCTTGGTGGTCATTTCTTCGCCAGGTTCAAGAAAAATTTGTGAACCACCCATCGATGCTGCATACTCACTAGCACGGATTTTTTCATTCCAAGATAGTTTCCCTTTATCAACAGCTTCCATGATTAACAGCATAGTCATAATTTTGGTCATACTCGCCGGCGGTAACTCTTCATTCCCGTTTTTCTCATAAAGCACTTTTCCTGTATCACGTTCAATTAAAATAGCGGATTTTACATTGTTGACGATATCAGCATTCTTTTTTTCCTCAGCAGCAAATGCTGATGTACTCCATAAACTTGTAAGTAAAAAAATTGTCACTATCAAAGAGACAAATCGTTTCATTCGCATAACCCTCCATTCTTTATAGCATCCATTTTTTCCAAAATTAATAACTTTATACAGTTATTTCCTTGTAAACAAAATAAAAATAGGGTGTCAGGCACCATGTGAATTTTTCACATGGTGCCTGACACCCTTTAGAGTTGATTTATTCGGTTATTTCCCCATGTATGAGGATTGGTGAGTCTATTTTTGTCGCGGAAATTTTTATGTTGTTGTAAAGTTTGTTTTTTACTTCCTCAACATTTTCGAAATTGCTGTAAATGGTTACTAAGGATTCACCTTTCTTCACTTGGTCACCGATTTTCTTTCTTAGGACGAGGCCCACAGCTAAATCAATGACAGATTCCTTAGTTGCTCTTCCTGCGCCAAGAATCATCGCAGCTGTTCCGACTTCATCTGCCACGATTTCAGATACATAGCCATCCTCTTTGGCTTCCAATTCAATCATATACTTTGCTTGCGGCATTTTTGAAGGGTCATCCACAACGGACGCATCCCCGCCTTGTGAACTTAAAAATACTTTTAATTTTTCAAGCGCTGAACCGTCTTTGATTACACCTTCAAGCTTGGTCCGGGCATCTGCTAATGAATCCGCCTTTTCTGCTAAGTAAACCATATGGCTGCCAAGAGTTAAACATAATTCTGTTAAATCCTCAGGGCCTTCACCTTTTAATGTATCAATCGCTTCCTTTACTTCAAGGGCATTCCCAATCGCAAAACCCAGCGGTTGGCTCATGTCAGAAATAACAGCCATTGTTCTTCTGCCGACATTATTTCCAATTCGCACCATTGCTTTTGCAAGTTCGCGAGAATCATCAAGTGTTTTCATAAATGCACCTGCACCGGTTTTAACATCAAGAACGATAGCATCAGCACCAGCAGCAATCTTTTTACTCATGATTGAACTTGCGATTAGTGGAATACTATCGACAGTGGCTGTCACATCTCTCAATGCATAAAGTTTCTTGTCTGCAGGCGTTAAATTTCCACTTTGTCCAATTACAGCAATCTTGTTTTTATTAACAAGCTCGATAAATTCTTCATTTTTAATTTCAACATGGAAGCCTTCTACCGCTTCTAATTTATCGATTGTTCCCCCAGTATGTCCTAAGCCGCGCCCTGACATCTTTGCAACAGGTACATCAAGTGCAGCAACAAGCGGACCAAGAACTAGCGTTGTTGTATCACCCACACCGCCGGTAGAGTGTTTGTCAACTTTAATTCCAGCAATTTGTGATAAATCAATTTGGTCACCTGATTCAACCATCGCCATAGTCAAATCGGCTCTTTCCTGTTCAGTCATCCCTTTAAAAAAGATAGCCATAGTTAAGGCGCTGACTTGGTAATCTGGTATTGATCCGTCGGTATATCCATTAATTATAAATTTAATTTCATCTGATGATAATTCTTGTCCATCTCTTTTTTTCTCTATTAAGTCAACCATTCTCATCTAAATCACCACTTTTTCGAAAAATATTTACCTAGCAATTGTTTTCACAATCTCTTTTATATACTGAAGGAAGTCAGCTTTTACTCTTTCTGTTGTTTCAATCACTTCATCATGGGTAAGCGGCTGGTCAAGAATACCTGCTGCCATGTTTGAAATACATGAAATACCAAGTACCTTCATGCCACTGTGACGCGCTACAATTACCTCTGGGACAGTAGACATTCCGACTGCATCTCCGCCCATGGTCCGTACCATTCTAATTTCAGCAGGAGTTTCATACACAGGTCCAGGATTACCAAAGTAAACTCCTTCTTTAACATTAATGTTTAGACGGCTAGCAATCTCTCTTGCAGCAACTCGTAATTCTTTCGTATATGCCTCTGACATATCAGGGAATCGTACCCCAAGTTTCGAATCATTTGGTCCAATTAACGGATTTGTGCCCATATTATTAATATGATCTGAAATAATCATTAAATCACCTGCAGAAAAGCTTTCATTAACTCCGCCTGCAGCATTGGTCACGATTAACATGTCCACGCCTAACTCTTTCATAACGCGAACAGGGAAGGTTACTTTTTCCATACTATATCCTTCATAGAAATGGAAACGACCTTGCATGGCACAAACTTCAACACCGCTTAATAGTCCAAACACTAGTTGACCAGCATGGCCCTCCACAGTTGAAATAGGGAAGTCAGGGATTTCATTGTAAGGAATTTTTACTGGGTTCTCAATTTCGTCCGCTAAAACACCAAGTCCTGAACCTAGAATTAATCCTACCTTAGGTGTATTTGCATATTTCTGTTTTAAAAAGCTTGAAGCATTTTGAATTTTTTCAGTGTTCATACTTAATTCCCCTTTTTATTTCAATTCATTTAAAAAGCTTTTTCCGTAGTTAGGTAATTTGACTTTAAAGTTGTCTGCAACAGTTGCACCGAGGTCAGCAAACGTCTCTCTTAATGGAAGTTCCTTACCTTCCGTCATACCCTTGGAGTAAACTAATAAAGGTACATATTCACGTGTATGGTCTGTACCTGGTGCTACTGGGTCATTACCGTGATCGGCTGTAATCATTAATAAATCGTCTTCTTTCAACTTGGCAAACACTTCCGGGAGACGTGCATCATATTCTTCCAAAGCTTTTCCATAGCCCTCAGGGTCCCGGCGATGGCCATATAAAGCATCAAAATCAACTAGATTTAAAAAACTGATTCCAGTAAAATCCATTTCCAAGGTTTCAACAAGCTTATCCATACCATCCATATTAGAAACCGTTCTTAGGGATTGAGTCACGCCTTCGCCATCATAGATATCGGATATTTTTCCAATGGCAATAACATCGAAGCCGCTATCTTTTAATTCACTCATCACCGTCCGATCAAATGGTTTTAGCGCGTAATCGTGCCGGTTCGAGGTACGTTTAAAGTTTCCTGGCTCACCTAAGAAAGGGCGTGCGATAACGCGTCCAACCATATACCTTTCATCAAGCGTTAATTCACGAGCAATTTTACAAATTTTGTATTGCTCTTCAATTGGAATAATTTCTTCATGTGCAGCAATCTGAAGAACTGAATCAGCGGATGTATAGACAATTAATGCCCCTGTCTTCATATGTTCTTCGCCCAACTCATCGAGTATTTCTGTTCCGCTTGCCGGCTTATTCCCAATAATTTTCCTTCCGGTACGCTTTTCTAATTCCGAGAGAAGCTCATCTGGAAAACCCTCTGGGAACACTTGGAAAGGTGTTTGAATATTTAAACCCATAATTTCCCAGTGTCCTGTCATGGTATCTTTACCATTGGATGCTTCCATCATTTTTGTATAAAACGCCAAGGGTTTATCTGCTTTTTCAATACCTTTTATTTCTCGAATATTGCTTAATCCTAACTTGCCCATATTTGGCATATTAAGACCGTTCATTCTTTCGGCAATATGACCAAAAGTATCAGCGCCTTTGTCACCAAACTTTTCTGCATCTGGCGCTTCTCCAATCCCCACCGAGTCCATCACGATAATAAAAATACGTTTATATGTATTTGCAGCCATTAATTCTTCCTCCTTCATCCGTCGAAAACGTTTGCAAATATTAAAATCCTACAAATAGGTTGCCCTCATTATATAGGTTTATGAAAAACTAATATAAATCTATTTGTCAGAAGTCTGACATCTATATTGTACTAAATGTTTCAGAAATTACAAGAAAAAAGCCACCAAAAATTAGGCAGCTTTTTGACAATTTTACGTTTTTTTAGATTCTCCTACTCTATTAAGCTCGTGGATGAAATTTACTATATACGTCTTTTATCTTTGTTTTCGTAACCTGTGTATATATTTGAGTGGTTGAGATATCTGCATGACCTAACATTTCCTGAACAGCTCGCAAATCAGCCCCATTTTCTAACAAATGTGTGGCAAATGAATGACGAAGGGTATGTGGGGTAAGTTCCTTATTGATACCTGCTTCTTTTGTAAGCTTTTTCAAAATTTTCCAAAACCCTTGGCGTGTCAACCTTTTCCCCTGATGGTTTAAAAACAAAGCATGATCCTGATACTTTGTGGATACAAAACGCGGTCTTCCTTCTTCTAGATAATGTTTTATTGCCTCAGAAGCTGTTCGTCCAATCGGAATGATTCTTTCTTTATTCCCATTACAGCGAACAAATCCCATCATTAACTGAACATTATCAATCTCAAGACCTATTAGTTCACTAACCCGGATCCCTGTTGCATATAACAGTTCAAGCATCGCCTTGTCCCTTATTCCAAAATGATCATGTGATTGTGGTGTTTCTAGCAGGGCTTCTACTTCCTTCAAACTCAATATAGTTGGAAGAGACCTTTCAAGCTTTGGTGTTTCAATTTGAACGGAAGGGTCTTGGTCTGTTTCCTTTGCCCTTAACAAAAATTGATGAAATGCTCTTACGGAAGCGATGTGTCTTGCCAGGGTTTTCTGTGATTTTCCTTGTTCCTTTAAAAATCTTAAAAAGTGAATGATATGGACTCGTTGTACATCATTTAAAGTCATTACCAATTCCACATTTTTTAAATAATGAAGATAACTTTTTAAATCTCGCTCATATGCCATAATTGTATTATTGGATAAACCTTTTTCAACGATTAAGTAATGCATAAAATCCTTTAATTGCTCGTCCATCGCATTTACTCCCCATTTAAATAAAACAACATCAGCCGATCGAACAAAGAAGAATTATCCTCATTTACTGCGTTCGAAACCTTGAGAGAGGCTCCTTCCGGTTCATCATAGCGATGATAATTTTGATATTCTTCATTTACCAACATGATACCATAATAGAAAAGAATCGTGCATCCTGTGAATATAATAAAAACTTTTAAGGTTTTCAGTACAGCTTTAATAAATTGGCCCATTCTACTTCCCCCAATTTTAAGGTTGTCTAGTAAAATGTATGCCAAAACGGACAATTTTTATACCTAGTCATTGGTATTAAAGGAGAAAAGAAAAAAGCCCTTTTCAAAGAGCTTCATTGGTTAATCCGTTTTTTCTTCATCTTTCACTTTATCCTGGCATCGGTAACAAATTCCATGAAAAGTTAGACGATGGTCTTTTATTTTAAAATTCCATTTTCGTTCCACGACTGCTTCGACATCTTCAAGTAAATCCTCTTGAATTTCATCAACCGCACCGCACTCAATACAAACTAGATGGTGATGAAAATGGGCTGCACCTTCCTGCCTGAGGTCATAACGAGAAACCCCATCCCCAAAATTTATTTTATCAACAATTTTTAATTCCGTTAATAATTCCAACGTTCGATAAACAGTTGCTAAACCAATTTCAGGCGACTTTTCTTTTACGAGGAGGTATACATCTTCCGCACTTAAATGATCCTCTTCATTTTCTAATAAAACACGAACGGTTGCCTCACGCTGAGGTGTTAGTTTATAACTTGCGGAATGCAACTGTTTTTTTATTCTCTCAATTCTAGTTTCCATCCTGAAGTCCCTCCCTCGCCACTGTTAATTCTCATTATAACAGATGGCAATTGAGAATCAAAATAAAATTATTATAAATAACAATAAACAATTATTAGTAATAATTATTACAAAGTAATTACTTTAAACTAGTAGTAGTTACAATGGTTTTCATTAACCATGGCGAAAGATAAGCCTCAATTCCGGATGCAGCAGATATAAATATCACGGCTATAATCAAGGCAAAAATATATCTCTTAAAAAAAGGAAGGATTGGCTGGGCATATTTTTTCATAAATTGTTTTTTTATCATTCGGAGTGAGAAAATTACTGATAATGCGGCCATAAGGATAAAGACGGGAATAATAATCAAGTTCTGCGGCAATATGGAAACAAAAGCTAGCATAAATCCCTGCCAGCCCATTTGACTGACTAGGAAACCAACAGTAAATCCCACTACCATACCTTTAATAAATAATAGAATGAGAATAACCGGCAGGCCAATGATTGAAATACCTAGAATCCACATGAGCCCAATAAATTTACTATTATGGAATAAACTCTGTAAGAATAAATCACTGTCTTCGGCATCTTTTCCACTTGAGACTTGGCCAAAAAATTGGGATAAATAGTAGAATAAATCTTCCTTCTGGGTAATGCTCATACTATTTACGACAATGGCCCCAAAGATGACTCCCATCAAAAATAAAACGACAATAAACAAAAATATTGAGGAATGCTCACGGAAATAACTAGCGGCATCGGACTGGTACAATCGTTTCTTCATTTGCGTTTCCTCCCACTATTCTCGATTCAGTTAATACATTGTATGCCAGTCTAGTATTTCTATGCTCAAAAATTAATAGATTTCAGAAATTAACCCCGATGGCTTTTGCTACCGGGGTTGCTTTACTTAATCTGAAATTTTTCCGTATTTCCCGCCGCCGCCAGCTGCTAGATTTACTTTCCCCTCTCTAGCCTTCAGGATCAGTTCAGCAATTCTTTCAGGGACGACCTCTTTCAAACCATCATATGGAACATCATGTAAAATCGCCATTTCACTCCCAAAATGATCGACCAGCTTCTCCAATAAGCGAGGTCCTAAGCCAGGGATGAATTCAAGCGGGACCTGATGAATATAGGGCGGACGATCTTCTGGCCCTTGTTCAGCTGTTTTCAGTTCAAGGATTCTGTCAGCTACACCTTTAATAATTTTGGTATTTCCACATTGGCTGCATATTTGATCGTCATCTGCTGCAGGATTGAGGCACTCTGCACAAACTGTCTTATGATATTTACCAAGCAATGGATCAAGACCATAGTTTGCGATAATTTTCCGTCCATCTTCCTTCATTAATGCTTTCTGCAATTCTAAAAATGTCGGTTCCTTCATCTCGATAACTTGATATTCTCGAGCTATTTTTGCAAGGGAATGGGCATCAGAATTCGTTACAAAAGTATAATCATGCAACTCTTTGATTTGATCTGCCATATTCGTGTCGGAACTTAATCCAAGTTCAATGGCATCAATCAAATCCGGGTCCAATACCTCAGTTAATGATTGATTGACACCTTTCCCATATAAGCTCTTAAAAGGCGTAAATACATGAGCAGGAATAAAGATTCCACCTAACTCTTTCACCTTCTTTTGCAAAGTGAGGCCAGAGGCATAGATCCTTTGAGAGCTTAGTTGAATATTTTTCAAGTGACCTGAAAGCCATGTGGAGAATTCCCTCATGACGGAAAGATTAGGAAAGTAGCACAATAGATGGATTGGACCATTGCATTGCTCATCGTAAATTTCTAATTCCGAACCAGGGATTACCGTTAGATCACCAAATACTAAGCCCCCGTCTGGATGCTCGACTACATCTCCACTTTCAATAAGACTCTCCATTTCGAGAATGACTTCAGGTGAATGACTATCGATGATTCCCACCATATTAAGCCCTTTCTCATGTCGTGCGTGTTCAATGATATTCGTAAACGTTAATGACTTGGCCCCAGTAATTTTTACCGGCTTTCCGGTCCAGGTCCGGCCAATATGAATATGTAAATCTACATAGTAGCGATTCATTTACTCTTCAAAGCCTCTTGTAACTGTAAATACTGTACAGCGAAAATCGTTTTGGCATCATAGATCTTTTTCTCATTCACATATTGAACGGCTTCTTCAAGGGTTAATTCCTCAAGATTCACAAACTCGTCTTCGTCGAGTGCGGCTGCATTTTCTTTCTTAGTCAGACCTGTTGCTACATAGACATGTACGATTTCATCGGCGAATCCTGGGGAGGTGTAAAAAGAGGTGAGCCACTCTAAACTCTTACACTCATAACCTGTCTCTTCTTCCAGTTCACGGCGCGCACAAAGGGCTGGTTCTTCGCCCTTTTCCAGCTTTCCAGCAGGAATTTCGACAATGGTCCGTTCCAGTGCTTTTCTGTATTGTTCCACCATAAGGACTTTTTTGTCATCAGTCAGCGCTAAAATAGCGACAGCACCGGGATGTTTAACAATCTCCCGCTTGGATTGTTTCCCGTTCGGAAGTTCGACATCCTGTAAGTGAACACTGATTATTTTTCCAGAGTAAATCTCTTCGCTCTGGAGCGTTTTTTCTTCAAGATTGTTCATATGGGTCACTCCTGTTCTATTCCTATTATCTGCTCATACATTTTACCATACTTTAATTGGAGGGTATGAGATGAAGGTGTACGTTCACGAAAAGGGAATCATTCTTGTTGGAAAAGGGTGGGAAATAGTTCAGAAACTAAAAGAATATAACAAAGATCATCTCTCCGTTTCCGAATGGGTTGAAAAGGTCAATCAAAAATAATGCCTTTCGATTGTAGTCTGTCCTTTTCTTTATTAAAATTGTAAAAAAAGGACAGGTGATTTTTTGAAAAAGAGAAAACTTGGAAATTCAGATTTGTATGTAACAGAATTAGGGCTTGGCTGTATGTCAATTGGTACCGAAGAGAAAACGGCACGAAATATTATTGAGACCGCACTTGAGGAAGGTGTTAATTATTTTGATACGGCTGATTTATATGATTTTGGGGAAAACGAAAGAATTGTCGGAGCAGCATTAAAGGATGTACGTGAAAATGTGATTATTGCCACCAAGGTTGGAAACCGCTGGAGTCAGGATAAGAAAGGATGGTCATGGGATCCATCGAAGTCATATATAAAGGAAGAAGTCAAACAAAGTCTTAAACGACTAGGCACGGACTATATCGATCTCTATCAGCTGCATGGTGGTACAATTGATGATCCTATTGAGGAAACGATTGAAGCATTCGAAGAATTAAAAGCAGAAGGCTTTATCCGTTATTACGGGATTTCATCGATCCGCCCCAATGTCATTAGGGAATATGTGAAAAAGTCGAGTCTCGTTTCCGTGATGATGCAATATAGTATCCTAGACCGCCGTCCTGAAGAAGAAGCACTTCCATTACTGCAAGAGTTTGGTGTAAGCGTTGTAACCCGCGGCCCGCTTGCCAAAGGCCTTTTAAGTAATAAAATGCTGGAGAAAGCAGCCGATAAGGGGTATCAAGACTATAGCTTAACCGAGCTGAATGAAGTTTTGCCAATGCTAAAGGAAAGACTAGCGGACTCACGCTCCTTTACAGAGATCGCCCTTCAGTATAATCTCGCAAATCCTGTTATTGCTTCTGTTATTGCCGGGGCAAGCAGTCCAGAGCAAATTAGATGTAATGCGAAAGCAGTTAGAAGTCAGCCACTTTCTGCTGAAGAAATTTCTCTCATTAAAGAATTAACGAAAGTAAGTATCTATAAAGAACATCGTTAAAGGAGAGCGTACAACCGCTCTCCTTTTTATCAGTTCTTATTTGGCTGTGTTAAAACTAGTCTGTTGATTTCCGTTCCAGGCACTTCAATCAACAGAGTGCCAAAATCAAAATTAACCTTTAACACAGCCTTTTATTTAAACTCTTTCCAATTCATGCCGCTTTCATTTAATAGTTCTTCAAATGATTTGTTTTTTTCTTTTAATCTTCTTTCTTCCCGTTTTCTTTGCTCTTCTTCTTCTTTTCTTTTTTCTTCTGCTGCTTTCAGCTGTTCCTGTTGATCTTTTAATTGTTTAAATAAATTTGGATTGATCATATCGCCAAGCGTGACCGCTGAATCATCCTTTTTGGGTTTCGATTGATTTTTTTGTCTGTTTTGCTTTTTCATCAAAACGCCTCCGTTGTCAAAATTCATTTATATTATATCATGTCATCAAAAATGCCCACAGAAAAAAGCAGGCTTTATTTTCTTGCAGCCTGCTATTCTATATTATTGGCTCTTTTAATTAGTCTGTTGATTTCCACTCCAGGCGGCTTCGCTCCAATCAACAGAGTGGCTATCTCAATAAGCTTCAATTTTCACATTTTCGTCCACTGATAATGCGGCTTCTGTAGAATTGACGACTTCCTCAATTGTAAATCCTTTTGCTACTTCCACCAACTTAAGACCCGCGTCCGTCACATCCATGACTGCGCGCTCGGTGATAATCCGATTGACTACCCCTTTACCTGTAAGAGGCAGCGTGCACTCTTTCAATATTTTTGATTCACCTTTTTTATTAACATGCTCCATGATTACAATTATTTTTTGAGCTCCATGGACAAGATCCATCGCCCCGCCCATGCCTTTAATCATCTTTCCTGGGATCATCCAATTCGCTAAATCACCCGTTTCGGATACTTCCATTCCACCAAGGATCGCCAAATTGACATGGCCTCCACGTATCATCGCAAACGATTCGGCACTATCGAAATAGGCGGCACCACTTATCGCCGTAACTGTCTCTTTACCAGCATTGATTAAATCAGGATCCACCTCGTCCGCACCTGGATATGGCCCGATGCCAAGAAGACCATTTTCAGACTGCAAGACCACTTGTTTATTAGCTGACATATAATTGGCAACCAGGGTTGGCATACCAATGCCTAGGTTTACATAAAAGCCATTTTCAATTTCCTTCTCTGCCCTGATTGCAATTCTCTCTCTGACAGAGACTTTTTCATCCGCCATTGTACTCTCTCCCTTCCCCAACACTATTTGCTCACTGTCAATCTCTCGATTCGTTTTTCCTGTGTTCCTTCAATGATTGTTTGCACATAGATGCTTGGAGTATGAATAAAATTAGCATCTAATTCACCAATTTTATAAAGCGCTTCCACTTCTGCAATCGTTACTTTCCCAGCCGCCGCAATCATCGGGTTAAAATTCCGTGCCGTTTTGTGGTAAACAAGGTTTCCCATTTTGTCACCCTTCCACGCCCTCACAAGACTAAAATCGGCCGTTAGTGCCTCTTCTAGCAGGTATTCTCTTCCGTTAAAAATCTTCGTTTCCTTCCCCTCTGCAACCGGAGTTCCTACTCCAGCAGGTGTATAAAATGCTGGAATCCCAGCCCCGCCTGCCCTGATTTTTTCAGCGAGTGTGCCTTGAGGCGTTAATTCTACCTCTAGTTCACCAGTTAAAACCTGTCTCTCAAACTCTTTATTTTCACCTACATAGGATCCAATCATCTTTTTGATTTGTTTATTATTTAGGAGCAACCCTAACCCCCACTCATCAATCCCACAGTTATTTGAAATGACCGTTAAATCCTTCACGCCTTTTTCTGCTAAGGCCAGAATCAGATTTTCCGGTATTCCGCACAACCCAAATCCACCAACCATCAGGGTAGCCCCATCATGAATATCGGCAACTGCCTCCTGGAAGGATGTACAAATTTTCTTCATCCAGTTTTCCCTCCTTCATCCATCCTTTTTTCCATTATTATTTCTAGTAAAATACGAAAAAATCCTTTTATTTTGTCCAAATTTCTATTATTCTTGCTTTTTTGAAATTAACACCACTACAATGAAAGTATGATTATCGGAGGTGGAAAATGAATGCTAAATTTACCTAAAAAGGTCACGATCATCGAGGTAGGTCCTCGTGACGGGCTGCAAAATGAAAAGTTATTTGTACCCACTGATATAAAAAAACAATTTATCAATGGATTAAGAACTGCTGGTCTTCAGGAATTGGAACTCACGTCGTTTGTATCACCGAAATGGGTGCCTCAAATGAGCGATGCCGCTGAAATAGCAGCGGACTGCCTTGATGCTGATTCCAGAGATATTGTTCTAGCACCGAACCGTAGAGGGATTGACAGGGTATACTCTACCAATTGTCAAGCTGTTGCTGTATTTGTGGGCGTCAGCAATAGCTTTAATCTTAAAAATATTAATAAAACAACAAAGGACAGTATGACAGAACTTGTACCGATCATTTCTGAATTAAAGGAGAAGAATTATTTTGTCCGGGCCTGCATTTCTACCTCCTTTTATTGTCCTTATGAGGGAAAAATCAATGAAAGTGATACGATAAAGCTTTGCCAAGAATTTGTTGATGCAGGTGTCGATGAATTAAGCGTCGCCGATACCATCGGGATGGCAACTCCTGATGAGTGCTTTGCTTTGTTTTCCCAATTGAAAAGTCTTTTTCCTCATACACTTTTAACTGCCCATTATCATGATACACGAAAGCTTGCCCTTGCGAACATTTATGCCTCTCTCCAGGCAGGAATTGACCGATTCGATACCTCTGCCGGCGGGCTTGGCGGTTGTCCATTTGCACCTGGTGCCTCTGGAAATGTAGCAACAGAGGACGTGGTTTATATGCTTGAACGGATGGGAATTGATACAGGGGTTGATTTGAATAAATTGATTGATGCGATTGAAGTCATTCGCCCTCATCTCTCCCGGCAAATTGAAAGCGGATACTATCGCCTGCATGCGCAAACTGTCTAAATTAACTTTCAGTGAATAATCATTCTACTACTAATGCATCTTATTAATTGAGACTAGCTTGAAGGGAGACTGATTATTTTGAGCCAAAAACGCGATAAAGGTTCCAGTCAAAAAGGAAAAAACTATGCGGAGACTGCTGGTGGAGGACAGCGAGTGATGGCTGCTGAAGAAGTCGAAAAAGCAATCCACCCTACCAAAAGACAACACGCTGAGCAATAAATTATTTTGGTCAACTCAGGAAGCCGCTCGTTAGTGCCAGCGGCTTTTTTTATGCTAAAATTAAAACTGTTAATTTATGGGCGCTTGGAGATTATTTTTTTCATACCTTATATTAAAAAACACAGGAGGTGCCATTGGTGAAGAAGACATTCCGAACCTTGATTGCCTTGTTGTTATTCTGGTTATCTCTCGGTTTGTATTTTACAAACCGCCTTATGTATATGAAAAAGAAGGATGAGGATTTAATTTTAAGACGTGAAAAAGAGGCTGGCAGATATAATCCTGAGGAATTTGAATCCTTGCCGAAGCGGGAAATAGATATCCCTTCCCCTTTTGGTTATATGATTAAAGCTCTGCTCGTTGAACCACATCAGACCAATCGTTATATCATTATCTCTCATGGTGTAACCGAAACAAAAGTTAATTCGATTAAATACGCTAATCTGTTTTTAGCGCGGGGGTTTAATACATTAATTTATGACCATCGCCGCCACGGGGAATCCGGGGGCAAAACCACTAGCTTTGGTCATTATGAAAAATTTGATTTAAAAACTGTCGTCGATTGGCTCAAAAAGGAAAAAGGCCCTCAGCTGGAACTGGGAATTCATGGCGAATCGATGGGGGCCGCTACCATGCTTCTCTATGCTGGGCTTCTTGAGGACGGTGCTGATTTTTATATTGCTGATTGTCCATTTTCGGATTTTAAGGAGCAGCTTGCCTATCTCATTAAAAAAGATTTTAAGCTCATCCCTAGCCTTTTATTGCCGCTTGGTGATGCACTTTTACGTCTGCGGGATAAATATTCGATTCGAAATGTATCACCTATTTCGGTCATCGAAAATATCAAACATCCGATTTTGTTTATTCACAGCCAAAAGGATGATTTTATTCTCCCGACCATGTCAAAGGATTTGTTCGAACATAAAAAAGGGCCTAAAATGCTCTATTTAGCAGCTAATGGCCGTCACGCTCAGTCCTTTAACGAAAACCGGGCTGATTATGAACGAGTAATTGATGAATTTTTACAAAAGTATGTTGATCATGCCTTACCAAGCTAAAAACAGACTGTCCAAAATGGATCAGTCTGTTTTTTCTTTGATTAGTAAGCTCATATGACCATTAAGGATCTGCTGTGGACTCTTTAGTTGAAAGCAATTGGCCGCATTAGAAAAATCAATTTTCATTTGCTCATCCAAAAAAACTATTTTTGATTTTTCCACATACACCGTTCGATCATTTGTTTCAATCGCAATATCATCTGAATCTAGATTCGGGACAAACCACAATGCCACTACCCCATTAACCGCACAACCACAGCCGTCGGTATCATATTTTAGCTTTAAGTAGCCTTCTCGACCATGAACTCTTTGATTTATTTTTTCAGCTGCCGCTGCCGTTATATTGATTTCCACGTTGATTACCCCCTCTGTTTAGCATATGGTGATTGTACCACATGTTACGTGAGGTTGACTCAACTTTGCTCATAGTTAAGTCTCCGTCATCCGAATGTCAGCAATGGCATCCATCGGAATCCGGTGCACCTCTTCAAAGCGGTCCAATACATGAAGCCTTTGGGTTAGTTCATCCCAGTAATGGATTTTGCCAATCACGATTTCATAGTTCCGATTTCGGTAATGGGTAATTGTTACGTACTGATTATACTCAATCGCTTCGGATAAAATCTCGTTCATGAGTTCCAGCTGCTGTTCATCCATCTCTCGTTTCTGTTCATACCGATCTTCCTTCACCCAATCCCTGAGCAATTTCACATGCTCTGGAAGCATCATCGACGTCCATTTGATTCTTCCGCGGTCACGAATCATACCCCTCTCCTTCTTTCCTATCTTTTATGTCCGCCGACAAGTGTGGCCCGGTGTTTAGCCGTTCCGGCTGCCGTATAAGAAACAGCGCGCAACAAAGCACCTGAGCCAAAGCGTCTGCGCACCGTATCTACCACATAGCCAAGCTCACGCCGCTTATAAGCACCCATGTCGAAAAGGTCAAGCTGAAGCTCGAGGTCGTCAACAATATTGCTGATGGCAATCGAAATTTGCCGTACCGTCTTTCCGGTATAATGCTCATGAAATAATTCAAGGCAAACACGATAAAGCTCCATCGTCACATTTGTTGGCTGTCCGATCGTTCTCGAGCGATGAAAACCGCCGCCAAATTCATCCTGGCTATAGCCGACTCCGAGACTAATCGTTCTCCCTGCCTTTCGATGCGTCCGTGCCCTCCTTGCTACCTCCTCACACATTTCTAAAATGACCGTCTTAATTTCCGCTTCCTCTTTATAGTCCCTTAACAGAATTTGACTTTTTCCAAAGCTAATCTGCCCTTGAATAAGCGGTGCACCCAATTCAGAGAGATCAACACCCCAGGCATGATAATAAAGCTGGTTTCCCATGATGCCAAATTTCTTTTCCAACGTTTCTAAATCATAGCGAGCGAGTTGACCGACAGTAAAAATGCCCATCCCATTTAATGTTTTTTCCACGCGCCTGCCGATCCCCCACATTTCTCTAAGCGGAGACAGCTTCCAAAGCTTGGTTTGGACATCTTCATATGTCCACTCGGCCACTCCCTTTTTCTTGGCATCAAGGTCGAGACATAGCTTCGACAGTAGCATGTTCGGGCCAATTCCAACGGCACATGGCAATTGAAACTCCCGTTCAATATCATTCTTTATTTTTCGGGCAATCGTGTGGGCATCCCCCCACAACTGCATCGCACCATCCACTTTAATAAAGCTTTCATCGACGCTATAGACATGAATTGCTTCTTTTGGAACATAGCGATTAAATACACGCGAAATTTCTGTCGCAATTCGCAAATAGGTTGCCATTTTCGGTTCCACAATTTGAATCCTCGGGTCATTGGGAATCTCAAACATTCGCGAACCCGTTTTGATGCCAAATTCTTTTTTCATTCGCGGTGAAGCAGCCAGGACAATGCTTCCCTGCCGCTCTTTTTGACCGACAACGGCTAAATAACATTCCATTGGGTCAAGGCCGTGCATGACAGCCGAACAACTGGCATAAAAACTCTTCATGTCCACACATAAAATTTTATTTTGTGGCAGTACGCTGTAATCCACCATGACTGATCCCTCACAACTTAAATATCGAACATTCGTTCCTTTTTATTATATTCACTATCATAAGCGAATATGCGTTCGTATTCAATGGAAATTTTTCGGCATTTATTCATTTATGGAAACTGGATAAAAAATAGTATAATGTGAGTGAGGTGCATGTTTATGGATAAAAAACTAGTCGCGAAGATGATTAAAAATTGTTTTAAACAATATTACGAAGCGGACTCCATGCCTATTGGTGAAAAGGATTTGGAGATGCTCACAAAGCGAATTATCCAATTAAAAGAGGACGAACCAACTGCAGACTTATACGAGGTCATCAATGATACAGTGTATGAATTTTTAACAGGCTAATTATGCCATCAAAACAAAAAAAGCCCCTGATGAGAGGCTTTCTACTTCATTGTTTATTTCTGATTAAAAGCCCGTCTGCCAATCCGTTCAAACAGTCGGGGGAATAGTACGTACACAACGCTCCCCATATTCATCCAACGCGGCAAATTAATCTCCCTTGTTTTCGTCAGCATACTGTCAACGACCTTCTCGGCGACATACTCGGGCTTGAGCATAAATCTCTGCACATTTTTAACATAGGTGCCTTTTTCGTCGGCAATATTAAAAAAATTGGTAGCGATTGGACCAGGATTCACAGAGGTTACAAGTACATTAACATCTGCTAATTCCATCCGCAATGAGTTGGTGTAACCAAGAACCGCATGCTTTGAGGCCGAGTAGACACTTGATTTGGGTGTGGCAATTTTCCCAGCTTGAGAGGCAATATTAATAATATGGCCAAAACGCCTTTCACGCATTTTCGGCAGCACCATGCTTGTGCAGGCCATCAGCCCAACCACATTGACATCAAACATGCCTTTAATTTCATCCAATGTCGCCAGATGGGCTTCACGGAAGACTCCAAAGCCGGCATTATTAACAAGGATATCAATATCCCCGAATGTATCGAAAATCCGTTGAAAAACCTTCTTTACCTCAGCTGTGTCCGACACATCCAACTGATAAACAGCAACTTTAACGGGATGCTTTTGCTGGAGGTCCATTCGCAATTGCTCGAGCTTACTAATACTTCGTGCTAATAGCACAAGATTGGCCCCGCTAGAAGCACAAAGTTTAGCGATTTCTGCTCCGATACCTCCTGATGCACCAGTAATCACGATATTTTTACCTTTTAATTGTTCCCTAACCATTTCTACACCTCATCTGAGTTGATTCCAACTAAATTTTAGCCTGAAAAAGAACAGGATTCGTCCCCTTACTACTAATCTCCCCAATAGATGATAAATAGTCAAGTTGTGCGACGGTTTCGGAAATGGTCAGCATCAGTTCGCGCTGGTAAACTGACGGAAACAAGCGTTTACAGATTTCAAATACGGTCATCTCTTCTTCTTTTAACCAGCTATGAACCGTCATGGCCCGCTCGTGCTGCCGCACCAATCGTTTATCAACCAACTCTGCTAACTTATAAACTTCCTCCCCATGCCCTGTGTAGACACATTGAATGGGATACGAAAGCAGCTTCTTCATTGAGTCATTATGCTGCAGCTGTGGCTTCGGTCTCTCTGTTTCCCCAGGGGCTGGCGGCTCTAGCAATGGGTTGGGTGAGATATGTGCTAAAATTAAATCTCCGCCAATTAAAATTCCATCCTTTTCCCGGTAGAGGGCAATATGGCTTTGGGCATGCCCCGGTGTTTCAATGACCTGCCATTCATTAAGCCCAGGAGGTCTCATTCCCTCAACAAGATGGCCAGTCAATGAGCGGTTGCAAGAATATTCCAATGTTTTTCTTAAATCTGAAAGCAAAGGAAAGTATTCTTCAGGCAGACCGAATTCTAGAAAATACACACGAAAAAAATCTTCTTGCTCTTGAAAAAAGGCTTCAGTGGGATGAATCCATCGTTCATTCAGTTGATGACCATATACTTCTAAGGTGTCTGGAAAGTAATCAAGCATACCAACATGATCAGGGTGATGATGCGTTAGAATCACCTGCTCGATATCAGCAGGACTTAAGCCTAAATCCTCTAATTGCTCCTTAAACGACAACCAGGACTCTTCCGTTTTCACTCCCGCGTCAACAAGTGTTAAGCGCTCGCCTTTAATCAAATAAACATTGACATCCCCAACCGCAAAAGGAGTCGGCACCGTAATTTTTGCTATTCCGTCTTTCCATTTTGTCATTCCTAAAACCCCTTATCATTATTTTTGAATAAAGAATCCAATGGTATAAATACGAACATTATGTGACATTTATTATATATACTAAAGTGTAGCGACTTTTTAACCAATTGTCATTATTTCTGCATAATTTTTTAGAAAAAATAAAAAATTCGCTAAATTTATCTATTGACAGATAGGTTGTTTATCTTGCATAATCTAGTAAAAATTTGATTCGCTAAAGCGATGAATAAGGCCAGTAAATGAGAAATGGCGAAAGAGAGTGAAGTTCGATGGCTGAAAGACTTCACCGCCCTCTTAATCATTGAACCTACCTTAGGAGCACTTAGGAAAACCTAACGCACATCCGGCGTTATCGGAGTCGAGTGAACCCTTCTTGAAATTTAAGCAAGGGTAAATGAAGGTGGTACCACGGAAGCGAAACCTTTCGTCCTTTATGGATGAAGGGTTTTTTTATGTTTTCGGTAAAATAAAGGAGGAATAAACATGAAAAAAATCGCAATTATTGGCGCAGGATCGATGGCTGAAGCATTCATTTCTGGAATTCTTGAAAATGGTTTTATTGATAAAAAAAATATTTGGATCACAAACAATTCTAATCAAGAAAGATTAGCAACATTAGAAACACGTTATGGAATTCGAACGACTTATAATTTGAATGAACTGTTTGATCAAACAGACATTGTGATGTTAGCCATGAAACCAAAAGACGTCGCGACTGCTATTCAATCGATTCGTGAACACTTAACTGAGGAGATGCTTGTCGTCTCTGTCTTAGCAGGTGTATCCATGGATACCATTGAAACATTGGCAAGAATCCCACTTGCGATTGTAAGGTCCATGCCAAATACCTCGGCAGCGGTTGGAAAATCAGCCACTGCTGTTGCCGTGAATCATCGTGTTACCGATTCTCAGTTAGAAACAACTAAAACCTTATTTGGAACCGTCGGCATGGCTTCCGTTGTGGAAGAAGAACAATTAGATGCCGTAACTGGACTTTCCGGCAGCGGCCCTGCCTATATTTATTATCTAATTGAAGCAATGGAGAAAAGTGCCGTTGAAGTTGGTCTTGAAAAAGATATGGCCAGTGAATTGATTGTACAAACACTGCTTGGTGCAGCAGAAATGGTCAAAAACTCAAGTAAATCTTCTACCCAGTTGCGTAAAGATGTAACAAGCCCTGGAGGAACAACAGAAGCTGGGATTCGAGTGCTTGAGGAACACGGGGTACAAGAGGCATTCATTTCATGTATCAAAGCAGCAACGGCCCAATCTAAAAAAATGGGAACTGAATTAAGTTCTAAGCTTCAAACTGCCGACCAACCTTCCTAAATTGGATTTTTGCCTTTATTACATTAAACTAATAAGAAAAGCGCAAGCGCCCTGGTCAGCGGCGTATGGCCTGGAGCTAGACAGTAATCTAAGTTCAAAACTTATACTTTCTTATTAGAAAAGAAAAGGCTAGGGAAGTGTCATGCATGCTAACGATTTTATTTTCATTAGGAATTCTAGTCTGGATTATCTTTCTTATAGACGGAATGATTGGGCTGCGAAAAATAGATCCATTAGAAAAAGAGGAAGACTTAGCGCAAGGAGCATTGTTGACTGTAGTAGTTGCTGCCCGTAATGAGGAAAAGCAGATTGCTGCAAGCATCCTCAGCCAGTTAGAGCAAACCTACAAAAATGTGGAATGGATTCTCGTCAATGATCGGTCCACTGATGCCACAGGTACTATTATGGAAGAATTAACAACAAGAGACCCACGCATAAGGGTTATCCATATTGAGAAATTACCTAAGGGCTGGCTTGGGAAGAATAACGCCTTGTACACTGGTGCATGTCATGCTTCAGGTAGATGGCTATTGTTTACAGATGCCGACATACATTTTGAAAAACAAGCATTCGCAAAAGCGCTCCATTATTTTGAAAGAAATAAATTGGATCACCTAACTGCAGCGCCAAACTTAAGCGCTAAACGGTTTTGGTTAAAATCATTTGTTGCCTTTTTCCTGTTTGGCTTTTCATATTTCAAACGCCCGTGGTTAGCCAACAACCCCAAATCAAAGATTGGAACAGGAATCGGCGCATTTAATCTTGTTTTAAAAGAATCTTATGAGTCATTCGGAACACATGAAAGAATAAAAATGCGCCCGGATGATGACTTACAGCTTGGGATGAAGATGAAAAAGGCTGGTTATCGACAAAGAATCATAACTGCATTACATTTAATCGAAGTAGAATGGTATGGAAGTTTAAAGGAGGCCTTCATCGGGCTAGAAAAGAATACATTTGCCGGATTACACTACCGAATCAGTATGGTAATTTTTGCAATCCTCGGTGTATTTATCACCAACGTTCTGCCCTTTTTGATGATTTTTTCCGGGAACAAGACTGTTGCCCTATTATCCATCGGAAATATAATAATAAGTGGAATACTTTATGTAATGGTCATAAAAAAACTAACCTTATTCTCTCCGCTCATGTTTTTGGTTTTGCCAATCACAGCCTTACTATTTATTTATTCAATTATCCGGGCAAGCCTTCTAACCTTTAAGCGCGGCGGGATTGTTTGGAGGGGAACCACCTATCGGTTAAGCGAACTCCGAGAGAAAGAATAGAAACTGTTTTTTTCAATAAAACATTCCTTTTGTTATACTAAAAAGGAATGTTTATTATTTAATTTTATGGAGGCTTCTAAAATGGCAGTAAAACTATTTTCCCCCTATACCATAAAGGATGTCACATTTAAAAATCGAGTTGTCATGGCACCCATGTGCATGTATTCGAGCCATAACGAAGATGGACATATACAAAACTGGCATCGCACTCACTATACAAGCAGGGCAGTTGGCCAGGTTGGGCTGATTATTGTTGAAGCAACATCGGTAGCACCTCAAGGGAGAATTACACCTCGTGATTTAGGTATCTGGAGTGATAAGCATGTAGAGGGCTTCACTGAGCTTGTAAGTCTAATGAAAGAGCATGGAGCCAAAACAGGCATTCAACTCGCCCATGCTGGCAGAAAAGCAGTGTTAGAAGGTGAAATTCTTGCTCCATCTGCATTAGCTTTTAATGAGAAAATGAAAACGCCAAAGGAAATGTCCAAAACAGATATCGAAGAAACAATCGAAGCATTTAAAAAAGGCGCAGAGCGTGCTGCAAAAGCTGGTTTCGATGTAATCGAAATCCATGGTGCTCATGGGTATCTTATCAACGAATTCCTTTCGCCGCTATCCAATAAAAGAACTGACGAATACGGGGGATCAGCACAGAACCGCTACAGATTCCTCCGCGATGTGATTGATGCCGTAAAAACCGTTTGGGATGGTCCATTATTTGTGAGAGTTTCCGCACATGATTACCACGAAGAAGGATTGTCTCCAAATGATTACATACATTATAGTCAATGGATGAAAGAACAAGGTGTCGATTTAATCGATGTAAGTTCTGGTGCGCTTGTCCCTGCCCATATTGACGTATATCCCGGATACCAAGTAAAATACTCGGAAACCATTAAGAATGGTGCCAGCATTCCCACCGGTGCGGTAGGATTAATCACTACGGGGATTCAAGCGGAGGAAATCTTACAAAATGAAAGAGCCGATTTAGTCTTTTTAGCTCGTGAATTGCTTCGTGATCCGTATTGGCCGAGGACTGCAGCGAAGGAGCTTGGTGTAAATATTGAAGGACCAAAACAATACGAACGCGGCTGGATTTGAACCATTTAAATCCAACGCACTTACCTATAACTTAGGTAAGTGCGTTTTTAAATTATTTAAGTGGCAGCTTTATTTCTTTAAAATCCTCAGCAATATCCGTATTCGGAAATACTTCTTTCGCCTCATCTACTAACTCTTGCCAAGCATTGCGGTCATAACGAGAGCTTATGTGTGTAAGACACAACAATTTACTATGGGCCTTCTTTGCAACATCTGCAGCCTGATGTGTGGTTGAATGAAAATAGTCATGGGCCAGCTTTTCTTCATGAGCAGAAAAAGTCGCTTCATGTACCAAAAGATCGGCATTCATAGCCAATGAAATTGCATTTTCACAGTAGCGGGTATCCCCTAAAATCGTAACAACTCTCCCCTTCTGTTCAGGACCAAGAAACTCAGTTGGATCAATCGTTCTGCCATCATCAAGAGTTACAGCTTCACCATTTTTAATTTTTCTAAAGATTGGCCCCGGCTGGACCCCTGCTTCTTTCAATTTATCAGCAAGTAATGTTCCAGGCCTGTCCTTTTCTACTATCCGATACCCATAGGAAGGTATACCGTGGTCTAGCCGGCGGGATTCCACTAAAAACTGCTCATCCTCAAAAATAATTCCCTCTTCAATTTCAATGACAACTAAAGGATATTTCAAATAAGTCTGGCTTATTGATAGACTGACATGAATATAGTCTTTTATCCCTTTGGGGCCATAAACGGTTACCTCTGATTCCCCTCCTTGAAAAGAGCGGCTCGATAATAATCCTGGCAGCCCGTAGATATGATCACCATGAAGATGTGTAATAAAGATTTTTTCGATTCGCCGTGGTTTTATGGGAGTATGCAAAATTTGATGCTGGGTAGCCTCACCGGCATCGAATAACCAAACCGCCCCCCGCTCCTCAAGCAATTTCAGTGCAATGGACGTTACATTGCGGAGTTTTGCCGGCATTCCAGCCCCTGTTCCTAGGAAAAAAATATCCACAATCATAAACTCCTCTCAAATTCCGTTCCTTGGTTTCCAATATTGATAATATAGCACAAAAAAATATTATTTTCTCCTCCATTGGCAGCTAGTAATTAGTGAATATCAGGGATTATTTTGTGAAAAATAAAAAAAATTGTCAAATTGCGTTGTATTATTTTTGCGAAGTCTAGTCGAATGAGATAAAATCAAACAATATAAACATAAGAGCAATATACATTTTTACATAAACAGAAAAGAGGTATTTACTTTGGAGCAAACTGGAAACATGACTTCATTAATTATGATTTTTGGTGCGACTGGTGATTTAGCAAAAAGGAAGTTGTTTCCTTCCCTTTACCGGTTATATGAGAAAGGAAAATTAACTAAATTTGCGGTGATTGGGGTTGCAAGAAGATCGCTATCCAATGATGAATTTCAGCATTCAGTCAAAGACTCGGTCATCTCAGCCTTAGGAAATAAAGATAAGATTGATGATTTTATCTCGCATTTTTACTATCAATCGCATGATGTTAGTGATTCCAACTCTTACGCTTTGTTAAAAAATTTAGCGGATGAGATTGATGAAAACTATCAATTAGAAGGCAATCGTATCTTTTACCTTGCAATGGCTCCTGAATTTTTCGGAACGATTGCTTTACACTTAAAATCAGACAAACTTACAGAGGTAAAGGGCTATAAACGCCTTGTCATTGAGAAACCATTTGGACATGACTTAGAATCTGCCATCGAGTTAAATAGACAAATTAGAAGTGCATTTAAAGAAAAAGAAGTCTATCGTATCGATCATTATTTAGGAAAAGAAATGGTGAGGAATATAGAAGTAATACGATTCGCCAATGCTATATTTGAACCGCTTTGGAATAACCGTTATATTTCAAACATCCAAATTACCTCAAGTGAGATACTCGGGGTTGAAGAACGGGGACGCTATTATGAAACAAGCGGAGCCCTTAGAGATATGCTTCAAAACCACATGATGCAAATGGTAGCCTTACTTGCGATGGAACCTCCGATCAAACTCTCTACCGATGAAATTCGTTCCGAAAAAGTTCGCGTATTTCGTGCACTGCGTTCAGTTGAGGGAGAAAAGGTTAATGATTATTTTGTACGCGGCCAATACGGTGAGGGTACGGTTGAGGATATTCCAGTTCCTGCATATCGTGATGAAACGATGGTAGATAAAGAATCAAATACAGAAACCTTTGTTGCCGGTAAAATCATGATTGATAATTTCCGCTGGGCTGGTGTTCCGTTCTACATTCGGACAGGAAAAAGAATGTCAACAAAATCAACCAAAATTGTGGTTCAATTTAAAGACATTCCAATGAATTTATATTATCAAACAGAAAAAATGTTAAATCCAAATCTCCTAGTAATTCATATTCAACCAGAAGAAGGAATTACACTGCATCTAAACGCGAAGAAAGCAGGCGGACACTTAGATGCTCAGGAGGTCAGAATGAGCTTTGCCAATACTGGCATCCATGCAATGAATACTCCTGAAGGCTATGAGAAGCTTCTTTACGATTGCATGCGAGGCGATGCCACGAATTTTACCCATTGGGATGAAGTAGCCTATTCTTGGAGTTTTGTAGATAAAATATCTGCAGTCTGGGAAAACACGAAGGCGGACAACTTTCCTAATTATCAATCTGGAACCATGGGACCAAAAAAGGCGGATGAGCTTTTAGAAAAAGACGGCTTCTTCTGGTGGCCGGTAACAGATTTAGAAGTAGATATTTGTAAATAAGAAGTTCAAAAAGCACTACTTTTGTTATGAAAGCAAAAGTGGTGCTTTTTAGTCTGAGTCATTACTTTTTTGTGGAAGTGTTTGGAGAAAGTCTTTATTAAAGCTCGTTCCAGTACCGATATTATCCAAGGAAGGGGCTTGATGTTCCCCTGCATTTTCAATGATTTTTTTTCCGTATTTTTCACGAAGACTAGATAGAGTATTTAGTAAAGGCTCTTTTTTGGCATCCTTTTCATAAGAAAATAAATCTAGCTGTTTAAAGGCTCGGGTATGCTCCACTAAATCAGTGCCTGTGATTCCTAACAGTCGAACAGCATCGCCATTCCAAGCTTTCAGGAAAATCTGCTGAGCAAATGAAGATATCTCATCTTTATGATTAATAGGGTTCGGAAGTTTTTTACTTCTAGTAATCGTTCTTCGATCCTTATATCGGATGGTGATTCCAAGCGTTCCTGCAAGGACCTTCTTTCGCTTCAGTCTAACGGAAACCGTTTCAGCTAATGATGTTAATACACGAAGTAGTTCCTGTTGATTACTAACATCCCGAGGAAGGGTTGTTGAATTTCCAATGCTCTTAAATTCCTCAATTGATTCCGGATCAACGGGGCGATGATCAATCCCATTGGCTCTTTCTTTTAATCGAATTCCATTAATCCCAAGCAGTGTTTTTAGTTGAATCTCATTTCCCTTTGCTAACTCACCAATGGTATGAATCCCAATTGTTTGTAATTTTTCCGCTGTCTTTTTTCCGACGCCATGCATTTCGTTTGTGTTCAACGGCCAAAGAACTATGGGAATATCACGTTTTCGAAGAATGGTAATCCCCATTGGCTTTTTCATATCGGATGCGGTTTTCGCTAAAAATTTATTAGGTGCTATCCCTATACTGCAAGGAATATCTAATTGTTCCAATATCCTTTTTTGAATACTTTCAGCGATTTCAATTGGACTCCCCTTTTCAAAGCTTTCTGTAATATCTAAGTATCCTTCATCAATCGAAACAGGTTCAACAATTTCCGTATAATGTCTGAGAATTTCAAACATAGCAATAGAAACTGCACGATAGCGCTCAAAATTCGGTTTCATGACGATTAACTGGGGACATAGCTTTCTCGCTTCCCAAAGCGCCATCGTTGTTTTGACACCGAATTTTCTTGCCTCGTAATTGCAGGTGACAATGATTCCTCTGCGTTCCTCGACATTACCAGCGATTGCAAGTGGTTTCCCCTTCAGATTAGGGTCATAGGCCATTTCAACGGATGCATAAAAGCTATTCATATCTACATGTAAAATAACTCTTCCGTTTTTCGGGTACATTTCCTTCATGCTCGCACTTCCTTAACTCACTTTTTCTTCTCTTAGTATATCAAAAAGGAGAACCGCGGTTAGGTTCTCCTCCATAAGATTATTGATTTGCCACTTCATCGATTATAGCAAGTGTCATTTCTGCCAGCTTATACAATTCTTCCACTGGCATGCGTTCATTGGTTGTATGAATTTCTTCATAGCCAACAGCTAGATTGACAGTTGGAATATTAAAGCCAGCAAATACGTTGGCATCACTGCCGCCCCCGCTATGCTGAAGCTCACAACTTCGGCCGATTTTTGCAGCAGCCTTACGAGCCACTTCGACAACATGATCGCCTTCGCCAAACTTAAATCCTGGATACATGACTTCCACATTAACCTCGGCTCTGCCGCCCATTTCTGCTGCCACTGTTTCAAATGCTTCCTTCATTTTGCTTACCTGCGCTTGCATCTTTTCAGGAATCAGAGAACGGGCCTCAGCTAAAATATCCACACGGTCACAAACGATATTGGTTGCTTGACCACCCTCAAAGCGTCCAATGTTAGCCGTTGTTTCGTGATCGATTCTTCCTAAGGGCATCCTCGCAATCGATTTTGCTGCAATCGTAATCGCGGAAACACCTTTTTCAGGTGCAACACCTGCATGAGCTGTTTTTCCGTAAATAATGGTTTTAACCTTTGCTTGTGTTGGAGCAGCTACAACTACATTACCAACTAGGCCATCGCTATCCAATGCGTAACCGAATTTTGCTTTCATCAGTGAGGAATCAAGTGCTTTTGCACCGACAAGACCTGACTCTTCCCCAACAGTAATCACGAATTGAATCAGACCATGCGGGATGTTTTGTTCTTTTAACTGACGGATGGTTTCAAGCATAACAGAAATTCCAGTTTTATCATCGGCACCTAAGATTGTTGTGCCATCCGTAACCACATAGCCGTCTTTTATAGAAGGCTTTACACCTTTAGCTGGTGTAACAGTATCCATATGACAAGTAAAATAAATCGGGTCAACGCCCTCTTTAGTTGCCGCTAGCGTACAAACCAGATTGCCTGCACCGTGCCCTGTCACCGCAGTCGTATCATCTTCAAACACTTCAAGACCAAGTTCTGTAAATTTTTGTTTTAACACCTTGGCAATTTCGGTCTCAAATTTTGTTTCTGAGTCAATTTGCACAAGTTCTAAAAACTCATTCAATAGACGTTCCTGATTAACCATTATATTGAACCTCCAATTATGTACTCATTGTCCAGCTCTAAGCGCCAATGTCGCTTTCGCTTTTCCTATTTTAGTATACCTTTTAATAAAAGTATCATCAAATGATAGAGAGCACATCCAAAAAGGTTAAAAGAGAGGTTAATTACAGCGGGATGTTCCCATGTTTTTTGTATGGCCTTGACTCTTTTTTGGTTCTAAGCATTTCTAAGCCTTGGACAATTTTCATTCTAGTTTCGCGTGGGTCAATCACATCATCGACCATTCCTCTGCTCGCTGCCACATAGGGATTGGCAAACTTTTCACGGTATTCATCAATTTTCTGCTGTCTTGTCAGTTCTGGATTCTCACTATTGTTAATTTCCTTCGCAAAAATAATATTAGCGGCTCCTTGAGGTCCCATAACTGCAATTTCAGCATTAGGCCAGGCAAATACCAAATCAGCACCAATTGATTTACTGTTTAACGCAACATAGGCACCGCCATAAGCTTTTCTTAAGATCACTGTTAACTTCGGAACGGTCGCCTCGGAATAAGCAAATAAGATTTTTGCCCCATGGCGAATGATTCCACCGTGTTCCTGCTTGACTCCAGGGAAGAAGCCTGTCACATCCTCAAAAGTGATGATTGGGATATTAAAAGAATCACAGGTTCTGATAAATCGCGCCGCTTTATCAGAAGAATCGATATCCAGGCCGCCAGCCATCACCTTTGGCTGATTACAAACAAGACCTACAGATTCACCTTTAATTCGCGCAAATCCAACCACGATATTTCTAGCAAAATCCTTTTGAACTTCCATGAAACTGCTCTCGTCAACCACCTGCTCGATGACATTGCGGACATCATACGGACGAACCGTATCAAATGGAATAACATCCATTAAATCCGGACGATAATCTTCGTCATCCTTTACCTCAAACCTAGGAGCCTTCTCTTCATTATTCTGCGGAAGATAGCTTAACAGCCTGCGGACGTTTTGTAACACCACTTCTTCTGAATCAGCCTGAAAATGGGCATTTCCACTAATGGAGCTATGGACATTCGCCCCACCCAATTCTTCTGCTGAAATCTTCTCACCTGTCACTGTTTCAATGACTTTAGGTCCAGTAATAAACATTTGACTCGACTTTTCCACCATAAATACAAAATCAGTAATCGCTGGTGAATAGACAGCACCTCCCGCACATGGACCCATAATTACCGATATTTGCGGAATGACACCGGAATAAATTGCATTTCGGTAAAAAATATGTCCATACCCATCTAATGAGACAACGCCTTCCTGAATGCGTGCCCCGCCGGAATCATTTAAACCGACAAAAGGGGCTCCATTTTTCGCTGCTAAATCCATGACATTAGCAATCTTCTTGGCATGCATTTCCCCTAATGCTCCGCCAAAAACAGTAAAATCTTGGGAAAAAAGATAAATAGGCCGACCATTTACTTTTCCGTAACCAGTCACCACTCCGTCCCCTGGCCCCTTTTGCTCATCTAGACCAAAATCATTTGTACGGTGCTCAATGAAAGGATTTAGTTCAAAAAATGTGCCTTTGTCTACTAAAAGATCGATTCTCTCCCTAGCAGTCAATTTGCCTTTTTGATGCTGTTTCTCAATTCTCTCATCGCCGCCGCCCAACTCAACCTCACGACGTTTATCATACAACTCATTTATTTTTTCATAGATGTCAATCATTTTACCCCTTCATCCCTTTCTTCTCACAAAGCTCGAATAAAATCCCAGATGTCGATTTTGGATGCATGAAAGCAATATTTGCCCCACCAGCCCCAGGTCTTGGCTGCTCATCAATCATACGTATCCCTTTTTCCTTCATTTCGCGAATTCTTTCTTCAATCGAATCCACCCCAAGGGCAACATGGTGGATTCCCTCACCGCGTTTTTCGATAAATTTGGCAATGGTACTTTCCTCTGAAGTGGGCTCAAGCAGTTCAAGCTTAGTACTTCCTGCCTGTAAAAAGGCAACTCTTACCTTTTGAGTATCCACCTCTTCGATCCCTACCAAAGGCAGATTTAACACATCGGTATAAAAAGAAAGCGTTTTCTCAAGAGACTTCACTGCAATCCCAATATGGTCGACTTTTTTAATCATTTTTCCCCCTCTGTTCTAAAAATTAAAATTTATTCGACAATAATCTTATTCGTTAAAAAGTTCATAAATCCTTCCTTAATTACTTAGTTGTTCCGTTGTTCATTTTTGCATTTCCTTGTACAATATAAGTAAAGTTTCAAAATGTTAAGGGAGGTACCCATATTGAATAGTAAGAAATCGAGGAAAATCATTGTTTATTTAATGTTATTTGCTATGCTTGCCTCAACTCTCCTAATAGGAATAGGTTCATTTCTATAGATAGAAATAGGAAAAGGGACTGTTCGGACAGTCCCTTTTCCTATTTTATTGCTCCATGATTTTTTGCTAGTGTCTCATATGATTTTTTTGAAGAAATAACTAATACTTTTGTTCCTAATGGAATAATCGGATAAAGTGAGGTAACCACTTCATTTTGGGTGCGGATACAGCCTTGAGAGACATATTTGCCGATTGAATCAGGCTGATTTGTTCCATGGATGCCATAGATTCTTCCATCTGTTCCCTTTGCATCAAAGCCAATCCACCTCGCTCCCAGTGGATTCTTAGGATCTCCTCCAGGGATATTCCCTTTCCGAAAATAAGGTTCTTTGGCCTTTACTGTAATGGTGAAAAGACCTTCAGGTGTCAGCTCTTGTGTTTTTCCCGTTCCGACACTTACAACCGTTTGTACTTTGTTTTCATTAATAAAAGCCATTTCATTTTTACTTTTATTCACAATAAGAAATGGATCACCTGGCATAGGGTTTGGCCCCAAAGGCCAAAGTGGTGACATGAAAAAAGCAATCAGGATTGGCGATAAAATTTTTATCAAAGCAGCCACCTGCCTTTTTTTTCCTAGTTTGCTTCAATCTCCTTCTGTTCATTCACTTTAACCGCTGATTTTATTCCCTTAAATGAACTTTTAATAATTAGATATTCGTTCATTTCATTTACCAACTGCAGCAGAGCTGCCCTCGTTACAAATTCTTCTCTTGTCTTTGGGAGCTCCATTTCCTCAAATTCCTTTTTCATTTCTCTTAATTTTTCAAGATATATATAAGCTGTATTTCCAGGATGGACATTTTCAGAAAGTTCTTCCAGAAACTCCGCTACCATATGCCCTTGCTTTACCGTCCGGGTAAGGGAAGTGACAATTGGTAAGACACGTTCGATAATTTCAAATTGCTTTTGTCTCATTTTAAAATAATGAAAATATATATTCTCATCTCGTAAAAAATGATTTTCAACATCCTGAAGGGCTATGGCTATCGCTTCATCAAGTAGACGCGCACCAACCGTAATCTCTTTACCATCCCAATTACTATCCCCAGTCCGTAAATAACGTACCATTTCAACGAAGATGATTCTAAAATTCTCCTCAATCTCACTTTGATAATCCTTTAGTTTTTTCTCAACGCTCGGCATATAAAGATTAATAAGTAATGCGACCCCAATACCAATCGTGATTACCCCAAGCTCATTTAGAAAAATGGCCAAGGTTATTTTTTTTGCCATATAAATATGTAGAATAATAACACTACTTGTCACAATTCCGTCAGGAGCCTTCAACATGACAATCGTTGGGATAAAGAAAAATAACATAATCCCAATTACAATTGGATGATAAGCGATTAGCTCAAAAAAAACGGCAGAAAAAGGCATTGCTAATACACAGGCTAAAAAGCGAGCCCATGCTGTTCTGAACGACCTCCGCTTTGTCACCTGGATACATAATATGGTCAGTATTCCTGCAGAAGCAAAGTTCTGCAGTCCTATTTGCTGAGCAAGTAAAATTGAAATGGCTGTCCCAATAGCTGTTTTAATTGTCCGATATCCAATCCGAAATTTCATAGGTACCTCTCCAAATTATTAAAAAATAGGCTGTGTTAAAGATTAATGTTGATTTTGACACACGGTTGATTGAAGTGGAAGGCACGAAGACTCCTGCGGGAGTACGGGGCAGGGGAGACCCCACAGGCGCTAAAAGCGCCGAGGAGGCTCCCCGGCACGCCCGCGGAAAGCGAAGTGCCTGGAACGGAAATCAACAGACTAGTTTAACACAGCATAAAAATAAAAAGATGATCGTTAAGACCATCTTTAGCATATCCTTATTAAAGCATTCTTTTGCAAGAATGTCTTATATTTAAGATTGTGATTTTCTACAATACTTTTTCTAAAAAGTCCTTCGCTCTGCTAGTCCGAGGGTTATTAAAGAATTCCTCTGGAGATCCTTCTTCTAGTAGTACCCCATCATCTAGGAAGATTATTCTATCAGAAACTTCGCGCGCAAAGCCCATCTCATGGGTAACAATGGCCATGGTCATTCCTGATTGTGCAAGATCCTTCATAACATTAAGTACTTCTTTTACCATTTCAGGGTCAAGTGCGGATGTTGGCTCATCAAATAACATTAACTTCGGTTCCATCGCAAGTGCTCGAGCGATCGCTACGCGCTGCTTCTGCCCACCTGATAAATTATTCGGAAAGGCTTTCTCTTTATCAGTAAGACCAACGCGCGCAAGCAATTCCCGGGCTTTTTTCTCAGCAAGTTCCCGCGATTCACCTTTTACTTTCATCGGTGCATAAGTTAAGTTATCCAAAACCGACAGATGTGGAAATAAATAAAAGTGTTGAAAAACCATACCGATTTGTTCACGGGCTTTCATGATATTCGTTTTGCTATCGGTAAGCTCTTGATTATTAATCCAAACTTTCCCTTTGGTTGGTGTCTCTAATAAATTTAAGCAGCGAAGAAAGGTAGATTTACCAGAACCCGACGGCCCAATAATCGAGACAACTTCTCCACTATCAATATTTGTTGAAATATTTTTTAATACTTCGTGATTGCCGAACTGCTTATAGAGGTTTTCCACTTTAATCACTGTACTTCAGCCTCCGTTCAAACCGTTTACCTGCCAAAGTCAGCACCATTACTAAAATCCAATAGATGAAACCGACAAAAATTAGTGGTTCAAAATTCCGATACGTATCCGCTCCAACAACCTGCGCACGGCGCATCAAGTCTAAATAACCAATCGTCGAGACGATGGCTGATTCTTTGGTTAAGGTTATAAATTCATTCATAAGTGCAGGTAAAATATTTTTTAGTGCTTGTGGTAATATCAAGTCCTTCATCATGAGACGATAAGGAACTCCTAATGCTTGGGCTGCTTCGGTCTGACCTTTATCAACCGCTTGAATTCCGGCTCTGATAATCTCTGAAACATATGCTGATGAATTTAAGCCAAACGCAAGGATGGATGATAAAAATGGTGAAATGTCATAACCCGTTAATTGCGGAATGGCAAAGTAGATTAACATCAATTGTAAAATTAATGGTGTCCCGCGAAAAATAGATGTATATAGGTCCCCAAACCAATTTAATCCTTTAATTCGTGATATTTTACATAGAGCTAAAATTGTTCCAAGAATAAAACCTAATATAATAGAAATAATAACAAATTTTAATGTAACCCATATTCCCTCTAAAATAAAAGGAATATAAGGCACAATTTGGCTAAAATCCAAATTCATGCCTTACACCTCACTTTATAATTTTCTTTGCAGCACTAGTCTTGTTGAAATTAAGTTTATGCTTATTGCTGGTCTTTTAACCACTTGTCCTTTAATTCTTGAAGTTTTCCATTTTCTTCTAAGTCTTTAAGAACTTTATTTACTTTTTCAGTTAAGTCACTGCCTTTAGGAAAAGCAACGGCCATTCCTGGAGAGCTTGTTGTCGGATCATCAAATCCGGCTAAACCTTGTTCCTTGATATATCCTGTTGCAACAGATTTATCCATATAAGCAACCTGGATTCGATTTGATAATAGTTCTTGAATTAAAGTTGTTGCATTATCTAATGGCTTCAGTGTAAAATCAACCTTTTTTTGAAGAGTTTTTGCACCCTCTTCTTGAATGGTTCCCAACTGTACTCCAACTGTTTTTCCTTTAAGATCATCGATTGTTTTAATTTTAGAATCTTTTAGCGTGATAAACATCTCACCTGAATGGTTATATGCTGTTGAGAAATCAACATTTTGCTTACGCTTTTCAGTTGCAGACATACCAGCAAGTACCATGTCCACACGTTTTGCCTGTAATGCACCGATTAACCCATCAAACTTCATGTCTTTTATGTCTAGTGTGTAACCTAATTCTTTAGCAATGGCATTAGCTAAATCAATATCAAAGCCCTCGACCTTACCTGATGGGTCTCTTGATTCAAATGGAGCAAAATCTGCTGAAGTAGCCATCGTTAGTACTTTCTTATCAGCTGTTTTTTCTCCATTTGCCCCGTCTTTATTGCTCTGACCGCAAGCAGCCAAAGCCACTAATGTTAAAATCATCGTAAAAAATAATATTGTTTTTTTCATGATTTATCCTCCTATGATATGTAATATCTGCTTTCTTTGATTTGAATTTTTATTCAACAAAACGAATATTAACACATAGAATTTATTTTGAAAAGATATTTTCCTAATATAAAAATATTCTAAAGATTCTGTACATAATTATATTAAAATAATATTAATATACATATAAAAAAGCACCTCAATGAGAAAGAGATGCTTTTAAAAATACAGTTAACTTAATACTGTTTGACTAAATTCATTTTTCATTTTTTCCAATGCTTCTTTGTTAGTTATTAAATCATATCCAGTTAAAGCGAGGGCCAAAGCTCCTCTTGAAAGAATCTCGTGGGTGTTATCGGTGATGGTTAAGTCAGCAAACTCCCTTGTGTGAGCAATTAATCCAGGTGAATCAAGACCAATATAAGGATGAATGGCTGGCACAACATGACTGACATTTCCCATATCTATGGAACCGTATGAGTCTTTCGCTTTCTTTACTTGCTTCACACCGGTAGTTAACAGATTGGCAGTAAATAGCTGGGAAAGTGTTTGATTGGTCACCATATTATCATAGCTAAGTTCATAATTTTCGATGTGAACCTCTGCCCCTGTCATCGAAGATGCCCCTTTTGCAATACCAATTACCTTTTGAACCACTTCATTTAGATAGCTGCGATCTTTGGCACGAACATAAAACTGTGCTACGGCTTTATCTGGGACAATATTCGCTGCTACTCCGCCTTCTTTAATAATTCCATGGATTCTAACATCTGAAGTCACATGTTGACGGAGCGCGTTGATCCCATTAAATAATTGAATGACTGCATCAAGTGCATTAATTCCCATCTCTGGGGAAGCCGCCGCATGACTGGTCCTGCCTCGGAAATCGAACTGAATCGCATCCATTGCTAGAGATTCACCACTTTCATAGGATTCATCAGCAGGATGTAAAATCATTGCAGCATCGATATCATTAAAAATGCCCTGTTCAGCCATCGGCACTTTGGCACCATTTGTTTCTTCAGCGGGTGTTCCTAAGACAACCACACGTCCGCCAATTTCATCTACCACTTTACTTAAAGTCACTCCAGCCCCAGCACTCATGGTTCCTATCAAATTATGGCCGCACCCATGCCCAACCTCAGGTAACGCGTCATATTCAGATAAATATGCAATTGTTGGTCCATCCTTTTTGCTATCATAAACGGCTTTAAACGATGTCGGCCTGCCAACAATTCCCTTTTCAACGACAAAATTATGTTCTTCTAGGAACTCTATTAACCGTTTACTAGATTCAAATTCTTGATCACCTAATTCAGGATGATAGTATAGTGTATCACTTATCTCCCATAATCTATTTTGAATTTTTTCTAAATAATTTTTTAATACATCCTTCATGATGAAATACTCCTCTTTATTATGATTAAAATTGCGAAATAATTAATAAATATACATTAAAAAAATCATTTCGACAAGAAAAAAAGCCAAATCTTATGATATGGCTCTTTTCGTATTCATTTATTATACCTCTTCACAATGTTGATCAAATTCATTTTGAAGTTTAGATACAACGGTTGCAGGGTCATAGCCCTCTATTTGATGTCTTTCCACCATTGATATAATCTTACCGTCCTTTAAAAGGGCAAATGAGGGTGAGGATGGTGGATAACCAGTGAAATAGCTTCTAGCTTTTTCAGTTGCTTCCTTATCCTGTCCTGCAAAAACAGTGACAAGATGATCAGGGCGCTTATCATAATGCAGGGCATGTGCTGCTGCTGGACGCGCCACGCCTCCAGCGCAACCACATACGGAATTAATCATGACTAAAGTAGTCCCTTTTTGATCAAGTGCTGCTTCCACTTCCTCAGGTGTTGTCAATTCTTTATATCCGGCAGACACGATTTCTTGTCGTGCCTGTTTCACAACATCATTCATAAAGAAATTAAAATCCATGCTCATTAAGTTCACTCCTTAGATTTATGCCTATACTTACATATTAACAGTAAAAATATGTTTTTTTCAAATGAAGCATCTTAATACTTTAGAAGAATTTAATGACCGCTTCACTTTTATTTCCAATAAATAGTCAATAACTCATCTACAGCTGTAGCCACTGTCTTTTCTCCAGCAATTACTTCATTTTCTAAAGTAGATAGAGCACTTTTCACTCCAATATGATGAAAGAAATGAAATTGAAGTTGGTCAGTAATCATCGAATAGAGCCATTCCTTCGCCTGAATTCTTCTTCTTTCAACTAGCACACCTGATGTTTTACCTTTTTGCTCAAAAGACTGTATGACATTCCATACCTCACTTATCCCCTCTTGAGTCAACGAAGAACACGTATAAGCTTTAGTAGCCCAGCCCTTTGTGGCTGGATGAAGAAAATGAAGGATACGGTTATACTCTTTTCTCGTCTGCTCAGCGATTGGTTTGTTCTCCCCATCTGCTTTATGAACTAGGACGGCATCAGCCAATTCCATAATCCCTTTCTTCATCCCTTGCAATTCGTCGCCCGCACCGGTAAGAACTAACAGCATGAAAAAGTCTACCATACCTCTAATAATTACTTCACTTTGCCCAACCCCGACAGTTTCGATTAAGATGACATCAAAACCGGCTGCCTCACAAATTAACATCGCCTCTCTCGTCTTCCGATGAACCCCGCCTAGTTTTCCTGCAGTTGGAGAAGGACGAATAAAGGCGCGAGGGTTCCTTGCTAAATGCTCCATCCTTGTCTTGTCACCAAGAATACTGCCACCGCTTATGCTTGAGCTTGGGTCAATGGCTAATACGGCTACTCGATGTCCTAAGCTGCAAAGGTACGTACCAAAGGTCTCAATAAAAGTACTTTTCCCTGCACCGGGGACACCAGTTATTCCAATTCGAATAGCTTGACCACTTTTAGGCAGGAGTTTCTGCAGGAGTTGCTGTGCTTTTTGAAAATGCTGTTCTGCATTGCTCTCAACAAGCGTAATCGCCCTAGCTAAAAGACTCCTATCGCCCCTTATTACTCCTTCATAAAGCTCCTCTACCGTCGGTTCAGAATTTCTCCGCTTTTGAAAACGGATATTTGGTTGGATGGATACCGTTTGTTCTTCAAGCTCCTGACCTTTTCTTATCACACTTGAACAATTATCTGGTTGGTTTGGATCGCTCCATTCTGGCTTTTGGTCAAGAGTCATTATTGTGACACTTCCTCATAACCGAGTTTGTGATAAATCTCTTTGATGACTTTTTGTGCGGCAACTGGAATAATCGTCCCCGGTCCAAAAATAGCTGAAGCACCGTGATCATATAAAAATTGATAATCCTGTGCCGGAATGACCCCGCCAATCACGACCAAAATATCATCTCTGCCGAGTTTATTTAATTCCTCGACTAATTGCGGGAGAAGCGTCTTATGACCTGCGGCAAGTGAACTTATCCCAATCACATGAACATCGTTTTCAACTGCTTGCAGCGCTGTTTCTGCTGGAGTTTGAAATAAAGGCCCAATATCGACATCAAAGCCAAGGTCAGCGAAGGCCGTAGCAATAACTTTGGCACCTCTGTCATGGCCATCCTGACCCATTTTGGCAATCAGTATTCTTGGTCTTCTGCCTTCATTTTCTAAGAATTCATCCGTCATTTTTTTCACTGCATCGATTTCTTCTTCATTGCTAAAAGCTGTGCTATAAACGCCGCTGATCGAACGAATTACTGCCTTATGTCTGCCAGCCACTTGTTCAATTGCATCGGAAATTTCTCCAAGTGTGGCTCTCGCCCTTGCTGCTTGGACAGCCAATTCTAATAAATTCTGTACACCCGTTTCCGCCGCATTCGTTAATGCAGTAAGCGATTCTTTTACTTTCTTCTCATCTCGATCAGCTTTTAATGTATTTAATTTTTCAATTTGTTTTAACCGAACTGCTGTATTATCGATATCCAAAATATCAATCGCTTCTTCCTTTTCTAGTTGATAGCGATTGACACCGATAATTGTTTCCTTCCCAGAATCGATTTGTGCCTGCCTTCTGGCTGCAGCTTCTTCAATTCTCATCTTTGGAAGGCCAGTTTCAATGGCCTTGGCCATACCACCTAGATTTTCAATTTCTTCAATGTGTGACCAAGCTCTATTAACCAATTCATCGGTTAATTTTTCAACATAGTAAGAACCTGCCCAAGGATCAATGACATTAGTAATCCCCGTCTCCTCTTGCAAAAATAATTGTGTGTTACGGGCAATCCGTGCAGAAAAATCGGTTGGCAGTGCGATTGCTTCATCCAAGGCATTCGTATGCAATGATTGGGTATGTCCCATTGCTGCAGCATGTGCTTCTATCAAGGTACGAGTGACATTATTAAATGGATCTTGCTCAGTCAAACTCCAGCCGGATGTTTGCGAATGTGTCCGTAACGCTAATGATTTTTCGTTTTTTGGAGTAAATGATTTCATCATTTTTGCCCAAATCAATCGAGCAGCGCGCATTTTAGCTACTTCCATGAAGTAATTCATCCCAATTGCCCAGAAAAAGGACAATCTTGGTGCAAATGAGTCGATATCAATACCTGCCTTAAGACCTGTACGTACATATTCCAAACCATCTGCAAGAGTGTATGCCAGCTCTAAATCAGCTGGTGCTCCCGCCTCCTGCATATGGTAACCGGAAATACTAATACTATTAAACTTTGGCATGTTTTTGGACGTATATTCAAAGATATCTGCTATTATTTTCATAGACATTTCAGGTGGATATATATAAGTATTTCGAACCATATATTCTTTTAAAATATCATTTTGAATGGTACCAGCCAGTTTCTCCTGACTTACACCTTGTTCTTCAGCAGTCACGATGAAAAAGGCAAGGATCGGCAGAACTGCCCCGTTCATGGTCATTGATACAGACATCTGGTCTAATGGTATTCCCTCAAACAATGTCTTCATATCAAGAATGGAATCGATCGCAACACCTGCTTTACCGACATCACCAACTACTCGTGGATGATCGGAGTCATAGCCGCGATGTGTGGCTAAATCAAAAGCAACTGATAATCCCTTTTGTCCCATGGCTAGGTTTCTGCGATAGAATGCATTGCTTTCCTCAGCTGTTGAAAAACCAGCATATTGTCTAACTGTCCAGGGTCGGTTGACATACATGGTTGGATACGGACCTCTTGTATAAGGAGGGAGCCCGGGAAGATCATCAATATGCGGAAGATCATTACGATCCTCTTTTGTATAAAGCGGTTTTAGACTGATTTGTTCATTCGTCTCAAACAGTAAATCATCGATCGCACCATTTATTTCTTGATCGACTTTTTGCTGCCACTCTTCTTTGGTGATAAATTTCTGTTCGTCAAATAAGGATATATTTTGAAAATCAGGCTTTTGTTTCTTCAACCTTACCCACCTCCAACTCACTTAGAATGGACAACAGCGTTTCATAGCAATTGCTTTTCACATGGATAAACTGCTTAATACCTTCGTCCATCCACAGATCCTGTTTTTCTTTTTCTGGCAGTCCAGCTAAGTAAAAAGACCGCTCAGGATATTCAGTTTTAAGAATCTTTAGAATGTCATGTCCCATTATTTCATATTGATCATTCGTTCCGCATAAGCAATAATGGCTTGCAGGATGTTCTAATACGAATTGTCTGGCATCCTCAACAGTTATAACGGAATTACTTATAATTGCTTCCAAACCTCCGGCTGCGAGAAACCCCTTCATAAAATCAAGTCTTGCTTTATGCTGTTTTAGTCCCCCGAGACAAATCATACCTACAGTGGGCTTAGATCCTACTTTTCCTTCGAGATTTGCTGACTTTTTTCGTAATTCTTCGAATGGTTCTGCCAATCTACGATTTGGAATAGCCTCTATATTAATTAATGAGTTTTCATCATTTGCAAAATATGAATTTTTCTCTGGCAGGTTTTTATATGTAACCACTTCATCAAGATTGGCGTAGACATTTGTTCCCACAATACTTTTCCTTCTTGTTTGGATATCACGGATCTTTTTTTCAGAGACCGCTTCAATTTCTTGTTGCAGCCATTTGGATTTTAGTACTTCTAACATGCCTCCATGTCCGTCAATATGTTTAAAAAATCCCCAAGCTTTTTCGGCAAGTTCATTGGTTAGATGCTCCACATACCAAGAACCTCCTGCAGGATCAATAACCTTTTGCAGATGTGCTTCTTCTTTCAAAAGCAATTGAGTATTTCTAGCAATTCTATCCGAAATCGACGTGACACATGTGAGTTCATCGAAAGGACTCACATGCAGGTATTGAATGCCCCCAACCACGGCCGCAAAAGCTTCATTTCCAGCCCTTAGGAGGTTAACATATGGGTCATGTATAGTTTTTGTGTAAGTGGAAGTTTCAACAGAAATATTCATCCTGGAACTATCTTCATTCGCTCCATAAACACTGCTCACACGGCTCCATAGGACTCGGGCAGCTCGAAGCTTAGCGATTTCCATGAAAAAATTGCTGCCAATGGAGAATTGGAAAATTATTTTTGTAAAAATTGTATCTAAATCCATGCCTGCATCCTGAAGATGTTCGAGATAGAATATCCCCTCAGCTATTGCAATTCCCAGTTCTTGAGCTGCACTTGCACCACCATTATGATAGGCACTAGTATCAATTAGAATTGTACGTAAATTAGGAAACTTTACAGCCGATTTACTAATGTTTTTACCCCAGTCTTTTAGAAATGCTTCTGAAATAACTCCTTCTTTAGCAAAAATGGCAACTGGATCTGAACCAATGTATCCACTGATTTTTTCCCCAGCATCTTCTTGTTCTACTATTCCTTCTAATTCAGATAGAAAAGTGGATTGTAATTCTTTAGCGTCGATTGAAAATGGATATCTCTTATATGAATCTCCTAAAACTTTTCCTAGGTTTTGCTTCCCACTTAGGAGACTTTTCGAGACATGAAATGAAATGGCTGTTTGTCCTTTTATAAATGCTTGTTTGAGTTTCGCCTGCAGATCTTCCACCGATTGAAAGGATAGTCTTTGGGCAACCTTCCAATCATTTGTCAGATAACCTAATGGATAGATCCCTCTTCTAAAATCCGAACCTCCTGGGTATTCCGGTACCTGACACTCATCTTGACGGGTATAAAGCGGTTTCAAAATAATGTTTTCATATGTAGTAGTTTGTAAAGATTCAACCGATTTTCCTTTTAAGGATTGCTCTGCCTTTTCTGTCCATGCTTGTTCTGATATTGAAGGAAAAGACTGGTTCTTTAAATTATTCAAACTTCTCATCCCCCTCTCGACTCAATTGAATTAAAATTCAAATAATTCTACCTACAACTATTTTATGGCACAAACACATTTCAAGCAATCTAAAAACAAACAACCGCTGCCATGCCTGGTAGCGGTTGTTTTGTTTTAATAAATCGAAGTCGTTGATTTTGAAGTATTTTCTAGTATTTCCTTCACTCGCTGTAAGAAACGTCCGCAAACGAGGCCATCTAATACTCTATGATCGAGAGACATACATAAATTTACGATATCACGAACAGCAATCATTCCATTATTCATGACGACTGGCCGTTTGACGATAGACTCCACTTGAAGAATAGCTGCTTGAGGATAATTGATGATACCCATTGATTGAACAGATCCAAAAGAACCCGTATTGTTCACCGTGAAGGTTCCGCCTTGCATGTCTTCAGATCTTAGTTTCCCGGTTCTCACTTTGACTGCAAGCTCAGATATTTCACGTGCAATCCCTTTAATCGTTTTTTCATCGGCCTGTTTAATGACAGGAACATATAGGGCGTCATCTGTTGCAACTGCAATGGAAATATTGATATCTTTCTTTTGAATGATTTTATCCCCTGCCCACATAGAATTGATTTGTGGGAATTCTTTTAACGCTTGTGCAACAGCCTTCACAAAGAATGCAAAGAAAGTTAAATTAAAGCCCTCATTTTTCTTAAACTCAGCTTTTATTGAGTTACGGTACTCCACCAAATTCGTGGCGTCCACTTCAATCATTGTCCAAGCATGCGGTGCTTCGTGTTTGCTCCTAAGCATATTTGCGGCAATTGCTTTACGAATACCTGTGACTGGTATCTCAATGTCGCCAACAGCTACTGGAATATTCACAGCTTGAGCAGGTGCCGTTGACTGGGCAACTGGCTGAACCATTGCTTGTTTTGATACCTTGGTAACTTCAGGCTCAGCTTTTGGTTTAACATCTTGTCCTGCCTCAGGAATATTACCTGATTCAATTAGTTTTAAGAGATCTTTCCGCGTAATTCGCCCGCCTGCACCGGTGCCTGACACCCTAGTTAAATCAATGCCATGTTCTTGAGAAATTTTAAGGACAGCAGGCGAATAACGTGCTTTGTTGCCTTGATCAGCTTTTTCCACATTTTCTGGAGTACTTGATGGTGTGCTTGTGCCAGCTGCAGCAGGTGCCTCTTCGGGAACTTCTTCAGTTGTTCCACCTTCCAACGCTATCGTGCAAATTTGCTCCCCAACGGCTAAGGTATCCCCTTCTTCAGCAATTAGTTCCTTTATTACACCTGTAAAGGAGGATGGAATTTCCGCATTTACCTTATCTGTCATCACTTCTGCAAGGGGGTCGTATTTATTTACTTTATCTCCTACAGATACAAGCCATTTGCTGATCGTACCCTCGGTTACGCTCTCCCCTAACTGAGGCATTTTAATTTGTTCAATTACCACTATTTACACACTCCTATTGTCAAGCACTGGCGCCTAACCCCTTTCAGTTGCCAGGGCTTTCGTTTTAATACTCAGCTAGTTCACGCATCGCTTTTTCGACTTTATCAGGATTTACCATAAAGAATTTTTCCATTGTTGGCGAGTATGGCATAGCCGGTACATCTGGTCCAGCTAATCTCATAATTGGCGCATCTAATTCGAATAAACAATTTTCTGCAATAATTGCAGCAACCTCACTAATAATACTGCCTTCTTTTGTGTCCTCTGTAACAAGGAGAACTTTACCGGTTTTCGATGCCGCCTCAATGATGGCTTCTTTATCCAGAGGATAGACAGTTCTCAAATCAAGAATATGAGCGGAGATACCATCTTTCGCTAATTTTTCCGCTGCTTGAAGGGCAAAATGAACACATAGCCCATACGTAATGACGGTAATATCTTCTCCCTCGCGCTTTACATCTGCTTTTCCTATTGGCAGGGTATAATCATCTGAAGGTACCTCACCTTTAATTAATCGATACGCCCGCTTATGCTCGAAAAATAATACTGGGTCATTGTCACGGACAGCGGCCTTTAACAGTCCTTTTGCATCGTAAGGTGTGGATGGCATAACAATTTTTAATCCAGGCTGATTTGCAAATACTGCCTCAACGGATTGGGAATGATAAAGTGCACCATGAACACCACCGCCATAAGGAGCACGAATAACCATCGGACAACTCCAGTCGTTATTGGAACGATAGCGGATTTTCGCTGCTTCTGAAATAATTTGATTCACTGCAGGCATGATAAAGTCGGCAAATTGCATTTCGGCAATCGGACGCATGCCATACATCGCTGCACCAATTCCTACGCCAGCAATAGCTGATTCAGCAAGTGGTGTATCAATGACTCGTTCTTCCCCAAATTGGTCATATAATCCTTGGGTTGCCTTAAACACCCCGCCTTTTAATCCAACATCTTCCCCAAGGACAAAAACTTTTGAATCTCTTTCCATTTCTTCTCGCATTGCCATTGTAATAGCATCAATATATGAAATTATCGCCATGTTTCATCCCCCTTACAAGTCCGCATAAACAAATTTCAGCGCATCTTCAGGTGCAGAGTACGGTGCATTTTCTGCATAGTCTGTCGCCTCATTAACAAGCTTCATTACGCGGTCATTAATTTCTTTTTCTAACGCATCATCCATGACACCTGTTTCCTTTAAATATGCCCCAAAGGTAATAATTGGATCTTGGGTTTTTGCTTTGGCAACCTCATCTGGCGCACGGTAGGAACGGTCATCATCATCAGAAGAGTGAGGCGTTAGACGATAAGAAATGGTTTCAATTAACGTTGGTCCTTCACCGCGTCGACCACGCTCTGCTGCTTCCTTCACTGCTTTATAAACCTCTAATGGATCGTTTCCATCAACAGTGAACCCTGGCATACCATAACCTATCGCACGGTCGGAAACTTTTTCACACCCCAATTGTTTTTCGATTGGAACGGAAATTGCGTATTTGTTATTTTCACACATAAAAATAACAGGAAGTTTATGTACACCTGCAAAATTGGCGCCCTCATGAAAGTCCCCTTGGTTAGAAGAGCCCTCTCCGAAAGTTACAAAAGTTACGAGATCTTTTCTTTCCATTTTCCCGGCAAGGGCAATTCCAACAGCGTGTGGAACTTGAGTTGTTACCGGAGAAGAACCTGTGACAATCCGATTTTTCTTTTGGCCAAAGTGACCTGGCATTTGCCTGCTGCCTGAGTTAGGGTCTTCCGCTTTGGCAAAACCTGAAAGCATCAATTCCCTCGGAGTCATACCAAAAGTTAAGACCACACCCATATCACGATAATACGGAAGAACATAATCTTTTTCACGATCAAGCGCAAATGCAGCCCCTACTTGTGCTGCCTCCTGCCCTTGACAGGATATAACGAAGGGAATTTTCCCGGCACGGTTTAATAACCACATCCGCTCATCAATACGGCGGGCCAATAGCATAGTTTCGTACATTTCCAATACTTTTCCGTCATTTAAACCTAAAGCATCATGACGCTTTTCTGTCATCTATTTCTTACCTCCTAATGTTCGAATGAAAAAAATCACTTAAGAATGAATCGCTTTCCCATCAACGGCAAGTGCTGCCTCACCAATGGCTTCTGAAAGAGTTGGGTGTGGATGAATTGTATGTGCAATTTCCCAAGGGGTCGCATCTAATACCATCGCAAGTCCTGCTTCCGTAATCATATCAGTTACATGTGGTCCAATCATATGCACCCCTAGAATATCATTGGTCTCTTCATCCGCAACAATTTTCACAAATCCGTCCGATTCTCCAAACACAAGCGCTTTCCCAATCGCTCGGAAAGAAAACTTCCCTGTTTTGACTTTATGACCGTTTTCTATCGCTTGGTCTTCTGTTATTCCCACACTAGAAACCTCAGGGTTGCTATAGATACATCTAGAAACTAAATGATACTGCATTGGCGAAGGATCTTTTCCGGCAATATGTTCGACAGCAATGATTCCTTCATGCGATGCCACATGGGCAAGTTGTAATCCCCCAATTACATCGCCAATCGCATAAATATGTGATTCTTTTGTTTGGAAGAATTCATTTGTTGCAATAAAACCATTCTCTACTTGTATTTCTGTATTCTCTAAGCCAATTCCTTCTGTATTTGCCCGACGACCTACAGAAACAAGAATTTTTTCAGCTTTAAATTCTTTCACTGTACCCTTTACTTCTGCAGAAATCGTAACACCATTGTCCTTTACCATTGTTTCAGGGAGGACTTTTGCACTTGTTACCAGTTTAATTCCTTTTTTCTTCATTAAACGCTGCATTTCTTTTGAAATTTCTTTATCTTCTGTCGGAATAATACGGTCAGCAAACTCAATAACTGTTACATCAACACCGAAATCATGAAGCATGGACGCCCATTCTATTCCAATTACGCCACCACCAACTATAATAATAGAATTAGGTAGTGTTTCTAAATGCAATGCTTCATCAGATGTCATGACATATTCACCATCAATCTCAAGACCTGGAAGGGTCCTTGGTCTTGAACCTGTTGCAATGATCACATTTTTAGGAAGAAGCATTTCATTTTCTTCCCCGTTATTCATTTCAACTGAAATAGTTCCTGGCATAGGAGAAAAAATGGACGGTCCTAAGATTCTGCCTATTCCTTCATAGACATCGATTTTACCCTGTTTCATTAAATGTTGTACACCTTTATGAAGTTGGTCAATAATTTTATTTTTTCTTTCTTGTACTTTACCAAAATTTATTGATACATCACTAGTAATAACCCCGAAATCCTCACTATTCTTTGCAGTTGCAAAAACCTCAGCACTCCTAAGCAGTGCTTTACTTGGTATACACCCTTGATGCAGACATGTCCCGCCAAGTTTCCCTTTTTCAACAATCGCTGTTTTTAAACCAAGCTGTGAGGCCCTAATAGCGGCGACATAGCCGCCAGTTCCCCCGCCAAGAACTACCAAATCATATTCTTGTGCCACTCTTTTTTCCTCCCCATAACCTTAAATTTTAACTGTTTTAAAATTCCCAGGATAAATTTTTCCCTCTTCTTCGCCTCTTAAGACCCGAAGCGCACCCTCAGCAAGTGCTTGTAGTTCATTTTCACCCGGTTGAACCATTACATCAGCAATCCAATTGATTCTATCGGTAATAGATTTCACAAATCCTTTCCCGTATGCGAGGCCCCCAGTTAGAACAATGGCATCCACTTTTCCAGAGAGAACAGCACTAGCAGCCCCAATTTCTTTAGCCACTTGATAAGCCATTGCGTCATAAATAAACATTGCCTCTTTGTCGCCTGCTGCTATTCGCTGCTCTACCTTTACAGCATCATTGGTGCCGAGATAACCTACAAGGCCGCCTTGACCAACCAGCATCTTCATAATTTCTTCCCGATAATATTCTCCAGAATAACAAAGGGCCACTAAATCCCCAACAGGAACGGTACCGGATCGTTCTGGACTGAAGGGGCCATCTCCATGAAGACCATTGTTTACATCAATGACCTTCCCTTGCTTATGGACACCCACTGTAATACCGCCACCCATATGGGTTACAATTAAGTTTAAGTCGATGTATCTTTTTCCTAACTCCTTGGCAACTCTTCTTGCAACGGCCTTCTGATTCAATGCATGAAAAATACTTTTCCGTTCAATTAAGGAAAATCCAGATATTCTTGCAATTGGTTCAAGCTCATCAACAACAACTGGATCAACGATATACGAAGGAATATTTAAACCAGAAGCAATTTCATAAGCAATGATCCCGCCAAGATTGGATGCGTGCTGCCCTGCATAACCAGATCGTAAATCTGCTAACATCACATCATTAACTGCATAGGTACCCCCTTCGATCGGACGCAGCAATCCCCCACGTGCACATACAGCCGATAGTTTGGAAAAATTGATCCCTTCATTATCCATTGTTTCCAAAATTGTTGTTTTTCTAAATTCATATTGATCAATAATATTTGCAAAAGAGTTGATTGTCTCAGAATCATGACGAATTGTTTTTTCAAAAATAGAAATATCATTATCGAAAACCCCAATTTTCGTGGATGTCGAGCCTGGGTTGATGACGAGTATCCGATATTCATTATCGTGCAACGTATTTGACCTCCAATTTTATTTTTCAACCTAATTGCCCCATGAAAGGCAAAGACGCTGAATTCCCATTCAGCGCTTTCCAAATACTATTTTTGTCAAAGGTTGATTATCTTGATATTCTATGACTTAAAATATGATGACCGTTTTGGAGAAATTGGCTTCTTGAATTACGAATTCTTGCAATTCTTTCTTCTGCCATCCTGTCTGCCGCTACGTATGTTGGAATGCCGTCACGTTTAGAAATTTCAATTACTTTTTCAATGGTAGAATAAAGCTGTTCAACCTTTTTCATTGCGCGCTCTTGGTTATAACCATACAATTCATCTGCCACATTGATTACGCCTCCAGCATTAATTACATAATCCGGGGCGTAAACGATACCCATTTCATGAATAATATCACCGTGACGGGTATCCTTTAATTGATTGTTCGCTGAACCAGCAATCACTCTTGCTTTTAACTGTGGAATGGTTTCGTCATTAATCGTTGCTCCGAGTGCGCATGGGGCATATATATCACATTCCACACCATAAATTTCATCAGGATCAACAGCTAGAGCACCAAATGCTTCAACCGCACGGTTAACTGCCTCTTTATTAATGTCAGTTACAATCAGCTGTGCACCTTCTTCATGTAAATATTCGCAAAGTGTATAAGCAACATTTCCAACACCTTGAACAGCCACTACTTTTCCTTCAAGAGAATCCGATCCAAATGCCTCTTTCGCAGCTGCTTTCATACCGCGGTATACACCAAATGCTGTTACTGGGGATGGATTACCAGATGAACCAAACGCTGGAGAAATTCCAGTTACAAAATCTGTCTCTTCATGAATTAAATCCATATCAGCCACTGTTGTACCGACATCTTCTGCAGTAATATATCTACCGTTTAATCCTTGAATGTAACGGCCAAATGCACGGAACATTTCTTCATTTTTATCTTTTCTTGGATCGCCGATGATAACAGTTTTACCACCGCCAAGATTTAGCCCAGCCGCTGCATTCTTATAAGTCATTCCTTTAGCAAGTCTGAGAGCATCTTCAATGGCAGCCTCTTCAGATGCATACGTCCACATCCGTGTTCCACCTAAAGCCGGCCCTAGGGTTGTATCATGAATAGCAATAATTGCTTTTAATCCTGATTGTTTATCCTGACAGAATACCACTTGCTCATAATCGTATTGTTCTAGGTATTTGAAAATTTCCATGTAAAATTCCTCCTCAAATGATTGACTATCTATTTTGATGTAGCACAGCATACCGCTAGTGCAATTGAATAAAGCTTACTTTCAGCAGAATCTGATCTGGATGTTAACACAATTGGTACTTTTGCTCCGGCAATAACGGCGCCCACTTTTGCATTTGCAAAATAAATTAATGATTTATATAATACATTGCCAACTTCAATGGTTGGTACTAATAAAATATCTGCATTTCCAGCTACATCACTATGAATCCCTTTATGTTCTGCAGCAAGCATTGACACAGCATTATCTAATCCTAATGGACCATCCACAATACAGTCCAAAATCTGTCCTCGTCTATTCATTACCGTTAATGCAGCAGCATCTAATGTAGCTTGCATAGCCGGATTTACTACCTCCACCGCAGCTAGAGGTGCCACTTTCGGTATTTCAATACCAATTGACCTTGCAACGGAAACTGCATTTTTAATAATTTGTGCTTTCATTTCTAAATCTGGGGCAATATTCATTGCAGCATCTGTAATGATTGTAAAACGATTGAAACCAGGAACTTCAAATGCAGCAATATGTGATAAAACATTTCCTGTCCTCAGTCCATGCTCTTTATTCAGGACTGCCTTTAAAAAAATATTTGTGGGAATATTCCCTTTCATCAGGACATTTGCTTCTTTATTAAAAACTGCCTTTACAGCTAATTCTGCCGCTGCAGCAATTGAATCAGCATTGACAACTATTAAATTAAGATCGCTAATGTTTGGGTGTTTTTCTTTTATAATGGATTTGATTTTTTCTTCGTCACCGAAAAGAATAAATTTTGCAAGATTTTGTTCTAAAGCAGCGATAACTGCTTCAATGACTTCTATATCTTCTGCCGCAGCAACTGCAACGGTGTTTATACGTTCTTGGGCTGCTTTGTCAATTAGTGAATCAAGCAACAAGTTGTCATCAACCCTTTCTCCTTTACTGCAACTCCCATTCTATAATATGCAATTTCCATGCCAAATCACAGTTTATGAAAACGCTTTACCAATCACATTAAAGTGTGCATTTTTTTTCAAACATGAAATTTATTGCATGCTATTTTTTTCAATCTTGTATTTTTCAATCTTATAATATAAATTCCTTACAGACAATCCAAGCGTTTTTGCTGTTAATGTTTTATTCTCATTTAAACGAAGAAGTGTCTGCTTAATAATTTTAGCCTCAAATTCTTCCATCATATCTGATAATGTACGATCCATAACTACGGAATCCGTATGATTGCTTACAGATGATTCCGTTAGGTTTTGTTGATTTTTTAATTCCGGTAAGTGCTGCACATCTATAAACTGATCATTAAATTTCATAAAAATGATTGCTCTTCCAAGAATATTTTCTAATTCTCGTACGTTTCCCGGCCAGTCATATTCCATTAATTGCTTCAATGCAGACGGGGTAATTCCTTCTACATTCCTTCCATAGTCCTGACTTATTTTTTGAATTAGCCGCTCATTTAAAAGAGGGATTTCTTCGATACGTTTTCTTAATGGCGGAATATGAATTGGCATACGATTTAATCGATAATATAAGTCTTCCCGAAAGGAGCCTTTAGCAATACCTTTTTCTAAATTGACATTAGTTGCCGCAATAATCCTAACATTAATGGAAATAGGCTTTGTTCCGCCTACTCGGATGATTTCTTTTTCTTGCAGAACCCTGAGCAGCTTTGCCTGCGTATTCACTGGAAGCTCACCGATTTCATCAAGAAAAATACTCCCATTATTTGCTTCTTCAAAAAAGCCTCTTTTTCCGCCTCTCACTGCACCCGAAAAAGCACCCTCTTCATAGCCAAATAGTTCACTTTCCAACAAGGTTTCCGAAATGGCAGCACAATTGACCCTGATAAATTTGTTATATTTTCGGTCACTGGCATTATGTATGGCATGAGCAAACAGTTCCTTCCCTGTACCCGATTCACCTCGCAGGAGGACGGTTGCAGGGGTTTTTGCTCCTAATTTTGCTTGTTCTATCGCCAGCATCATTTCATCGGATTGGCCGATGATATCCTCAAAGGTGTATTTCGCTTCAAGTTTCCGAATGAGTTGGCGTGCACGATTTAATTCCCTGCTTAAAGATTTCATCTCAGACATATCGTGGATAACACCAACACTGCCTTTTAACTTTCCCTTTACAATAATTGGAGCAACATTCACAATAACTTCTCGTTTACTGGGTCCCACTCTCATTGGTACCCCGCGAACAGCTCTTCTCGTTTGCAGTACTTTCATGTGCATACTTTCGCCCTCAGAAATATCGGCTGTGGCAGGTTTGCCTATTACTTGTTCCTGTGTAAGACCTGTAATCCGTGAGTAAGCAGGATTAATAAGAATTCCCCTGCCATTCTCATCCACAACAGAAATGGCATCATCACTAGAATGAATAATGGCCTGAAGCATCGTTTGAATTTCCCGTAAATCTGTAAGTTCCTCTGCAAGATTAACCACTTCAGTGATATCTTTGAAGACAGCAAACGCTCCTATCAAGGTGCCATTTTCCTCGATAATAGGAATCCTCGTAGTAATAATTTTTCGATCATTTTCTAAAACCATTTCTTGGTTTGCTTCTGTTCTTCTTGACTCAAGGATGAAAGGGAGCCTGCTTGTTGGAATAACTTCGACTACATATTTGCCAATTGCCTGTTCCTTTGTTACACCGATAATTTCTTGTGCGCGGGTATTAAATAAAATGACCTTACCATATTTATCAATAACAACCATTCCGTCATTAGTTGCATTAAAAATAAGTTCTTGCTGGTAGGATTCATTTTTGTGCTTTTCAATGAGATCTTCTTTTTCTTCCATAATCTTTGCAACTAGAAAGGCAACACTTCCTGGAATCAAAACGGTCTGTTTACTTTTTGTATTTCTTAACTCTTGGAATACTACCTCATTTCCAGTAACTTCGATAATAATATCAATCTGGTCAGTTAAATAAGGCTGCCAATCTGTACCAGTATTTATCCCCTCTTTGCGGGCTAACAACATGCCAGGTGCATTTAAATTCCGATCAACGACAACACTTACCTTTAAAACCTCAGATTCTTTTAGGATTTTTAAGATTGCCGTACCACCTTTTCCTGCACCAACAATCATTACGTTTTGCATTTAAATACCTCTCATAAGAAATTTTTTTCATAATATTTAGGAAATCCATGCAACTTTTTTCATATTCATTTTAACTTTAATCACAATTATTGACAAATTATTTCTATGTAATAATATTTTCTTGAGATATAATCAAACTAAGGCTTTCACTTTGCAAAATTTAAGTATTGGAAGGATTTATTTATGAAGCGAATTATTGCCCTCTTGATTGTATTAATTCCAGGTATCCTAGCTGCTATTGGCATTAAATTAATGCGTGATATGTTATTCGGAATAGTACAAGCACCATTTCCTAATTTATTACTTCAATTTCTAACTGGATTAATCTTTTTTATCGGAGGACTAGGCTTCGTCGCAGGATTTATTTTCCACCGCGATCGAAAAAGAAGCAAAGTTCAAAAGAGATTTAAAAAATAGGCTGTGTTAAAGGTTAATGCTGATTTGTTGATTGGGAGTGGAAGGAGCGAAGACTCCTGCGGGAGTACGGGGCAGGGGAGACCCCACAGGCGCTGAAAGCGCCGAGGAGGCTCCACGCAACGCCCGCGGAAAGCGAAGCTCCTGGAACGGAAATCAACAAACAAGTACAACACAGCAAAAAAATAAAAAGAGGCCCCTACGGTCTCTTTTCAAATTGCTTTCGTACTGTTAACGCCTTGACTGGGTCATCAGTAATAAGTGCCGTACAATTAATATTAAACAGACGCTGCATATCTACTTCTTTATTTACTGTATAAGGTCGTACAGCAATCCCATTTTCAATGGTTTTAATGATAATTTCATTAGATATCGCAGAATGTTTGGGATGAATCCCTTTTGCTCGAATTGCTTTAGCATAGACCCATGGCATGTAGATTCCCTCAAGAAATAGAGGAGCTGTTTCTATTTCCGGTGCGATACTGTAGGTATAGACAATACTATAATGATTAAAAGAGGAAATAATAATTCTATCCACTAACTTATATTTGTAAATAAGCTGAATGACTTTTTCTTCCAACCCTCTATAGGGAATAAGTCCATTTTTGAGTTCAATATTACATAACAATTTATTTGTAGATAGCCACTCCAACACTTCCGTTAATGCTGGAATTGGTTCCATTTTGCTGTTTTTATTATTCGCATTCAACTTTCTTAAATCTTTATATAAAAAATCTTTGACAAACCCTTTACCATTCGTAGTTCGATCAACTTTTTCATCATGAATGACAACTATTTCGCCGTCCTTAGTTAATTGTACATCCAATTCTAATCCGTCAGCTCCGGCTTTTTCTGCTTCTATAAAGGCTGTTAGTGTATTTTCGGCAAAAGAAGCGGAATAACCACGGTGCGCAAAAATTTGAGTCATCTTTTCACTTCCCAACTTCAATTTAGGAGGATTACTAATGAAACCCTTACAGTTATCACCTGAAACGGCAATAAAGCTTTCCCAAAAGTTAAATGTTCCGATAGAACAGCTTATGCATATGCCTCAACATATTCTTATTCAAAAACTGATGGAACTAGAGAATGAAAAGAAATAATTCTCTAAAAAGCTTGATTCAACTTTAAAGAATGAGAAAAGCCTTCATTTTTGTGATGAAGGCTTTTCTCATTGTTATTCTGTTCAAGACGCCTTGTGCTCTAGACGAAGCTTGTCAGCAACCATTGCAATGAACTCGGAATTGGTTGGCTTTGCTTTAGACATACTGACCGTATAACCGAACAGCGAGGAAATAGAATCAATATTTCCACGGCTCCAAGCTACTTCTATCGCATGACGGATGGCTCGTTCCACACGGCTTGCAGTCGTATTGTATTTTTTGGCGATATCTGGATATAACACTTTCGTAATGGAACCTAAAAGTTCGATATCATTATAAACCATGGAGATGGCTTCTCGTAAATATAAGTACCCTTTTATATGGGCTGGGACACCAATTTCATGAATAATACTTGTAATACTGGCATCTAAGTTTTTAGGTTTTTGTTCAGTTTGAGTACGGTAGGTGGAGGATGTTGATTTTCGGGTAAAAGAGTTAGTATTTCCACTAACTTGTCTAATATGACTGCCTAGATTCTCCATATCAAATGGTTTCAAAATAAAGTAGGATGCACCCAGTTCAACCGCTTTTTTCGTAACATCTTCCTGTCCAAATGCGGTTAACATGATTACATTCGGCAAAACTCCTTTTTTAATTTCACGGAGGCGCTCTAATACTGCTAAGCCATCTAGGTGGGGCATGATTATATCTAAAACTAGAACATCAGGATCCGTTTGCGATAACATTTCTAAACATTCCTGACCATTGTGGGCAATCCCTGCAACTTCCATATCATCCTGGGACGAAATAAAGTCCTCTAATAATCCTACTAGTTCCCTATTGTCATCAACGACACATACTTTGATTTTCTTCACTTCCAGTTCCTCCTCAGGGTTCAAATCATAACCTCTATTTCAACTTACATTCCTAATCAGTTGTATTCTCCTAATTATATTCTAAATTAGAAATTCGACAATGCAACAAAAATTCCTCTCATTTTTTTAATATTTCTTAAAATAGTGATAAAATCTTATCTTTTCTTTGTTTTTCTCACCTTTTCGACGCAAAACGCGTTTTTTCCAATGTTTGGGTTATTTTTGTCGAAAAACTTTTATGTAATGGCTGTGTTAAACTTGGCTGTTGATTTCCGTTCCAGGCACTTCAATCAACAAAGTGTAAAAATTCAACATTAACCTGGAACACAGTCAATGTAAAAAAAGCAAAATAGGGATTTTTCCTATTTTGCTCCCAATTGTTAACTTGCTTTATTTTTTGGCATTTCATATATGTTAATTCCAGCCTCATCTAACATCCATTCGATGTGTACTCCGTATCCGGAGGTTGGATCATTAACAAAAACATGTGTAACAGCGCCAATTAGTTTTCCATCTTGAATAATTGGGCTACCGCTCATCCCTTGAACAATTCCTCCTGTTTTTTTAAGGAGTTTAGGGTCGGTTACTTTGATTACCATGCCTTTGGTTGCTGGAAACTTTTGCGGAATTGTGCTTACGATTTCAATATCAAATTCTTCTACTCGGTCATTATTTACAACCGTTAAAATTTTAGCAGGTCCTTCTTTTACCTGATGCGATAAGGCAATCGGCAGTGGTTTATCCATAACACCATTTTTTAAATCTTTGACCATCTCTCCAAAAATTCCAAATGGACTATTTTTTTGGATATTCCCAACTATCTCACGGTCCGACGAAAAGCGTGCAAGCTTTTCACCCGGGTCTCCGTTACTCCCTTTTTCAATAGAAGTAACCGTGGAACGGACAATTTGGCCGTCCTCTACAACGATCGGTTGTTTTGTATCCATATCAGATATTACATGCCCTAGGGCACCATATTTTTTTGATTGTGGGTGAATAAATGTCATTGTTCCAATTCCTGCTGCAGAATCCCTAATATACAAACCAAGCTTATAATTGTTTTCCCCTTTTTCTTTTAATGGGGTAAGTTTTGTAGTAAATTTTCCACTTTCTCGACTAATAACCATATTGAGCGCTTTACCTTCTTGTCCAGCAGTTTGCACATATGGTGCCACATCCGTCATTTTTTCTATTTTATTACCATTTATTTCTGTAATGATATCCCCAATTTTTATCCCTGCAATTTCACCTGGAGACTTTTTTCCCGAAATGGTATTGATTAAATGGTGGCCCACTACCAATACACCTACGGTATTTAACTTCACTCCAATCGACTGTCCGCCTGGTATAACCCTAAAATCTTTTAATACACGTACATCTACCTTCTTGATCGGTATCCCCGCATATTCTAACAGCATTTCATTTTTACCATTTTTAGATGCCGCCATTGAAACCGTGTGTTTTCCTTCATCCAAAGTGATATTTGAATTTTGAGAAACCAAAGAGGCTGATACCGGTACAGCCTTTTGAAAAGTATAGTCTTGTCCTTCGAAAACCGTAATAGTCTTGGGTATCGCGAGATATTGCTGTATAGGCTGAAAAAAAATAAGGCTAATTAATGAAACAAGGAGAATTCCACCAATAATCTTTCTAATTAGTTCTAACTTCAAATTTTTTCACTCTCCTCGCTTCTTTTCATTAAACTTAAATGGCTACATCTTTAATTTTGCCTCCTTGACAATCATTTATAACTTGGTTCAACATAAAAAAGCTACCCGAAATGGATAGCATTACAATTTTTATTAAAAATATAGTAAATATAGCTTTTCTGAATGGAAAAATGTCTAAAACTAACGATTAAGTCGGATCAGTGCTCCACTGCCGCTTTTCTTACTCTCTGCAGCTAAAAATAATAATTCTTCAGCATGTTTTTTTGTAAGGTCGGTTATTTCGGATCCAGAAATCATCCGGCCGATTTCATTAATTTTATCTTCAAGCTGCAATGGAGTAACAGAAGTCTTTGTTCTTCCGCCTTTAATAAGTTTGGAAATAAACAAGTGTATATCTGCCATCGCAGCAACCTGTGGCAAATGCGAAATACATAAAACCTGGGAAAGGCTTGCCACCTTATAGATCTTCTCGGCAATAGACTGAGCAACCCTGCCGCTCACCCCTGTATCTACTTCATCGAAAATAATTGAAGTCACGCCTTGATGCTGAGAGAAAATACTTTTTAATGCCAGCATAATTCGTGATAATTCCCCTCCTGAAGCAACTTTTGATAAAGGCTTTAGTGGCTCACCAGGATTAGTTGATATGTAAAATTCGACATGGTCCACCCCATTTTTGGTAAACTGCATTGGGTTAGACTCAAAGCGAATTTCAAAAACAGTCTTCGCCATATACAACTCTTTTAACTCTTTATGAATTAACTTTGTAAGTTTGTCAGCCCATTTTAGACGAATTTCCGTCAATTGTTTTGCTTCAAGCATTAAGTCTTTTTTTATCGAGGCTAATTCTTTTTCTAATTCGCTTATATGCGTTTCTTTATTTTGTAATGTTTCAATTTCTTCTTCAATTTTTCTGGCGTATTCTAATATTTCATCAATGGTTTTACCATATTTCCGTTTTAGGCGATTAATTTCATTTAGGCGATCTTCAATTTCGTGCAACCGCTGAGGATCAAACTCTAATGCATCTAATTCAGTTCTTAAGGACCGTGCAGCATCCTCCAATTGGTAGTAGCTGTTTGAAACCGCTTCATACATGTCCTTATATGCGCTATCAATGGCAGCAGCATCCTCGAGATGCCCCATTACCATACTAATCCAATCAAGCCCCTTTTGTTCCCCTTGTAAGGCGTTATGACTCGATTGAAGAGCTTCGAACACTCGTTCAAAATTATTCAGTTTTCTTTTTTCTTCAAAAAGTTCTTCATCTTCATTTATCTTTAAATTTGCATTTTGGATCTCATCCAATTGAAACGAAATAAGATCGAGCCGATGGGCAGTCTTTTGGTCATTTTCACTTAATGCTTTTAACCTTTGCAATGTTTGCTCATAACGCCGAAAAACCTGCTGATATTCCCCTTGAGATGGATAAATATCATCCGCACCAAATTGATCTAACAAGGTTAAGTGTCTCGACTCATCCATTAATTCCTGATGCTCATGCTGACCATGAATGTCAACAAGTGTTGACCCAATTTCCCTAAGAGTAGCAATCGTCACTAACTTCCCATTCACCCGGCAAATACTTTTACCCGACTGGGAAATATCCCGTCGTAATATAACCATTCCTTCATCAATATCGATGCCAAATTCAAGAGCTTTAGCAATGACAGGATGTTTACTATCATCCAGCTGGAAAAGTCCTTCAATTTCGGCACGCTCCTCGCCATGCCGAACAAACTCTGCAGACCCTCTGCCTCCAACTAATAAATGAATAGCATCAATAATGATTGATTTTCCTGCTCCAGTCTCTCCCGTTAAAACCGTTAATCCCTTTGAAAAAGTTACAGACAAGGATTCGATAATAGCGAAATTTTTAATAGATAATTCAGCTAACAAGGAACATTCCCCCAATTAAAGCATATCTAGGAACCGATTGGTGATTACTTCAGTATCCTCTGGAGTTCGGCAAATAATTAACATCGTATCATCACCGCAAATGGTTCCTAATATTTCTTCCCAATCCAGATTATCAATTAATGCGCCTATGGCCATTGCATTACCTGGCAAGCACTTCATAACAAGCAAGTGACCTGCTGCATCGATTCGCACGAACGCATCAATTAATGATCTTTTTAATTTTTGTAATGGATTAAATCTTTGGTCGGCAGGCAGGCTGTATTTATACCTTCCATCGCTTAAGGGAACTTTAACAAGATGTAACTCCTTAATATCCCTTGAAACCGTGGCTTGGGTTATATTGTAGCCTGCATTCTTCAGTTCATCCACTAAATCATCTTGTGTCTCTATGTCATTACTTGCAATAATTTCTCTTATTTTAATATGACGTTGGCCTTTATTCATTGTCTCACCCCATAATCATTAAAAAAGTTTATCTATGTATTATGTACTAAAACGTGCTTCTACCCATATGTTAGCCGATTTTTATAAACTTGTACATTTTTTCTTTAAAAAAGGGCCTTGAATACGAAGAGAAGGATAAGCCTCTGCCTATCCTTCTGAATTTTGTTTTGTTTTAAATTCCAAATGGGAGTCCTTTACAATTTCAGCAGGTGTGACAGGTAATTGATTGTCGCCCGTTTCCCGTTCGCCTTCCCATTTTAAGTGGAGCAAGTATTCAATATTCCCATCACCACCTGTAATTGGTGAAAAGGATAAGTTTTTAATCGTGTACCCTTGTTGGACCGCAAAATTTATGATTTTATCAATTACTTGAAGATGCACTTTCTCGTCTCTGACAATTCCCTTTTTCCCAACCTGTTCACGGCCTGCTTCAAATTGTGGTTTAACCAGAGCCACTACATCACTTCCAGTAACTAAAAGTGTTTTTAAAACTGGCAAGATTAAAGTTAACGAGATAAAGGAAACATCTATTGTGGCGAAATTCGGCATTTCTCCAATTAAATCAGCTGGTGTGACATAACGGAAATTGGTCCTTTCCATCACTACAACTCGTTCATCCTGTCTAAGTTTCCAGGCAAGTTGATTATAACCTACATCCAAGGCATAGGACATCTTTGCTCCATTTTGAAGTGCACAATCTGTAAAGCCTCCTGTAGATGATCCAATGTCTAATAGTACTTTATCTGCAACACTGACATCAAAAACTTTTAAAGCCTTCTCAAGCTTTAATCCCCCGCGGCTGACATATGGAAGCACTTTTCCTTTTATAGAAAGCGGGATATCAATTTTGACTTTCTCTCCAGGTTTATCCAACCGCTCCTCATTTGAATAAACAAGCCCTGCCATAATTGACCGCTTTGCCTTTTCCCTTGTTTCGATTAAACCTCTTTCTACTAGTAATACATCTAACCGTTCTTTATTTTTCATTTCTTAAGCCCTTTGTTGTTTTTTTCTAGCTAGAATGGAAACTCTTTTGACTACCTCTTCGGTTGTTAAACCAATCTCTTCAAGAAGGGAGTTTACATCCCCATGTTCGATAAATTTGTCTGGTATTCCAATTCTGTCAATGTGTGAATGATAAAAGCCATGGTTTTGCGAAAACTCAAGAATTGCACTCCCGAAACCGCCTTGTAATGCAGCCTCCTCAATGCTGAGAATCGGCATATGTTTTGAAAGGAGATTAGTTAGCATTTTTTCATCCAATGGCTTAATAAAACGGGCATTGACAACCTTGACAGATATCCCCTTCTTATTAAGGATCTCAGCAGCTTTTAACGCCATCGGTATGGTAGTTCCAAAGGTTAAGATTGCTGCATCATCGCCATCTTTAAGAACTTCCCATGTACCAATTGGAATATTATGATATTCCTGATCCATTGGAACCCCAAGTCCATTTCCACGCGGGAATCGCATCGCAATCGGCCCGTCATTATAATTCAGTGCGGTGTATACCATATGCTGGCCTTCATTTTCATCCTTTGGCATCATTAATACCATATTGGGAATATGCCTTAAAAAAGCTATATCAAACACACCTTGATGGGTTTCTCCGTCTGCACCTACCAAACCGGCACGGTCAATTCCCATAAAGACATTTAAATTTTGCCTGCAAATATCGTGAACAACTTGGTCATAGGCTCGTTGTAAAAAGGTTGAATAAATAGCAAGAAAAGGTTTCATATTTTGTGTAGCTAAACCAGCTGCAACTGTCGCAGCATGCTGCTCAGCAATCCCGACATCATACATACGCTCAGGGAACTCACTTGCAAAGCCTTCAAGTTTGGAACCCACAGGCATCGCTGGTGTAATTGCAACAATTCGGTCATCAGTTCGAGCAAGCTTACGAACAGTTTCACTTACAAGACTGCTCCAGGCTGGCGGTGGAGTTTTTGCTGGCTTAACAAAGGCACCTGTATCCATTTTATAAGGTCCAGTTCCATGCCATGTCCCTGTTTTGTCACTTTCCGCTGGCTGGTAACCTTTTCCCTTTTTAGTAATGACGTGCAGAAGGATTGGGCCTTCTGTCTTTTTGGCATAGCTGAAGTTTTCAAATAACGCTTCAAAATTATGACCATCAATTGGACCGAGATAGGTAAAACCTAGTTCCTCAAAAAACATTCCTGAAACAAATAAATATTTAAGGCTGTCTTTCACTCGCTCAGCAGTTGCGGCTAATTTCCCACCCACTGCAGGTACTTTTTTCAGTAGTACTTCCAATTCATCTTTAACCCACTGGTACTTTCCAGCTGTGCGTAATTGGCCAAGGATATTATGAACGGCACCAACATTAGGCGCGATTGACATCTCGTTATCATTTAAGATAACAATCATGTCTTTCTTCTCGTGTCCGATATGATTTAAGGCTTCCAACGCCATTCCACCAGTTAACGCACCATCGCCGATCACAGGAATAACAAAAGATTTTTCCTTTTTTAAATCTCTAGCTATAGCCATCCCCATCGCCGCTGAAAGAGATGTGGAACTATGACCCGTTTCCCATACATCATGCTCACTCTCAGTTCGTTTCGGGAATCCGCATAAGCCTTTATACTGCCGCAATGTATCAAACTCACAAGCCCTGCCAGTTAAAATTTTATGAACATAGGATTGATGTCCCACATCCCAAATAATCTTATCCGTAGGACTGTTAAAACATTTATGTAAAGCAATAGTTAATTCAACAACACCCAAATTTGGTCCAATATGGCCTCCAGTAACAGACAGCTTTTCAATCAAAAACTTTCGGACATCTTGACTTAAAGCCTCTAATTCGGTATTCGACATGCCTTTTAAAAAGGACGGGTCTTTTATTGATAATAGATCCATTTTTGGACCACTCACTTTCATACGTTTATGCATTCTCTGTTTAGTAGCTGTGTAAAAAGGACACATTCAGAAAATTTAACTCTGATTAAAAAATAGCCGCTAACACTTGAGTGATAACGGCATTGACAACGTTTTCTACAATGAAAATAATTATAACACACTTATTTCAATGCCTCAAATTCCGTATATTAATGGTCTCTTGAAGCAACTAAATCAGTTATTTCCAAAAGTAGGTTTGTATTCAATCCTGTCAGGCTTAAATACTTCTTTGACAGATTGATTTGTTTATGCAATGCTGCAGTTGCCCCTTCTAGTGTTAACAACTGCGGATAAGTACTTTTATGATTGTTAGTATCGCTTCCAACAGGCTTCCCAATTAATTGTTGGTTCCCAACTAAATCAAGAATATCATCCTGAATTTGAAAAGCGAGACCTAAGTGATGGGCAAATGATGAAAGGTTCTCTAATTGATCTTGTGTTGCATTTGCCATAATCGCACCCGCAAGAACACTAAACTTTAGTAATTTTCCTGTTTTATGTATGTGTATATACTCAAGTTCTTCTATAGTTAAGGATTTTCCTTCACCTTCCATATCGGCCACTTGGCCGCCAACCATTCCTTCTGTGCCTGCAGCCTTTGCTAATTCAATCACTAATTTTAATTTTGTTGCATCTGATGCAATCTCAGGAGGAATGTTCCCTATTACCTCAAAACTATAAGTTAATAATGCATCTCCAGCTAAAATAGCTATTGCATCACCAAAAACTTTATGATTTGTCGGCTTTCCTCTCCTTAGATCATCATTGTCCATGCTTGGCAAGTCATCATGTATGAGAGAGTATGTATGGATCATCTCAATAGCCGAAGCAGCAAAAAGCCCTTTTTGCGGCTCAACTCCAAATGAGTCTAAAGTAGCGAATAGTAATAATGGGCGTATACGTTTGCCACCTGCTTCAAGGGAATAAATCATCGATTCCTTTATGATTGGGGGGGCATCAAGCTTATTAACTAAAGTCCGAAGCTCCGAATCAAGCAGAAGTTTATATTCTTGTGCAAATGCATCTAGTAACCCGGTTCCCAAGTCTTATACCTCCTCGTCAATGGTAAAACTCTCTGTTTGACCGTCCTCCGTAATAATCTGTGTTAATTGGTCTTCAACATTTTTCAATTTATCATGGCAAAGTTTGGACAACTCCATACCTTCTTTATAGAAGATAATCGCTTCTTCTAAAGGTACGTCACCTTCTTCAAGCTTATCCACTATTTGCTCTAATTTAGTCATCGCTTCTTCAAAGGATAGTTTATTTTCAGTCTTCACGTTTTTCACTCTCCTTAATATTCTCGACTTTGCAAAATAGACTGCCATCTGTTAATTGAATCTGAACTTGCTCATTCATCCTCACTTGATGAATACTTTTTATCAGTCTGTTCTCTTCGGAATATGCTAAACTATAGCCACGTTCCATAATTTTCAAAGGACTTAATGCCCCTAAGGTGGAAAGAATTCGTTCAAATTCAGTTTGTTTTTTTGAAAATACCTGGAGCATGGCACGTTTCATTTCTTTATTGGTATGATCTAATCGTTTACTTGCTTCGTGTAAAGATTGGCTCGGATGGTTCCTTTGTAAGCGTTTATGAAGAGTTTCGTGTTGTCCTTTTTTAATTTGAGACAACCTAGACGCACCACGGACAAGCAGTTCTGTTAGTTTATCAACCTGCTCTAGTTTTTGTTCATATAGTCGATGTGGATAACGAAAGGCATAGGATTTCTGAACACGTGTTAACCGTTCTTTTTCTAACTGATATTTCCCCTTCATTGAACGAAGAAGGCGAGTCTGCCGCTGCAAGACTCTTTCCATTAACTCATCAATATGCGGAACTGCCAGTTCAGCTGCACCAGTTGGTGTAGGTGCACGTAAATCTGCGACAAAGTCGGCAATGGTAAAATCAGTTTCATGTCCAACCGCTGAAATGATAGGAATATCTGAAGAAAAAATTGTACGTGCAACGAGTTCTTCATTAAAGGCCCACAATTCCTCAATGGAACCTCCGCCTCGTCCAACTATTAGCACATCAATTCCGGTCATACTATTTGCTTGAGAGATAGCCTTGGCAATCGATGATGCAGCATTTTCACCTTGTACAAGGGCAGGAAAGACAAGAATATTTGCAATAGGATATCGCCTTTTAATGGTAGTAATGACATCTCTAATGGCAGCCCCTGTGGGCGAAGTAATCACACCAATTGTTTTCGGATATAATGGTATCGTCTTTTTTGTTTCAAGCGCAAATAACCCTTCTAATTCAAGTTTTTGTTTAAGCTGTTCATAAGCTAAAAACAATTCCCCAATTCCATCTGGAAGCATTTCTTTGATATAGATCTGATATTGACCACTTGGTTCATATACCGAAATTTCACCTTTTACGATCACTTTCATGCCGTTTTCGGGTGTGAATTTCATAGTACGAGAGTTACTTGAAAACATAACGGCAAGAATTCGGGCCCTTTCATCCTTTAAGGTAAAATACATATGTCCGCTCGAATGCTGTTTAAAATTTGAAATTTCACCTCTTACATGCACATCTCGTAAATGCGGGTCTGCATCAAATTTTCTTTTTATGTACTTGGTTAGAGCATTCACAGTTAAATATTTTTGTTCCTGCATATGTAACTCCTTTTTTTACCCAATAATAAAGAACACTTCGATTAGCGAAAAACAGTCCTTATCTAAAATAACAGATAAGGACAATTTCCCCTCTAATTGCGGTCAAGACTCTCTGCAGCTGATTTTAGGGTATTATACATAAGCATCGTAATTGTCATCGGACCCACACCTTTAGGAACAGGTGTAATGTATCCGGCTTTTTCGGACACTTCAGCAAAATCAACATCACCACAAAGCTTTCCGGCTTCATTACGGTTAATACCTACATCAATGACGACAGCACCATCTTTTACATGCTCAGCTTTAATAAAGTTAGCTATCCCAACAGCAGCAATCAGGATATCCGCCTGATTTGTATGTAACTTTAAATCTTTTGTTTTCGAATGACAGTATGTAACAGTTGCATGCTGATTAAGGAATAATTGTCCTACCGGCTTGCCTACAATATTACTTCTCCCAACCACAACAACATGCTTCCCAGCTATTGAAATACCTGTCTCTTCTAGGAGGACCATAATTCCGTAAGGAGTACATGGGAGGAAGGCATTTTGCCCTGTCATCATTCTGCCAATATTTATTGGGTGAAATCCATCAACATCTTTAAGAGGAGAAATTGATTCAATCACTTTTTTCTCATCAATATGCTTAGGAATAGGTAACTGAACTAAGATTCCGTGAATATTAATATCATTATTTAACTCATCAATTTTAGAGAGTAACTCCTCTTCAGAAATCTCCTCTGGCAATTCAATTAAAACAGAATTCATTCCTAGTTCTTTACAGGCTTTTTCTTTATTTGTTACATATGTCCGAGAAGCGTGGTTATTTCCGACAAGGATAACCGCAAGTCCTGGTGTTACCCCAAGTCTTTTTATTCTGCTAACTTCTTCAGCTATTTCCATTCTTTTCTTTTCTGCAATTTCTTTTCCATTAATAATTATAGCGGTCATTTTCTCTTCACCCTTCACTTAATTCTCAAATCATTAATTGTTTTGCAGCTTATTTTTTACTTTTGAAAGGACACCATTAATAAACTTACTTGATTGGTCATCACCATATATTTTTGCTATTTCGATGGCTTCGTCTAAAATAACATTTTCTGGGACCTCTGTTCTAAAGAATTTCATTTCATAGGCAGCTATTCTTAATAAATTTCGATCAACTGTCGCTAAGCGGTCCATCGACCATTTTTCTAGATTTTCACTGATTAAATTGTCAATTGCGGCTTTTTGTTCGATTACCCCTAGAACGAGACTAGTAAGATATTCGTCCCCCGCCTCCCCTTCCAGTACATGTTCAATTGCGGCTGAAGGCTCAGTATTACTTATATCAATTTGAAAAAGTGCCTGCAATGCCTTTTCCCTTGCTGTTCTTCTTTTCATTATACATTTAACTCCTTTAGAGAAATTAATTAAATTTTGTCTATTTTTCATACACATCAATGGTAATAAGTTATAGAATAGGTTTCACATTAACGATAATAGCATAACTAAAAATGATTCGCACTCTAACCTTGTTATTTTTCCATTATGTAAGCACTTTTATTTAAAACTATATTCCAAAAATAGAAAAACCAAAGGAATAAACTCCTTTGGTTTCCATAATTTAGACTTCCGTGTCAATAATCTCTTGTTCATTCTTTTGGTTTTCAAATTGTATGCCCACTACATGAATGTTAACTTCCTCAGCATCGAGAGCAGTCATATTCAGCAATGCTTGCCGAATATTATCCTGAACTTTACTTGCAACAGATGGAATGGATATTCCAAACTTCATCATGCAATAAACATCAACTTTTATTCCTGACTCGGTTAGTTCCACTTTAACGCCTTTTCCGTGGTTTTTTTTCCCTAACCGTTCAACCACACCTGTTGCGAAATTCCCACGCATCGCAGCAACACCTTCCACCTCAGATGCAGCAATACCTGCAATAACTTCGATTACTTCAGGAGCAATTTCAACTTTCCCATGTCCGTTATTGCCTTGTTCCATTTCCAAGACACTAAATTCACTCATTCATAGCACCTCCAATTTTTAATGAGACTTCATCACATCATGCAATTCCAAGAATTTTGTATTAAAGCTGCCTTCTACAAATTTTTCATGATCGAGCAGTTTTAAATGGAATGGAATGGTTGTATGGATACCTTCTACAACAAATTCACTTAAAGCACGTTTCATTCTTGAAATTGCCTCTTCCCTGCTTGCGCCATATGCAATGACTTTTGCAATCATGGAATCGTAATATGGCGGAATCGTATACCCTGGATATGCTGCTGAGTCAATTCGTACACCAAATCCACCTGGTGGAAGATACATGTTGATTTTTCCAGCTGATGGAAGAAAATTCTTTTCCGGGTTTTCGGCATTTATCCGACACTCGATTGCCCATCCAGTGAAAGTTACATCCTTCTGGTTCAACTTTAGTTTCTCTCCAGAAGCCACTCGGATTTGTTCTTTAATGAGATCTATTCCGGTGACCATTTCCGTTACAGGATGCTCCACCTGAATTCGTGTGTTCATTTCCATAAAATAAAATTTCCGATTGCGGTAGTCATATATAAATTCTACCGTGCCGGCACCTGAATAATCAACTGCTTTCGCAGCTTTTACAGCCGCATTTCCCATCTCTTCTCTTATCTCTCCATCTAATGCTGGAGATGGGGTTTCTTCAAGAAGCTTTTGGAGTCTGCGTTGAATGGAACAGTCTCTTTCTCCTAAATGAATAGTGTTACCATAGGAATCAGCAAGGACTTGTATTTCAACATGACGAAAATCCTCAATATATTTCTCAATGTAGACACCAGGATTTCCAAAGGCTGTCATCGCTTCCTGCTGTGTGATACTAATGCCTTTTACTAATTCTTGTTCGTTCTTGGCAACACGAATTCCTTTGCCGCCTCCGCCAGCTGTGGCTTTAATAATTACTGGATATTGGATGTTTTTCACAAGTTCAAGCGCCTCATCGATGTCGTTAATAATCCCAGTTGACCCTGGGACAATTGGAACACCGGCTTCCCGCATGGTTTCCCTTGCAATATCCTTTGTACCCATTTTTGTAATCGCTTCAGGGCTTGGACCGACGAATGTAATATTGCATTCCCGGCAAAGCTCTGCGAAATCAGCATTTTCGGCTAAGAACCCATACCCTGGGTGAATAGCGTCACAAGCTGTTAACCTCGCTACACTAATAAGATTGGTTACATTTAAATAACTGTCTTTTGATGAAGTTGGTCCTATGCAGTAGGCCTCGTCTGCCAGCTGAACATGTAATGCTTCGCGGTCTGCTTCAGAGAATACAGCTACGGATTCAATACCCATTTCTCGACATGCACGAATAATTCTAACTGCAATTTCCCCTCTGTTTGCAATTAACAGTTTTTTTATCATCCTGTTATCGCTCCTAACTTATGGCTTTACTAAAAATAAAGGCTGGCCGTATTCTACTAATTGTCCATCTTTAACGAGGATTTCAACGATTTCTCCGTCAATCTCCGCTTCGATCTCATTGAATAATTTCATTGCTTCTACAATGCACACAATGGAATCTTTTGTGACGTTCGATCCCTGTTTAACATAAGCGTCAGCATCTGGTGTTGGTGAAGCATAGAAAGTTCCAACCATAGGTGAGACAATTTTGTGAAGATTTGTTGTATCGGCTTGCTTTACAGGTTCTTGCTTTTGATCTTCTTGGCTTACTTCCTGAACGGCAGCCGATGGTGTTGCGGTTTGAACGATTGGTGCTACTGAAGTTGGTACAGTTTCAATTACAGATGGAGCAGCACTAACTTGTGAAACATATGTAGCAGAAACATTTTTTTTCATTTTAATTTTTGAACCTTCGTTTTCATATACAAACTCATCAATACTCGATTGGTCCACCAATTTTATTAATTCGCGAATTTCTTGAACTTTTAACATTGAGTTACACCCCTCATACAACAAAATTATGACTAACTACTATAACTATACGATAATATCTAGTGAAAGTTCAATGATGTATATTTTCACCATAGAATATCCCACCCTTTGCCTTATCCCTCTATCTTAATATTTTTATGAACAAAAGGAAATTTTGGACAGTGGATGTCTCACAACATATTATTTTACCCTATATGAGGGTCCACAATCAAAAAAAAGGAAAGTCAGTGACTTTCCTTTTTGTTCGTAACTTATTTTGTTGGCTGGAATTCTACTGCTACATAATTGGTTTCACCAATTTCTTTTTTCACTTGTAAGATGATTTTATTTGCTTCAGTTGCGGAAGGCTTATTCTTAGATTTAACGGTAACTCGGACTTCCTCACCATCAGCTCTGACCAATGCATCTTCATAACCCATTGTTTTAATTAGCGTTTCAAGTATTTCTTCTTTTTGTGCAGTTTGATTTAATTTATCCATTTGGTCTTTTACTTTGCTGCGTTCGACAGCTGGAAGATCAGTTGATGCAAGCTCAGTCGTTAAATCCTCTTGCTGTTGACTTCTTAGGTCATCTAACTTCATTCGAAGTTCTTCAAACTCTTGATCACCAGCAACGGTTGATACAATTGTTTTATCATCTTTTGCTTCTGTTTTTGTTGTTGTTTTTGTTGTTGTTTTTCCTTTATTTTGTTCCTTGGCATCTTGCTGGATAGCTGCAAGATCATTACCCTTTTGCTCTGGTGATGTGATGTAATAAACAGATAATACAACAACTAAACTTAACATCGTTAATAACCAAACTGTTTGTTTTTTCAATAACATCTAAAAACACCCCTTTTATTTTTTAGGTCTTTTAAACTGGCCTGTTGATTTCTGCTCCAGGCACTTTGCTTTCCGCGGGCGGTCCGGGGAGCCTCCCGCAGGAGTCTTCGTGCCTTCCGCTCCAATCAACAGGGTGCCAATATCAACAATAAGCTTTAACACAGTCTATTTTTTAGGCATTACTGCGACCCGATGGCTTGGTACATCTAAGGCGCGTGTAACGGCTTCTACAATCCATTTTTTCACTTGAATATTATCTGCGCCTTTCGCGACTACTAGGACCCCTCGAATTTCAGGCTTTTTCGTTTCTACTACAATAGGAACCTCTTTTTCACCATTACGGATAATCACAAGTTGTTCATCTGTTGAGGCCTCCTGAACTTTACGTTCCCCGCCTTCTCGATCTGTTTCTTCTGTCGTTTGTGATTTGGAAACTCTATTTTTTTCTAGGACCTTCTTATCAGTTGAGTCGATGTTGACGACCACTGTCACATCGTTTACTCCTAGCATTTGCTGGAGGGCCTTCTTAAGTTGACTTTCGTATTTTTCCTCATATGCAGACACTGTCTTATTGCCGGAACCTTGGTTTAGACCAAATGCAGGTACATCTTCGGCTTCGACCTTATTATTGGCCGTAACCGGGATATCTGCTGAACTCGGGTTTTTTTTGAAAACAATATTGCCAACAAGCATAAAGGCTGCACCAATGCATAAAACAACGATCATATATTGGTATTTACCTGGCTTCTTTTCAGAACTTCCTTCGATTTTCAGTACCTTTTTAAGCCATGAAAATGGCCCCTGGTTTTTATTATCCATTTTTGTTATTACTCCCCCCTTCAATCGAAACTTCAACTGTTTTTTCGGTCACATTCCATTTTTGCGAAAGAAAAGCGGCTATTTTTTTAGTTTCTTCTGTTGAGCTTTTAGATGGAAGAGGTGTTTCTGTGTTAATTTCAATTTGTTTAATTGCTTCGACTGTCTTCACTTCATTTTCTGGTTGTTTCAGAAGAACCATAACCTTTTGGAGGTTTTCAGGGAATGCTTGGTCGCTTTCTTCATTTGTAGCTACATCAATTTTTGCGATCTCCAATCCGTATTGTTCCATCAACTCCTCTTTCACGTCCTTTTCCAGTTGGACAGCCATTTCTTCTAAAATATATGCATGTTGCAAGGCTTGTATTTCTTTTTTCTTCAAATCTATTGAATTTTTCATATTTTTTTCTCCAGGGGCTTGATATGAAGGGATAGATCCAAGTGCAGTTTCAAAATCCTTGGAGATCAATTTAAAGATTGGGGTTAGAATAATGGCAATTAAGAGGAGCCCCGTAACCATTTTCGTATATTTTTGCATACTTGAATTGGGGAGGAGCATATCAATTACCGTTGCTAATAAGATAAAAAGAATAATATTCGTTACCCACTCTATTAAAAAATCCATTTTTATCCCCCCTATCTGATCATCATCGTCAGATTTCCAGCTGCAACAATAACTGTTACACATAAAAAGAACATAAGTGACACGATACCCAGTGCTGCGAAAACATATATAACACTTTTACTAATAATATCTAGACAGGTAATGATTGGGCCGCCGCCTAACGGCTGTAAAATCGCAGCGGCAAATTTATATATGAAGGCAATCATTAATATTTTAATAGCCGGAAAGGCCACGATAATAAGTAAAATTCCTACCCCAGCAATACCTACCGTATTTTTTAATAGGACTGATGCACTAACGATCGTATCTGTAGCATCTGTAAACATCCTCCCGATTACAGGAATAAAATTTCCTGTCACAAACTTCGCTGTCCTCATCGTTATTCCATCAGAAACAGCCGCCGAAGCCCCTTGTACTGAGATTACACCAAGGAACACAGTTAAAAAGAGTCCCATAAGTCCAATACTCCAATTTCTTAGCAAGGCTGCTAGTTGTGACACTTTATATTGCTCGGACATCGTACTCACAATACTCAAAAGTGTAGCAAGAAAAAGGAGAGGCAGAATGATATACTGCATAAACAATCCGCTCATATTCATAAGAAATAAAATCACCGGATGAAAGAAGGCTGCTGAAATCAGGCCTCCTGATGCTGCAATTAATGCAAGTAAAAGTGGGACAAGAGCAAGCACAAACGAGATCATCGAACCGATTGCCTCATTTGTATAACTGATTGCGATATGGAAGCTGTTTAGGGCAATAATGACTAACACCATATAAACAATCGAATAGGCAACTTTGCTAATGGCGCTTTTCTCGAAAGCATTTTGCATTGACTGAAGGAACATACTAAAAATGGTTAACATAATCAATGAACCTAGTAATTTACCGTTTGCAACAAATTCTTGAAAGGCAAATTTAACGATTCCCAATCCCCATTGTTTTAAAGAAAATTTTTTCTCACCACTAATGAAATCATACAAACTGCCTTTCTGACTTTCTGGAAGGAATCCCCCATATTTATACTTGATGTCCTCCCAAAATTGTTTAAGTTCTGTGATATCGAGCGATTTGAGCTGTTCATCAACCAACTCCTGGGGGGAAAGCGGATTGGTTTGATCTTTTCCCTCTTCAGCAGCTTGTACATTTGGAATCAATAAAAAAAAGAATACGAGAATGGTAATAGGAATAAACTGCCATCGCTGCTTCAATTTCCTTAACACCTCTTTTTCAGGTATGTCATTAACTTGGAATAAGCTTTATGATTGTTTCTATTAAAACAGTTAAAATCGGAATAGCCATTGCAAGAATAATAATTTTTCCGGCTATTTCAATTTTAGAAGAGAGTGCTCCCTGACCTGCATCCTTGGTAATCTGGGCCGCAAATTCAGCTATATACGCAATTCCAATAATTTTAAGGATCGTTTCAATATAAACCATATTCACATTTGCATTCACTGCAAGTTTTTCAAGCATATGAATAATTTCATATATTTTATCGACTAAAAATAGGAAAATGACACAACCTACAAAGACGACTAGGAGAAAAGCAAAATTAGGTTTTTGTTCCTTTACAATTAATGCGAGAAAGGTTGCTACGAGTGATATGCCGACGATTTTTATGATTTCAATCTTAGGGCCCCTCCTTTATTGAAATAAAAATACGGATTTAATTTTTTGAAAGAGATCATCCACAATGGAAGCTACCTGAAATAAAATATAAATAAACCCAAACAGCGTGACCCACTGAGCGTATTCTTTTTTTCCCACTTGGTCCAAAACGGTATGCAAAAAGGCAACCACGATTCCCACACCGGCAATTTTAAATATGATATCCACTTCTAACCCCATTGCTTTTCCCCCTAAAATAATAAAATAATCAGTAATAACCCTGACAAAAATCCCAGGCTCTTTACCATTTTTTCGTATGTTGCTTGTGCTTGAACCGCTTCTGCCTCTTCTCTTTCTAGATGTGTCAGTGTCAGCATAATGTGTTTTTGCTGGGAGATCCGATCATGCCGGCCTAGGGTTTCCCCGAATTGCTTCATAATTTCAAATTCTCCCTGCTTTAATGCTGTGGAACTCCATATATCTCTTAAACTCGTTTCCCAGGCTTCTTTAACCGTTGTCTCTGTGTCTGTTAATTTCTTGGAAAAGGCTTCAAAAAAGGGCGAAAGTGGTTTTGATAATTGGTCGGCTAACCTTCGGGCCGCTTCGTGTAACGGTGTATGACCATACATGATTTCTGCTTCAAGTGATTGAAGTGCAGACCTTAATGCTCTGAGCTGTCTTGGCCGTTCACTAAAGCGTCTGGAAATCTCAAACCCAATCCAGGTTGTTGCGACAATTATGAAAACAGCACCTATTAGCTTAATCATTTATGTCACTCTCACTTTTTGATTCATTTCATTTCCATTCACATCTAAAATGTGTGTAATTGTACCTGGTCCTGATGATCTATCAAGGACAATAAACCGTTGAAAGATTCTTTGTTCGAGAATATATCGTAGAGATGGTCTGTTCTTTACTTCTTCAATGCTCGTCCCATGTGTGGTCATCATCAAAGTAATTCCTGCATGAACAGCCTCTTGGATCGCCTCACTATCTTCTTTCCGTCCGATTTCATCAACTACCAATATATCTGGACTCATAGAGCGGATCATCATCATCATTCCTTCAGCTTTCGGACAGGCATCTAATACATCTAAGCGGTCACCAAAAGTCAATTGTGGGATTCCATGAACACAACCGGCAATTTCACTTCGTTCATCTACAATTCCGACCTTACTTGACTCTATTCCGCTTACTCCGAATCCCGAGGAGGCAATTCTTGCAATATCACGAAGTAATGTTGTTTTACCGGTTTGGGGCGGTCCAATCACCATGGTATGCATCCATCTGCCTTGATAGATGTATGGTATAAGAGGTTCTGCAATTCCCACCTTCTCTCTGGCAATCCGGATATTAAAAGAGGAAATATCTCTAATCGCCTTCACCTTGCCACCCTCTAGGATTACCTTGCCTGCGAGTCCAATCCGATGTCCTCCAGAAACAGTGATAAACCCCTGCTTAAGCTCCTCTTCAAGTGTATAGATGGAGAAATGACTTATTTTATTCATTAGATGAATAGCATCTTCTGGTTGGATAATATAGGATAAAAATCTAGGTTTCCCTCTCATTGTTATTTCAATAGGGCGATTGATGCGAATACGAATTTCTTCTAATTCTTCTTTTAGATTAGGAGGGATTTTGCTGATTAGGTCTGCTATTTTTTTAGGTAAAAAGTTTAAGATTTTTTCCACGTGTGCAACCTCCTCTTATTTGCATTTATCATTATTTAAAATGTATGCCTGCTTGGTCACATTATGACTTTCAAATCTGTCAATTCTTTTTCAATATCCTAGATTATTGCTAGAACAAAGTTTGATAAGTTAACAGGAATGAATTAAATCTCAGAACGTATCATAAGGTAAACCGTGTTTTATAGGAAAGAATATCCATCAAGGAGGCGTTAAAAAGTGTACAATTTCAATTCCCCTCCCCTTGACCGCAATAGACACCCTCACAGGAGCAACTTAATTAAAGTATCAGGTGAGGGAGAAATAGACGTACAACCTGACTCAGCTTCAGTAAACTTAGGGATTATTACTGAAAGTAAGCAATTAATCACGGCGCAACAACAAAACTCCGCTGAAGCAACTAAAGTAATCGACTCACTTATTGAACTAGGTATTACAAAAAATCATATTCAAACCTTCGATTATCGTATTGAATCCGATTATGATTATGATCAAGGGAAACAAATATTTCGCGGCTATAAAATTACTCATATTTTAAAAGTAATAATTGATGATTTATCAATCATTGGAAAGGTTGTAGACACCGCTGTTCAGAATGGGGTAAACTACGTCTCTAATGTTCAATTTACTGCAAAAAACAAAGAATTATTTTATCAGCAGGCCTTAGTTCTTGCTGTAAATAATGCCTCTGAAAAAGCTAAAACCATTGCAAGCACCATAAAGGTTTCGTTAAGACCAACTCCAATTCAAATCATCGAAGGAGGAAGTACCGTCCAGCCTGTCTTTAATCAGTCTGCCACTTTCGTGAAAGGAATGACTTCCACACCATTAGAACCGGGACAAATAAAAGTCAAAGCAGAAGTAATCGCGGAATTTAAATTTACTTCCTCACATTAAAAAAGGATTGAACCAATTTTTATGGTTCAATCCTTTTTTGTGGTTTAATTATCATATTTCTTTGCCCAATTATATAATTGCATTTCTGTAACTGGACCATTAAAATGCTCTCTTATTACCCCTTGTTTATCAATTACAAAGGTTTCAGGCTGCCCTGTCACATTATACATTTTCGAAACTTTAGCATTATAATCGAATAAATAATTCATTCCAGCTTTATTTTTCTCTGTTACTTTATTAATCTTATCCATGGTCTCTCCGCGATTAATCATCAGAAAATTATACTTATCCCCATATTCTTTTTGGAACGATTCTAGTTCCGGTAACTCTTCCTTACACGGAGCACACCATGAGGCAAAATAATTCAAAATGACAACCTCTCCCTTAAAATCACTGAGTTTGGTTGTACTTCCATCTAAATTTGGCAGTGAAAAATTATACGCTTTATCCCCTACATCTGTATGTTTGCCTTTTGTTACTAAACTATAACCAAAGAAACCGAACATACTTACAATAAGAATCAATACGAGTAATTTAATAACCCGCTTGTTCATCGTACTTCCTCCTGACACCTCTAAAGTTCTATGCAAAAGGCCTGTAAATTCTACACAGGCCCTAAATTACATACTAATTATTTTTCTAGTTGTTTTAAGAATTCAATTTCTTTCTTCAGTTTTGTATGTCTCTTCCCAAGTATTAGCATATATGAGAATATAACAACCCACGCCACTGAATACGCACCATACATAAATTCAAATCCCATGATAAATTCCTCCTATTTTTCCAAGTCTTCTCGTAATTTTTCTTTATACTGCTCAACTTTAAGTTTCATTTTTTCAAAGGAAACACCTTTATGAAGAAGGTAAGAATAAAGAATGGTAAATGCTGCAAGTGAAACAAACAGGGCTACTAACATGGTACCTTCAATACCTCCACCTTTTTGAGAAGGTCCCTCACCAAATACAATTGGGTGAAACTTTGTTTGCCACCAGCGAATCGCGAAGAATACAATCGGAACATCAGCAAACCCGATAATTCCAAATACAGCAGCCAGCCTGGCTTTTTTATCCCAAACTCCATCCATTTGTCGGATCATTATGTAGGCAATATAGATGAAAAATAGAATCAACGTGGTAATTAACCGCGGTTCCCATACCCACCAAGTATTCCATGAAGATTTTGCCCAAATCGGACCTGTCGTTAAAACGATGATTGTAAACACCACTCCAATTTCCGCAGAAATATAGGCATAGGTGTCAAAAATTCTTTTCCGTTTGATTAAAAATAATATACTAAATACAAATGTTACAAAGAATGCCATGAATGCAAGCCATGCAGAGCTTACATGGAAATAAAAGATTTTCTGGGCTGCTCCCATCGTTACTTCCTCAGCAGCAAAGATAAAGATAAAATACAAGGCAGCCAGCATCGAAATAACTGTCGCACCAAATAAAATTTTTGACAGATCCAGGTTATTTTTAACAGTTAATTGAGTTCCAGGAAGCACTGCTTTCTCCCGTTCGAGATTCATACTCATCACTTAAACCTCCAGCACATAATCTATTAATAAGAGACACACAACAAAGAAGATAACATCGTAAGCTGTAACCAACTGAATCCACGCCACGGCACTTGAAAATTTCTCCATGTTGGTTAGGATGATTCTTGTCGCTTGGACAACACCGATTAAGATGGGTGTTGTTATCGGAAACAGCAAGAGCGGAAGCAGCATTTCACTGCTTTTAGAATTGGCTGCTAATGCGGCAAGGAATGTACCAATCGCAATAAATCCAAAACTTCCCAAGAATACAACTAAGATAAAATATGGAAGACTTCCATAGAATTTGAAATCAAATAATAGGAACAAAAACGGGATCGAAACAAGTTCCACAATCAGCATCATGGTAAAATTGGCTAAGAACTTTCCTAAATAAATACTGGCTGCCTCCATTGGTGCCACCAATAATCCTTGCATCGTATCATTCCGCTTCTCTGAAATAAACGACCTGTTCAGACCTAAAATTCCTGCAAAAACGATGATGACCCAAATCACCCCCGGAATAACTGCTTTGGTTGTATTATTAGCAGGGTCAAAGGCAAAGCTGAAAACCACAATCACTAGACCAGCAAATATAATTTGTGTGACCATTATTTGCTTCGTTTTTAGCTCAGAATATAGATCCTTTTTAGCTAGTAAGAGGGCTGTTCGAAAAATGTTCATGATACTCCCTCCACTAATTGTTCATATTTCTCAGAAACATATCCTAAGTTTTGATTTTCAATCCTAAAATCATCGACAATCTTTCCATTTTTAACAATAATAATCCTGTCGCAGATTTCAGCTGCTTGTTTAAAATCATGTGTTACCATCAAAGTAGTCGTCCCTTTTGCTTTCATAGAAAGGATCACATTATTCAATATCCCAATAGCCCCTTGGTCCAACCCGGTGTGCGGCTCGTCCAATAAGAGGATTTCTGGTTCATGAACGATGGCCCTTGCAATAGCAATCCTTTGAATCATCCCGCGTGAGAAGTTCTTTACAGGTTCATTCAAAAAGAATGATAAGCCTACCTCTTTAACAAGCTCCGTTGCTCGTTGTTCAACATTCTTAACACCATATATATTTCCGAAGAAGACAATATTTTCTAATGGTGTGTAATGATCATAAAGCAAGCTGGAATGGGGTAAATAACCCATTATTTTTTTTATTTTTATATGGTTTTTTTTCAAATCCATACCATTAACCTGTATCAGTCCTGATGTAGGTTTTATTAAGGTTGCCAGCACTTTAAGAAGTGTACTTTTCCCTGCTCCATTGGGTCCGAGTATGGCAACTGTTTCGCCTTTACTGATTAAGAGGTCTACACCACGCAAGATAAGTTTATTATCGGCTTGCTTTGTTAGCTTTTTTATTTCTATCATATGAAGTCTCTCCCATCCCAGCTGCTACTCTACAAAATTACGCAGATTTAATTTTACTTGGACAAGATGTTGTTTATATGCCTCAAGCTTTGCGTGGTATTCATCCTCTGAAAGCTTCCCATCACCGAAGGATTCTTCCAATTCTATGATCTTATCCATAATTGCTTTTTGCTTGGTCATTAATAGTTTAAATGCTTTCTCTTCCTTATCTGCCCCAAGGCGTTCATCTAGTATTCTTGCTTTCCTCCTAAAATAGATATAATAAGAGATTCCTGCAATGACAATCGCCACTAAAATAATCAAGAACACATGCGGGTTAAAGCGATGTAATGGGGATTGTGCCCAAATTCTTAGATGACCAGGATTATGGAAAGCAGGCGCTGTGTGTGTGACTGAACTATTATTTCCACTTTCACTAGTTGTTTCCGCTTCTTTGGTTTCATCTGCCGGTGGCTGAACGTCTTTGTTATAAACCAGAGTAAACGCCTGATTAGCCTTAAGTCCTTCAATACTATAGCCAAAGTAATTTTGATCATCAAATTTGAAGCTGCCTTGACTTGTCGCTTCAGCGCCTTTTACTTCAATACTTCCTCTTCCTTCTGGAACGAGAATCTGCATCATTTGTACGAAATAGTCAGATCTTAAACTTATTACTTTCCCTTTTGCCATTCTATAACTGTATGGCAATACCATCGTTTGATTGGCTGGAATTGGTGTGGTTGTAATGAACCCCTTATTCTTCTCTTTAAAGGCAATTTGATTATCTAAAACGTTAAGATCTTCTGCTCCTTCAGGAAGGGTTACATTTAAGACAGCTTCGCTTTTTCCGTCCCCTTTATATACATGGTCTGCGGTATTTGTATAGTTAACCATATTCATCATATTCGTCCCGCCGTCATCTGTAGGACTAATCACAATATAATGCATATCAATTGAAACCTTTGAATCTGATGCCGCTAATCCATGTAAAGGGATTAACAGCATCAGCCCGAGGAAGAAAACGGTGATTTTATTGATCACTTTCCTTCCCCCTTTTTGTTCTTATAGGTCTTCATCTGAGCTTCAATTTCTTTTTCCACTTCATCCATTAATTCTCTGTCGATATTCGTTATCATTAATTCTTCTTCCTTCATAATACTAGCCACTTCTGTCTCATATTGTTTCTTTAAATGCTTATAATCAGCGTGTGAGATTTTATCCATCTTGAACTCAAATTCTATTTCATTAAGAGTGGTCAAAAGTGCTTCTTTGGTAGGATTGATATCTTTTCCTTTAGAAGAAACCTGTATATACGTATCCCACTTAAATAAAGGTGATAAGATTAGAAATAGACAAGCAAGCGCTAAAATGGTAGTAAAAATCATCGAAATGACGGTGATATCTTGCATATTGTTCACATCCTAAAGATACTTTTTGCGTTCTTCATCAATGATAGAGGAAAGGATTTCTCCTTCTACTTCATCCCCGGGACTCTCATATTCCGCCACATCTTCTTCTGTTCCTTTTTTCTTCACCCATTTACGGATGATGAAAAACACGGCAATTCCTGCTGCTCCTATTACAACAAACGGCAGTACCCAAGCGGTTAGGCTAAAACCACTTTTCTCTGGTGAAGTTAATATCTCTTCCCCATAAATATTGACATAATATTCACGAATTTTATCCTTATCCCAGCCCTTGTTCATCATATCAACTAAGTCTGCTTTAAACTCAGTTGTTAGATTACATGTATTCGGATCACATTCATAATGATCCTGACCGCAGCCACATGTGCAGGCGAATTGCTGAGCAACAGCTTTGAATCCGGCAGATTTATAGTCAATCTGTTTTGCAGCTTCCGCACGAAGGAATGATCCGTGAAAGATGGCTAAGATAATGAGGAGCCCCATATATATTTTACTTTTCATATTAAGACACCTCTTTACGAACTCCTGTGTATCTCGGAGTTACATTTCCATATTTTCCGTTCCAGACGGCGAACAGTGCGCCAATAACAATCATGAATGATCCAATCCACAACCAATTCATCATGGGATTAACTTTTACAACAAAGGTAGCTTTTCCATCGTCTTCCCATGCGCTTAATACGATGTATAAGTCTTCCTTAAGTGAGGATATAATGGCCACTTCAGAAGACGGCTGTTCCCAGTTTCCATAAAAAACCTTTTCCGGCTGATATGTGCCCAGCTCTTTACCATTTCTAAACACAGTTACATCGGCATAAACGATGTCGTTAATTCCTTCTTTTTTCTGATCTAGCCGTTCATAGTTGATTCGATAATCTTGTAATTCAATTGACTTTCCTAAATCGACCGTTTTCATTGTTTGTAAATCATAGTTCTGTGAACCAATAATCCCCATCGTAATAAAAGCAATTCCAAGGTGAACGATATATCCGCCATATCTGCGTCGATTTCGGATCATTAAGCGATAGAGGGCAACTAGTGGAGATTCCTTGGTCATCTTTCTTCTGGCTTTCACACCTCTATAAAACTCTAAGAAATGAGTTATTAATAATAGACTGATAACACCGTAACCAATGACTGCCCAGGCCTTTTGAATTCCTAGTACTACCATTAAAATCATCGCTAGAATTGCTAGGATTGCTGGAATCATAAAGTTTTTCCTAAGATTTTTTACGGTAGATTTCTGCCAAGCAAGCAATGGACAAACCGCCATGATAAACATCATTGATAATAAAATCGGTGCTTCAACCTTATTAAAGAATGGGAGTCCCACCGTCACTTTTGTACCCCGGACTGCTTCCGATACTAATGGGAAAATGGTTCCCCAAAATACTGCAAAGGCGGCCCCAACAAGTAATAAATTATTAATTAAGAAGCTGCTTTCTTTAGACACAAAGGAGTTAAATTCACCTGCACTCCTTTTTAGCAGATTGTATCGGCTCATCAATACATATAGCGCTCCAATCACCGCCACGCCCATAAAGATTAAGAAGTATAATCCTAGATTTGAATTGGCGAAGGCATGGACAGAAGTCAATACCCCGCTTCGTACAAGGAACGTGCCAAATAAAGTAAGTGCATAGGATACAATGATTAAGCTTATATTCCATACCTTTAACATGTTTTTTCGTTCTTGAATCATAACAGAGTGCAAGAATGCAGTAGCCGTTAGCCACGGCATAAAGGAAGCATTTTCAACTGGATCCCATGCCCAGTATCCGCCCCACCCAAGTTCAACATAAGCCCATTGCCCACCAAAGATATTACCCAGACTTAAAAATAACCAAGCAATAATCGTCCAGCGTCTTGTCATTTTAATCCAGAAATCATCAACATTTTTCAAAATCAGTGCGGCCATCGCAAAGGCAAATGGTATGGCAAGTCCAACATATCCTAAGTAAAGTGTGACTGGATGTATAATCATACCAGGGTTTTGAAGCATTGGATTTAAGCCTTTACCTTCGATTGGAATCTCATCTAATAGAATGAAAGGTTTCGCTACAAAGCCTAGAATAAAGAAGAAGAAAACAGCATTAGCTAGTAAAATGGCAGATATGTATGGGACCATTGGGTTCCCCTTTAACTTCCGTGAGAAAGCAATCATACAGGTATATAAAGTTAAGAAAAACGTCCACAATAACAACGATCCGGCATTACCAGCCCAGAGTGCCGTCAGTTTATAGATAATAGGGAGCTCACTGCTTGTGTAATCATGAACATATTCATATTGAAATTGAGAGGTTGCTAAAAGGTAGAACAATGATAGCATGGCAAGTGAGGAACAAACTAATAATGCTATTAATCCACCTTTACCACTGTTAACGTATTTTTGATTTTTCTTGCTAATCCCCAACGTGATAATAAGAAGAGAATAAATCGCAATGGCTAAGCCTATATAAATCGTTGCATTGGAAAATAAATACATTTCGTCACCTTCTTAAGTTAGCCTGTTATTTTTCATTCGGTGTTTTATTTAACTTATCTTTATGAGTCTCGGGGTCGTAATCCTTGATATCTTTTCCTTCATATTTGGACGGACATCTTGTTTTAACTGTTTCTGCAACAAATGTGTTCTTTTTGGTTGGTGCTCCTTGGAGAATCGTGATAACACCTTCTGAAAAATTATCCGGCTTAGTTCCGTTGTGAATGACGTGCATAACATTGCCGTCGTTATCTTTCACATCAAATTTCAATTCAATTTTGTTAGCATCCCATTTAATCGAGTCTTCAATTAATAAACCCTCAACCGTAACGAAATCATCTTTATGTTGTTCTTGAGTAGCCAATAGTTCTTTCATTGTTAGTTCAACTCCACTTGACCCAGGAGTTGCTGCCATCAAAAGGAAAACAATGGCGCCCGCAATAATAAATCCACCAAGCATGACAATCGTATTTTTTTTCATCCTGCTCACCTCATTAGATTAGTTTTTTCATTTCCTCTTCGTACATTTCTTGATCAATCTTTCCTGTTAACAGCTTTTTTCGTAATTCTTTCTTTTCCTCAGAATTTTTGATCTTATTGTCCTTTTTTGCCGTTTGAGTTTGTTTCTTTGGTTGTGTTTTAGGTTGTTTGGTAACCTTAGACGCTGATTGAGAATTTCCTTTTAAGCCTAGGAATATAAAGAGCCCTGCTATAACAATCGCTATACCAATGATTGCTGCACCACCAAGTCCGATAATTGGACGTTTGGAAGTACCGGTAGTTCCACCATTTTTAACAACTTGATCAGTTGCAGTTACACCACTATGGTTTTCATCGTTTGGCGGCTGCTGTTTGTTTATAGCTTCCATCGTAGATTCCGTACCATCTTTTTTATATGAAAAGGAGTATTTTAAGCCTGCATCAGCTTTTACATTTTTATATTGGTAGTAATAAAGCTCTTCTCCATATTCATTTTTCGAATTGTTCTCGGCCTTTGGCTCAATTTTTATATCCTTAGCATCCATCGGAGCATAAAAAATTACATCTAAAAGATCGATAGTAGCTTTATTTTTAAGCTCATATGTAAAAGTCTTGTTATCCTTCACTTTGATTGACTTTGTATAGTACTCAATTACAAATTCGTAAGTCTCATTATTCTTAATCGCCTTAGCTGGCTTCCAAGTAATAAGTCCTTTTTCTTTATCAACATCATACGGACGCTGTACTTCAGGCTTATCTTTCTCAGGGAATTCTGCTACTAAGAAGGCTTCAAATCCTTTTTCCATTGCTGGAACGGCAATCTCTAACTTGCCATCATAATCTTGACCACTTTTATTGGTAATGGTTCCGTACTGACCAACTAATAATGACGGAATATCACGTGACCAACCTTCGGGATAATCAAACTCTGGCATTACTTGAATCTGCATTTCCTTAAAAGGAAATTTTTCTGCATGAAAGGCTGTTTCAGCACTAGCATGCGGGATGATGAAATTCGTTAAAAATGATGCGATTACGAATAATGCCAACCACTTTTTCTTTAGCATCTTAATCCTCCTTGACTTTAAGAAAATACTATTTTTTACTATAGTCCTCTTTGGAATAAATATAATCTTTATCCAATCTTATTTGTTGAATCACTCTTGAACATTTTGTTAAAGGATATAAATCGTTGCGTTTTCGTCAAAAATCCACAACAAATTGTTCACATTTGGTCCCTATTCAAAAAAAAACCTGAATCCACTTGATAGATTCAGGTCTTACAACAATAGTATAGTTTTTACTTCTCCAACGAACGGATATAAGTAACAATATCGGTAATATCCTTTTCCTTCAGTTGACGTGCACCTTCTAAACCTTTTAATGAAGGTCCCATCCGTGTTTCTTCACGCCCATAAGCTGCATCAATCCAAATTTGTTTATCAGTAGTGTATTTCAAATATTGTGGATTAGAAAGCGCTGTTCCCATTTTCTCCTTACCAATACCAGCTTCACCATGGCAGTTAAGGCAATACAAGTTAAATTGCGCCATCCCACGCTCAGGATCACCAGCAATTGTTTTTGGAGTATCAAATGTTATTTCCTTCGTTTGCCAGTCTCTAATAAAAGCAACAAGATTCTTTAAGTCCTTGTCTGATAGTCTGGGACCGTAGGCAGGCATAACCGTGCCATCTCTTCCATACTTCATATAATTATACAAATCTTTATCGGATACATTGCTTAAAAAATTCTGGCTATTTAACGCCGTTCCAGTTTTTGTGCCTTCTCCTTTTCCAGTCTCACCGTGACAGGAGATACAATTTTTTTTGTAGATTTTCTCACCTGCAGCAATAGCCTCTGACTTCTTGCTATTAAAAATGCCACTATTACTAATACTGACAATAATGCCAATAATAATCAAAATATAAAATCCGATTAATATTTTCTTCATGGGTTACCCCTTACTTAGGTTCGGGCGTTGGGGTTGGCTCCCCAATATCTTCATATTTACCTGTAATTAATTGATAAATTTTATTAGGACTTTTTCCACTAAGATGCATCTCAACTGCATCTCTAGCTATATCGATACAAGTGTCGCAAGATATTCCGTGTGAATCCCACTCTGTCACTGCATTATTTTCACCAACCTGCTTTACAAAGCAATCTAAATTGCTCTTATGCCCTTCGACAACGCAACCACAATAGCAAGGAACCGAAGCTACCACTTCTGGATAAGTTGCAGCCATAACATAAGTTTCATTAACCTTTTCAGATGTATTCAGAACAAAATCTGGTAATGGCGAATGTTTTTTATCAAGTTTCCAGGTTTCATCACTTAGTTTGGAACTGCAGCCAGCTGCAACAATGGCAAACAAAATCCCAAGGAACAAGAGAGATGTAATTCGTTTCAATATCTATTGCCCCCCTTCCCTATAGTATTAAATACTCTTTAAGTTTAGCAAAAAGAGATTAGTCAAAATGTAACTAAATCTTACTATTTCGTGAAGTTTTTTAAGTAGTTTAAGTTATTAACTTTTTCCTCATTGCTTATTCATCCTTTATTACATATTCATCATATCGTGACTAGAAGGTGAACCGGTTCCAAGTGATGGGTCAATCATCCCAAATATCATTGCGATGTGAGCAACTACTAGAAAAATACTTACAAATATAGCATGAATTTTCAGTTTTTCTTCCTCAGTTTTATGTCTGAAAATAAGACCTAAATCAAGCAGCGCCATTCCAAGAAATGGGATGATTCCAAGTAAATAGAAAGTAACAGCTGTAACGTCAATCCAACCTTTCCACTCCCCATTAACAGTTAATGGTATATAAGCCGATTTCATAAGGTAAATAAATATTCCGGTAAAATAAAAGCCTGCAAAGATACCTGTTACTTTATTCAATTTTTTTAGTGCACCATCTAATTTTCTTGTAAACAATATCGCTATTTCCGAAATCGCAAGGATTTCTGCACAAATGACTGGAACCGCCATAAAAATCAATAAATTCCAAGGTTGATTGTCTGCTAATAATCCCATATAATGCGTCATATTCATATTCATATTCATCTTCTCCTTTAATTTTTCTACATCCTTAATGTAGTGAAAAAGTGTGCAGAAACTTAGGAGAAAGTATGGAGAAATTGTTAAAAAAAAGCCTTAGTCCGTAATTATCGGACTAAGGCTTTGATCATGATTATGCACGAGAAACGTATGAACCATCAGAAGTGTTAATAATTAATTTATCACCTTGATTGATAAAGAAAGGCACTTGAACATTAAGTCCAGTTTCAAGAGTAGCATTTTTAGTACCGCCGGAAGATGTATCACCTTTAATCCCTGGCTCTGTTTCAGTCACTTCTAAAGTAACGTTGTTTGGTAATTCAATCCCTAGGGTTTCATAGTTAAACATCATAATGTGTACTTCCATGTTTTCTTTTAAGAACTTTAATTCATACTCAATGTTTGCTGCTGGTAATTCTACCTGCTCATAAGATTCCATATCCATAAACACATGATTATCGCCGCTTGCATATAAATATTGCATTTTACGATTATCAATTTGAGCTTTCTCTACTTTTTCACCTGCACGAAACGTTTTTTCTTGAATGGCACCATTACGTAGGTTACGAAGTTTGGAACGAACAAACGCTGCACCCTTACCTGGCTTTACGTGTTGGAAATCCAGAACACGCCATAGGCCTCCATCAACTTCAATTGTTAATCCTGTTTTAAAATCATTTACAGATATCATGTTAAAATCCTCCTAAAATCGTTACAGTATAATTAGTTCTTTTGTAGAATGTGTAAGTGCTTCGTTATGGTCTTTTGTAATCAACGTATCATCTTCAATTCGAACACCGCCAAGACCTGGGATATAAATGCCCGGTTCACATGTTACCACCATGCCAGGTTCTAAAACGACATCTGATTTCATCGACAATCCTGGACCCTCATGAATCTCCAGTCCTATTCCATGTCCAGTTGAATGTCCAAAGTATTCACCATAACCTTTTTCTGTTATGTAATCTCGTGTGATTGCATCTGCTTCTTTACCGGTCAATCCTGGTTTGATTCCCGCCATCCCACGTAATTGGGCTTCAAGAACAATTTCATAAATCTCTTTAAGCTTGGCATCCGGCTCACCAACTGCCACGGTTCTTGTAATATCAGATACATAACCATTGTAATAACATCCATAATCCATTGTTACAATATCTCCAGCCTCAATAACTTTGTCACTTGCCACACCATGAGGAAGTGCAGAGCGATGACCTGAAGCAACAATCGTATCAAATGAAGAAGATGTAGCACCAGCTCTTCTCATAAAAAACTCTAACTCATTCGATACTTCTAATTCCGTTTTTCCTGGACGAATGAAGTCTAAAATATGTTTAAATGCAGCATCCGCGATATCAGCTGCCACCTTTAATATCTTAAGCTCTGAATCCGTCTTTATCAAGCGTAACTTTTCAATTACTCCGGAAATTGGTACTAGTTCAGCTTCCAATTCCTTATCATATAATTTAAAAGAAGAAAACGTTAGAAAATCCGCTTCAAATCCAAGCTTTTGAATACCAAGTTTCTTTGCTTGGACCGCTACCTCCTCAGGGATAGATCCTGTAGTCTTTATAATCTCAAATCCCTGACATTGTTTAGCTGCTTGTTCAATATAGCGGAAATCTGTAAGAAACTGCGCTTTATCTGCACTAATTAATACAACACCTGCGGTACCAGTAAAGTTAGATATATACCTTCGATTAAATGGACTTGTGATCAAGATCCCATCTATTCCATGTGTTGAAAAATTAGATCTCAATTTTTCTATTTTTTCCATGATATTCTCCACTCTCCTTTTCAAATCAATGAGGACAAAAATATTTTATCATAACCTACCAAATCCGACTAATCGAAACTTAGGCTGATTCCTCTTTCTCTTGAACTTTATTATTTTGATACTCATAATTTATGGAATATCCAATAAAAATTCCATATACGATATATAAACAAACGGAAGTTATGATTGTATCCCTGTTTAAATCAAAGAAGGGCTTAATTCCCGGAAAGAGTGGATTAAGTAAGAAAAATACCACTGCAAACAATACAAGACCATACGCCAGACCAAACCAAAAACCTTTGAACTTTTTCAAGGCTGCATAGTAAATAAATGCAGCAACCACTGAACAAATTCCAATTAAAATGATGGAAATGAGTGTACCAAGCCATTCATGCTTCCAATCGCCTAGCGCCCAGGGCTCCAGTAGGACAGTAGGACGAATTTCTGTAAAACTAAAATAGGAAGCAATCCAGCCAATTGTTCCCCAAAACAAGCCTCCAAATAACCCTGTCCAAAAGACCATTACCGGAAAGGACATGGGTTTAGGATAATTACTTAGTTTTTGCTCATTTGACATAATAACAACCTCCATTAACATTCTGCTTCTTTGCTGCCTTATTTGCCGTCCATCATTCATGTAATACTGTCCCTAAAACAATACAGGGTCAACAAAAAGCCATAATAAACTCCATTTTTTATTATGTCCTTAGGTATTCAATCCCTTGCATAAAAAAAAACTTTTTAATTGGAAATATTATGTCATTCCTAGAGGTTTTTTTGTTTTTCTAGTAGAATAGAATTAAGTACATACAGATTTTTTCTACTTCTGCTGTTGTGCAACTTTTGATTAGGTTGGTGTTATGTATATGTCTAGTTCGCAAAAACCTGTTTATGGCGGCCAAGCGGTTGTCGAAGGTGTTATGTTTGGCGGTAAGCATCATTATGTTACTGCGGTTCGCAGAAAGGATCAATCTGTAGAATATTTTCATTTGCCACGCAAAGCAAATCCTTATTTTACAATGTTAAAAAAAATCCCTTTTCTACGTGGGATTATTGCCATTATTGAGTCGAGTGCAAATGGATCAAAACATTTAAACTTTTCAACGGAAAGATTTGATGTTGACCCAAAAGAAGATGAAATCATAAAAGAAAAAGAAGTATCTAAATTAACCATGTATCTTGGTGTAGCAGCAATTGGTGTCATCTCATTTTTATTTGGTAAATTCGCTTTTACATTAATTCCAGTTTTTCTTGCCGTTTTAACAAAACCAATTTTCCCTTCAGATTTTGCTCAAGTGCTAGTGGAAGGCTTTTTTAAACTAATCTTACTAATAGCTTATATTTATTTTGTCTCCCTTACTCCATTGATAAAAAGAGTGTTTCAATATCACGGAGCTGAACATAAAGTAATTAATACGTTTGAAGCAGGTGTAGAGTTAACTGTAGAAAATGTGCAGGCTCATTCTCGACTCCATTACCGCTGTGGGAGCAGTTTCATTTTATTTACTGTAATTGTAGGTGTTTTTGTTTACATGTTTGTACCTACTACTCCGCTTTGGTTACGGGTTGTCGACCGACTCCTTTTAATCCCGGTTGTTCTAGGAATCGCCTTTGAAATTCTTCAAGTGACAAACAAACTCAGAGATGTTCCTGTCTTGAAATATCTTGGGATACCTGGTCTTTGGCTTCAATTAATAACAACGAAGGAACCTCAAGATGACCAAGTGGAAGTGGCGATCCTTTCTTTTAACCGATTATTGAAAATGGAGAAAGAAACTGAGTTCTCCATAGAAAGTGAAGAAATTGTCTAAATCTTTGTTTTATCGTGTTTAAAAGATTATAAAAATGCTTAAGATGCTCTTAGGGAGGTGGCTTTCTTGAAAAATCGGACATTTGTTAATGTGGTTATTGGGGGACTTATCATTCTAGCATTACTTGGTGTTATTGGTACATTTACAGCTAATCCAGCCGGTTTCATTCAAAGTATAGCTGTCATGGCACTGGTTGTTTTAGTCGTTTATTTCCTAGTTCGAAAGTTTACCGGCTCAAGCCCTCAGAAAAAAGAGCAGCGGGCATTTCTAAAAGCAGCAAAAAAATCAAAAAAACGATTACAACAAAAGAGCGGGGAAGGAACTGTTAAGACTTCTTCTCTCGGAACTTTAGCCTCATTAAAGAAAAGCAACAAGACAAAAAAGAAATCTCCTGCACATTTGACCGTTATCGACGGCAAAAAGGGGAAAAAGAAAAATCGAGCGTCACTATAGGCGCTCGATTTTTTATATTTTTATGAAGAAGCATAAAAATATATCCTAATTAATACCCCCATGTTTTCAAAAATTGTTTCGCTTTTTCTTTTCCTAAATTAAATAATTCGTGTTTCTTTTCTTCTGTTAATGAAAATTCCGTAAATAAAACACCTTCAGTTGGGATAAAGATTATATTCTTTACATGTTTTTTGGAAATATACCTGGAATCGTGGGCATCTTTCATCGTTTCAAATAAGGCAGCAAATAATTGTACCGCATTTTTGATTTTATGTTTTTCATGCTCATATTCACTAGCGTTTAATTTAATTCCGAGCACTGGTCTTACTTTTTGTACATTCTCTTGATCAAAAAGCCACATTGGAAAATTGCTCAAAACTCCTCCGTCAACTAATACATTCATACCGTCCATTGAACGCATTTTTACTGGCTCAAAAAAATATGGGATACTGCAGCTAATTCTTATCGCTTTAGCAATGGAAAAGGAGCCTGGTGAGATGCCATACTTCTGTAAGTCGTCTGGTAAAACAATCATTCGCCCATTTGAAAGGTCTGAAGCGATGACCCTAAGGGCCTGAGGGGGTAAATCTGCAAATGTTTTTAACCCTTTAGCCTCAAGTTTTTCACAAAGCCATTTTTCAAGCTCGTTTCCCTTATAAAGACCCAGCCTCCAATAGACAAACAGCCATTTAGCAAATGGGAATGGAATGATTGTTTTTCGGGTATCCAGTAGTTTTGAAAGATCTAATTCGTCGACCAGTTGGAAAATTTCTTTACTGGTATAACCGGCGGCGATTAATGCAGCAACGATGGATCCTGCACTTGTTCCTGCCAACCTTACAAATCGCAAACCTTTATCTTCTATTTCTGCACAGGCTCCAATTAAGGCAAACCCTTTTATTCCTCCTCCGGAAAAAACGCCGTCTATAAACATGGCAGTCACTCCTAAAGATGAAGTTATTTTTACATCTTTAAGCAGTTGCATTCATAAATAGTACGGTAGACAAGTAAAAAAAATTTGTAAATAAAAAAGAACATCGACTCTGCACGATGTTCTTGGTTTATTAATGAGGTTGAAACCGCTTAACTATTCATTAAAATCTTTTTGCTCCAATAAATCTTGGCTTCCAATAACTGTTGCTTGTAGATGCAATTGAAACGCCCTTTGAAGATGATGATTGAATCATTTTTCCGCCACCTATGTAAATCGCTACATGACTAGGTTTGCTTGCCTTATTTTGAGAGAAGAACATTAAGTCCCCGACCTTTAAAGATTTCACACGGTATCCTTTTTTGTAGTACATGTCTGCTGCCGTTCTAGGCAATACTTTGCCAGCCTTACCATAAGAATATTTAACCAAACCTGAACAGTCAAATCCTCTTGGAGATAACCCACCCCACCTATATGGGACGCCAAGATTTGCTTTTGCAACTGAGATTGCTTTTGTATGATAATAGGCCGCTTCTGCTTTTTCACCCATGGTGGTAAACAATGAACTTAGAATTATTGTCATAGCCATCATGGCTGTTATGATCTTTTTCAACATCTTGTTTAATCCCCCTGTGTGCTTCGATACTATTAATATACAAAAAAAGATTAACACCGAAGTAACAGCTAGATTACAGTTATATTACAAATTTCGACTTTATTCTAAAAATTCTAGTAAATATTTATTTGAATTGTAGTAAATTTCATATTAATTATCAGATTTATCGACATTTATCACGCAAAAAAAATGGGGGAAACTCTTCCCCCATTAATTACTCACAAATTATAAACCACATTTCAATTGGGCTCCGCAGTTAGTACACGTGTTGCAGCCGCCCATTTCTTTTACCTTACCGGTACGGCACACCGGGCATGTGTTTCCTACTTCTGATCCGATGGTCACACTTGTTGAACGAAGTTCACTGATTGTATCAACAAGGACCACATGCTGTTTTGGTTGTTCATTAAAAATGGATAATTGTTCATTAGTGTTTTCTTCTGCTTTCAGTGTTAGTACCTGTGAATCACGTGAGCCATCAACATAAACAGTTCCACCTTTTGCTCCGCCACGATATAAACGCTGGTATACTTTTTCAACCTGTTCTACGCTATACCCTTTTGGTGCGTTGACTGTTTTACTAATGGAACTGTCGATCCAGCGCTGGATGACACATTGAACATCTGCATGTGCTTCTGTCGTAAGTTCCATCGCAGTAACAAACCAATGTGGAAGATTATTTTCATCCGCTTCAGGGTGCTTATCAAGGTATTCTTTCACGATATCCGCTTTGACTTCAATAAATTTACCAAGACGTCCGCTGCGGAAGTAAGAGAATGAGAAATAAGGCTCTAAGCCGGTGGAGACTCCAACCATTGTTCCAGTAGATCCCGTGGGAGCAACCGTTAGTAAATGAGAGTTCCTAATTCCACTTTCTAAAATAGATTGGCGGATATCTTCAGGCATTTTCTTCATATACCCTGTATCGATGAAAGCTTGACGTAATCGGTTAGTTTCACCTGTTGTTTTCCCAGTTAAGAATGGGAAACTTCCTTTTTCTTTCGCCAATTCAATTGAAGTTCTGTATGCAGTAGTTGCAATTACTTCAAAAACTTGATCGACTAGTTCGTTTCCTTCTGGTGATCCATACTTTGTTTCACAATAAATCAGCATGTCATGCAAGCCCATTACTCCAAGCCCTACACGTCGCTCACCAAGTGCCTGCTTTTTATTTTCTTCAAGAAAGTATGGTGTTGCATTGATGACATTATCCTGCATCCGAACTCCTACGGCTACTGTTCGCTTAAGCTTTTCAAAATCGACCGTCTTTGTTTCTTTATCAGCCATTTCCGCCAAGTTGACTGCTGCAAGGTTACAGACGGAAAATGGTGCAAGTGGTTGTTCCCCACATGGGTTTGTTGCAACTACCTGTTGGCCATATGCTTTTGCATTGGTCATGTCGTTGGCATTGTCGATAAAAAATATTCCTGGTTCTGCTGAGTAGGTAGCACAAATATTGATAAGGTTCCATAGTTCTTTTGCTTTGAACTTTTTGTACACCCGTACTTTATGTCCAAGTTTTTCCCACTCGCGGACATCTCCCACTTTATGCCATTCTTCATTATAAATCTTCATTTCTTCTTGATCATAGTGTTCAACATATGGGAAGCGCAGTTCGTAATCACTATCGTTTTCAACAGCTTCCATAAATTCCTTTGTTAAACAAACAGAAATATTTGCACCAGTAAGGAACTCAGAATTGTGTACCGTGTAGTTACCACCGGTTAATAATTTCTCTTCTGCATCAGCAATGATTTTTTCATCAAATCCACCGAAACCTTGAATGTTTTTATAATTTACAATTCCTTGGTACATTGCAGTTTCACTTAGAGTTAGAGGGGTAAACTTTAATTTATCTTTTGCAAGTTTTTTGATCGTATCATCATTTGTATTTTCAATTAAGAATCGTAGAATTCTAGGATTTTGCATCTTAGAGATAATAAATTCAATAATGTCTGGATGCCAGTCTGCTAACATGATCATCTGAGCTCCACGTCTTGATCCACCCTGCTCAACCAAATGTGTCAACTTCGCAATATCATCCAACCATGAAACCGAACCAGATGATTTACCATTTACGCCTCTGGCCAGTGTATTACGCGGTCTCAATGTTGAGCCATTTGTACCAACTCCGCCGCCACGGCTCATAATCTCCATCACCTGCTTACGATGGTCAGAGATACCCTCACGTGAGTCTGGGACAAAAGGCATAACATAGCAATTGAAGTAAGTAACATCGGTATCTGCCCCAGCACCGTAAAGAACGCGGCCTGCAGGAATGAAGTTCATGTTTACAAGTTCTTGATAAAACCGTTCTGTCCATTCTCTTCGCTTCTCTTCCGTTTCTTCGACAGAGGCCAGACCAGTAGCATTACGCTTCGCAATTTGCTCGTAGAAAAGCTCTAACGGCTTTTCAATCACATCTAATGACCTAGTAATCACACCTGTGCTAGCTTCTTCAGGATCATCGAGTACTCCTCTAAACTCCTCTTCCACTAAAACTTTTGCTTTTTTCTTTTCCCAATCGATTTCCTGGATATAGCCAAGGCCGCGTGCTGGAAATTTCGGATCTTCTTTTATAGTTAAAACAACGAAGTCGTCGTTAGAAAGGGTAATTTTTGCAGTGTCTTTAAAGGTATAGCGGTCCAACATTACCAAACGAGAAACACCTTTGTGAGTTATTTTCATATCTGGGGTAACTGGATGCACCTGGGGGAATAAGCGGATATCCTCATTCAACCTTTCAAAATCAATATTCATTGTATGTCTAAAAACTACAGACATGAGAACAACTCCTTCATGTTAATATCTACCTATTGTGCTAAATCTAGCAGTATTGCGCTATATCTAGTTGGTTTGTATTTTTAGGTTATCATAGGCACCTAGAATAAATCAACTAAATATCAATATATAGTACCGAAAATATTTTCGACACCACTATATATTGTAAATCAAACAAACAAGATTCTTTTTGTCAAACTCAAAAATTAATATAATTAATAGTAATCAATAGCAATAATAAGATTTTCGTCATAAATCAGGAAAATTCAACAAAATTCGCAGGTTGCTTATTTTGCTCAAATAACAAAGAAGCGACATGTCGCCGCTTCCAATTATCTCTTATAATTCCATTCATCATTCTCATAGCGCTCTTTTGCAATCTTATTAACGTAGGCTAGCTCTTGTTCATTTAATTGATAAGGCTCTAGTTCAACATTTAGACCTTCCGCAAAGCCCTTATAAAAAGCTTCCTTTGCTTCCTCAAGAGAAATTCTCCTCGGACTAATAGCGTTGATAGCAACCGCTTTATCCTTAAAGGCTTTCCTCATTCGTTCCTTTACCCTTTCACTAGGATATTTAAATAAACTAAATAATTTATCCTCATCTAAATCTAACAATATGGATCCATGCTGTAATATGACTCCCTTTTGCCTTGTTTGTGCACTGCCAGCTACCTTTCTGCCTTCGACCACAAGCTCATACCAACTTGGGGCATCAAAGCAAACAGCAGATCGAGGGTTTTTTAATGCATCTCTTTCCTCCGCTGTTTTTGGGACAGCAAAGTATGCCTCAAGTCCTAAATGGTGAAATCCTTTTAAAATACCTTCAGATATCACACGATAGGCTTCTGTCACTGAATTTGGCATTTCTGGATGGTCTTCAGAAACGATTACACTGTACGTAAGCTCGTGCTCATGAAGTACTCCACGGCCGCCTGTAGGTCTCCTGACAAAACCTAATTGATGAGCCTTAACTGCTTCCATATCAATTTCCTTTTCCACTTTTTGAAAATATCCTACTGACAGGGTTGCTGGGTTCCAGCCATAGAATCGAATCACTGGAGGAATTTTCCCCTCACTATGCCAATCGAGCAGCGCCTCATCTAAAGCCATATTAAAAGATGGTGAACTATTTCCAGTATCAATAAAACGCCAAACTTCTTTTTTCATTATAATGACCTCATTTTTTATATTATTACGAGTTTAAGTCTACCAAAATCTGATATAGATTCAAAATAAGATGTTTCTGCTATAATTAATTTAGGAAGTTTTGAAAAGATTTTTTAGCATTCATCTTTATCTTTATGAGATTGGCTTATATAATAAACTAGTGCAGGAAAGCTTGAAAGGAGCAAAAAGAAATTGAGTTCACTTTATCCCTTATTAATTATCATTGTAGCAGTTATCATCTATTCCGTTTTCACCTATTTCTATCAGAAAAGGATTGTTAAAACGGTAACAGAAGAAGAATTCCGTGCGGGATACAGAAAGGCACAACTAATAGATGTTCGTGAAGCAAACGAATTCGAAGGCGGCCATATTTTAGGATCACGTAATATCCCCATGTCACAAATGAAAATGCGCATGAAAGAAATTCGACCTGATATGCCGGTATATTTATACTGCCAAAGTGGGATGCGCAGCGCCCGTGCAGCACAATTCTTACACCGAAAAGGTTACCGGGATCTAACCCAATTACAAGGCGGGTTTAAAAAATGGTCTGGTAAAGTTAAAACGAAGAAATAATGAGATAAACAAGGTTCCGTATTTCGGGGCCTTTTTTATTTTGGCTGTGTTAAAGGTTAATGTTGATTTTGGCACTCAGATGATTGGAGTGGAGGGCGCGAAGACTCCTGCGGGAGTACGGGGCTGGGGAGACCCCACAGGTGCTGAAAGCGCCGAGGAGGCTCCCCGCAACGCCCGCGGAAAGCGAAGCGCCTGGAACGGAAATCAACAGACAAGTTTAACACAGCCTTTATATAAAAAATAGAGAAGGTCAGATTCCATTTTCGAATCTGACCTTTCTAATATTTAAGCTTTTTGATATTTTAAGACTGGCTTACGAGCAGCTTTTGTTTCATCCATACGGCCGACCACTGTTGTATGTGGGGCTTCTTGAACGATTTCTGGATTTTCCTCAGCTTCTTTAGCAATTTGGATCATAATATCGATGAATGAATCTAATGTCTCTTTTGATTCGGTTTCTGTCGGTTCAATCATGATACATTCTTCTACATTCAACGGGAAGTAAATGGTTGGCGGATGATAGCCAAAATCGAGCAGTCGTTTCGCAATATCTAATGTGCGGACACCTAATTTCTTCTGACGTCTTCCGCTAAGGACAAATTCATGCTTACAATGACGATCAAATGGTAGATCGTAATATTCAGCAAGCCTTCTCATCATGTAGTTCGCGTTTAATACAGCATACTCTGTTACTGCTTTTAATCCATCCGGACCCATCGAGCGAATATATGTGTACGCACGAACATTAATGCCAAAGTTTCCGTAATATGGCTTCACACGACCTATTGACAGTGGGCGATCATAATCAAGAACAAACTCATCGCCTTGTTTTGTGATAATTGGTTTAGGAAGGAACGGAATCAAATCTGCTTTGACACCGACTGGGCCAGAACCAGGACCGCCGCCACCGTGTGGGCCTGTAAACGTTTTATGAAGGTTTAAGTGAACCACATCAAACCCCATATCTCCCGGACGTGCTTTTGAAAGGACCGCATTTAAGTTAGCTCCATCATAATAAAGCTTTCCACCTGCTTCATGAACAATTTCAGCTAATTCAAGAATGTTTTCTTCAAATAAACCAAGCGTATTCGGATTGGTTAACATTAGTGCTGCAGTATCTTCACCAACCACTCTTCTTAAATCTTCAAGGTCAACTAGACCATGTTCATTGGATTTAACGGTAATGGTTTCTAGACCTGCAATTGTTGCTGATGCTGGATTTGTCCCATGTGCGGAATCAGGAACAATAACTTTTGTACGTTTCATATCACCGTTGGCTTCATGGTAAGCACGGATCATCATTAAACCGGTCCATTCCCCATGTGCTCCAGCTGCTGGCTGCAGAGTCACTTCATCCATCCCGGTAATTTCAATTAAATGCTCCTGCAAATCATATAAAAGTTCAAGTGCACCTTGTACAGAACTTTCATCTTGCAGCGGATGGACATGTGCAAAGCCGTTAAAGCGTGCTACATTTTCATTAATTTTTGGATTATATTTCATTGTACAAGAGCCGAGTGGATAAAATCCTGAATCAACACCATGATTTCTTTTTGATAGTGCCGTGTAGTGGCGCATAATATCAAGTTCTGAAACCTCAGGAAGTTCTGGCTCTTCCGTACGAATATAACCATCAGGAAGAAGTCCATTGAGATCTAGCTCTGGTACATCCATTTCTGGCAGACTATAACCGATGCGGCCTGGTGTGCTAAGTTCAAAAATGAGTGCCTGGTCTTGATTATGCATGGAAATCCCCCAATTCTTTCACTAGAGTATCAATTTCTTCCTTCGAGCGTTGTTCTGTTACAGCAATCAGCATATGGTTAACAAGATCTGGATAATCACGACCCAAATCATAGCCGCCAATAATTCCTTTTTGTAAAAGCTGTTGATTAATTTCTTTGACAGGTTTATTTAATTTTACAACGAATTCGTTGAATGAATGACCATCATATACCACTTCAAAGCCAGCTTCCTTAAATGCATTTTTTGCATAATGAGCCTTTTGTAAGTTGGCAGCCGCCATCTCATGTACACCCTTTTTACCTAAAGCTGTCATTGCCACAGATGCTGCAAGGGCATTTAAAGCTTGGTTGGAACAAATATTTGATGTCGCCTTATCACGACGGATATGCTGTTCACGAGCTTGCAAGGTTAAAACAAACCCACGACGGCCTTGGTCATCTGTCGTCTGTCCAACAAGACGTCCAGGAACTTTTCTCATTAATTTAGTAGTAACTGCGAAATATCCGCAGTGAGGTCCGCCAAATGCTGTTGGAATACCAAACGGCTGGGCATCACCAATCACTATGTCGGCACCAAATTTGCCTGGTGGTGTTAACACCCCAAGGGATAATGGATTGCTTGAAACTACAAACATGGACTTGTTTGCGTGGATAATTTCTTCCAGCTCTTTTAAAGGCTCGATTCGGCCAAAGAAGTTTGGATATTGGACAATAACAGCTGCAACATCCTCATTTACGAGCCCTTTTAATGCTTCTAGATCCGTAACTCCATCTTTCACAGGTACTTCGACCACATTGAGGTACTGACCCTTTGCATATGTTTTAAGAACATCGCGTGCTTCAGGATGTACGGCACTAGAGACTATAATTGTTTTTCTTTTTGTATGGCCCGCACTAAGCATTGCTGCTTCAGCAAGTGCTGTTCCGCCATCATACATAGAGGAATTGGCCACATCCATGCCAGTTAATTCACAAATCATCGTTTGAAATTCAAAGATTGCTTGAAGTTCACCTTGAGATATTTCTGGTTGATATGGTGTATAAGCTGTATAAAATTCTGATCTAGAAATAACATGGTCGACAATAACAGGCATGTAATGGTCATATACACCTGCACCAATAAAAGAAACATTTCTTTTTAGGTCAGCGTTCCTGCTAGCCATATTAAACAGTTCTTTCATTAAGGCTGTTTCAGACTTAGCTGCTTTGATATTGTATTCACCCTTAAATCTTACTTTTTCAGGGATATCGCTAAACAGTTCATCAATAGAGGAAACACCAATTGCCTCGAGCATAGCATTCTTATCTTGTTCAGTCATAGGTAAATAGCGATGTTTCATAAAACTAACTCCCTTCTGTTATTTCTTTTCTCTTTTATAAAAAGGTGTTGGAACGACAGTAGCCTTTAAGCGTTTACCGCGAATCTCCACTTCAACAACGGATTCAAGGCCTGTAAATTCCGAATTAATTAGAGCAAGACCAATATTTTTCTTTAAAGTTCGTGATTGAGTGCCTGTTGTAACCTCACCAATTAACTGATCCCCACTATATACTGGGTATCCATGACGTGGAATCCCACGATCAATCATTTCAATTCCTACCAATTTTCTTGGTAAGCCCTTTTCCTTTTGTTGGATTAATGCTTCTTTCCCAATAAAATCAACTTCCTTGGATAATTTCACGGCAAAGCCAATCCCTGCTTCTAGTGGTGAAATTTCTGCAGAAAGTTCTTGGCCATAAAGTGCTAATACTGCTTCAAAACGCAGTGTATCGCGGGCACCTAATCCAACAGGAATTACTCCGTCTTCCTTACCTGCTGCTAAAATATCTTTCCAAAGATCAACTGCATCCTCTGCATCACAATATACTTCAAAACCGTCTTCACCGGTATATCCTGTTCTTGATACTAAGGATTTTTTCCCATTAAGGATTACTTCTTGCTGGAATTTGAAAAAACCAATCCCACTCAAATCCGTATTCCCAGCGAGCTTTTGCAGTACTTTTTCTGCAAGTGGTCCTTGAAGGGCAAGCTGCGCTGTTTTTTCTGATAAGTTTTCTAAAGTAACATCTCCAGTTACATGGTCTTCAAGCCACTTATAATCTTTTTCAATATTTGATGCATTAACAACTAACAGGTAATGATTGTCCTCAATTTTATATACAAGCAGGTCATCGACAGTACCGCCATTTTCATAACACATGGCCGTGTACTGGGCACCGCCATTTTTAATTTTTGAAATGTCATTTGTCATCATTTTTTGTAAAAAATCCAAGCTATTCTTGCCTTTTACTTCCACTTCACCCATATGGGAAACATCAAATAATCCTGCACGTGTGCGAACAGCTTCATGCTCTTCTTTAATGCTGGAAAATTGAACTGGCAGCTCCCAACCACCGAAATCAATGGTTTTTCCTCCCCATTCCTTATACACATCAAAAAGCGGAGTTCGTTTTAATTCAGACATTCTTAATCCCCCTTCAATCTTTGGCACATACTATTCTTAGGATAACCATAAAAAAGGACAGAAACCTCCCATGTAAAATTAGGAAGGTCTCTGTCCTTGCACCTGAAAGTTTACCTTTAAAGGCTTTCCCCTTTGGTGGCTGTAAATGTCTAATCAGCACTCTCCAGAGCTGCGTCAAACAAGAGTTCTTTTGCCTGAGAGATTCACATTTCTGCTTGCTCCTTCGGCGCTACAAAGGTAGTCTCTCCCCTTGTTATCATTCGCATTATAATATTATCCAAATTGGTCATACTAATTATACTTATAAAATAAATTACTTTATTAAAATATTTAAAACATTCAAGACTATAATCATCCTACCATTAAAATAATACATTGGGCAATAATTTTATTTGAAAGAATAAAGCTGGAAATTGAAAAAAGGAGTTGACACCATGTCGATCGAAATTGAATTTGATTCCTCCTGGAAGGATGATTTTTTACATAGAATCGATAACGATGGTCCATGGGGGAATTGGGAGCTTTTTAAACTAGCAATTGGAGTAGAAAAACATCTCGTTGTTCCTGATTTCAACGGTTTATTGGCACCAAGTCATTTATCTAATTTAACCCCGCTTCCACACCAGCTCGAAACAGCGAAACAAGTAATTGAAAATATGAACGGAAAAGCTATCCTTGCTGATGAAGTTGGGCTCGGAAAAACAATTGAAGCTGGATTAATTCTAAAAGAATATATGATACGCGGATTGGTGAAAAAGGTATTAATCCTTGTCCCTGCTTCTTTAGTTACACAGTGGTCGACCGAGCTAAATAGCAAATTTTTCATTCCTGCTATATCACAAAGAAAAAGCTATGTGTGGGAACAGTGCGATGTCGTCGTATCCTCGATTGATACAGCAAAACGTAATCCACATCGCGACATTATCTACCAACAAGACTATGATCTCATCATCATTGATGAAGCACATAAACTAAAAAATAACAAAACAAAAAACTACGAATTTGTTCAAAATCTGAAAAAGAAATTTTGTTTATTGTTGACGGCAACACCGATTCAGAACCGAGTCGAGGAAATTTTTAATCTGGTTTCGTTATTAAAACCAGGACATTTAGGGAGCGAAACGGCATTCTATGAAAAATACAAGCGTGATGCACGATCCTTAAATGATGATGAACATTTAAAAGAATTAGTAAACAAGGTCATGATTCGGAACAGGCGGGCAGATACAGGAATCGAATGGACAAAACGGCATGTTGAGACGATTCCAATTGAATGTACCCCTGAGGAGAAAGATCTTTACGAGTCAATTACAGACTTAAAAGGCGAAGGGAATTGGGTACAAACTAGTTCATTCTCAGTCATGACGTTGCAGCGTGAGGCATGCAGCAGCAGAGAGGCCGTTTTTTATACATTAAAGAATATGCTGCAAAAAAAGGAAAATCCAACTCCAGCTTTCGAAGAACAAATTCAATATTTAATGAAAAAGGTCGAAGCTGTTCAGAAAAATTCCAAAGCGGAAAAAGCATTAGAGTTAATTCAAAAGGTAAATGATAAAGTGATTATTTTCACAGAATATCGAGCCACTCAAATGTACTTACAATGGTATTTAAAACAGCATGGAATAACATCTGTCCCTTTTCGCGGCGGGTTTAAGCGCGGGAAAAAGGACTGGATGAGAGAATTATTTCAAAAGCATGCACAAGTTCTAATTGCGACAGAAGCGGGCGGCGAAGGAATTAATCTTCAATTTTGCAACCATATAATTAATTTTGATTTGCCATGGAATCCAATGCGGCTAGAACAGCGGATTGGTCGAATTCATCGTCTTGGGCAGGAAAAAGATGTCATGATTTATAACTTTGCAATAAAAAACACGGTCGAGGAGCATATCTTAAAGCTTCTTTATGAAAAAATCCATTTATTCGAAAAAGTAATCGGCGAACTGGACGATATTTTAACAAAGTTGGAATTTGGCAATATTGAAGACCACTTAATAGATATATTCGGACAATCCTCTACTGAAGGGGAAATGCGCATAAAAATGGAAAACTTATCATCAATGATTGAATTTGCAGAATCGATGAAGAAAGGAGATTCCCATGCAGCAGCAGGAAATTCATAACTTTCTATTGACCTATTTTCAGGCTAATGATTGTGAAATTGTGGAGAATGGCCCTGGATATTTAATGGTTCAGTTAACAGTGGAACTTGACAAGGAATTAATGAACCGCCCTTTTTACTGGCATTATTTAGAAAAAACAGGCGGGATTCCAAATCCGATGAGGCTAACCTTTATCACGAATCAAGATGCAGCTCCTGAAAATATAAAAGGGGAAATCATTCATTTTGGTTCTCCTCGTCTACATCAAATTTTTGCTTCAACTAAGAAACTAGCCAGCTATATGCGGCTTTACGAAAATCATCGCCATCAGAACAGGCAGACCCCCTTACTGCCATGGCTATGTATGAATGTTAAAATCTCATATCAATGTGATCGTAAGCGTGATATTTTTAAGTCCATCGGTTTACAACTCATAAACGGAACAATGGTCGAAGATTTCCATGACAGGCTTCTGCAAATACCGTTAACACCAAAAATTCCGGATTATTCCTTTACCTTATCACCATTAGTGAGGCCGCAGAGTGGGATGTCAAGGATAGAAGCGTATCTAACTTCCGTGATTGAGAAAGATGACCACTCCTGGGCTGAAGACGCAAGAAAACGCTGGGAGCAGGATTTACGACTCTTAAACCATTTTTATGAAGATGTCGAAGAAGAAAATGAAAACTTCGAAACGGAAAAACTAGCCCTAAAAGAGCAATACGAACCAAAAATATCCATATCCTTCATCAACGGAGGCCTCTTCTATCTAACCGACAAAGCCATATAAAGGCACAAAATGAGGGTGTCAGGCACCATGTGAAAATTTCACATGGTGCCTGACACCCTTAAAATATTTTGCTGAAAAAATAAAAATATTTTTTGAAAATAAAGAAGGATAAGCAGGAACGCTGTCGAATATTATCAAATGAAAAATATTAAAGGCGGTGGTACCTATTGTTAGCGCGATAGAAATCTTAGCAAATCGAATTATTGCCGATGCGGCAAGGAATCAGGCAACAGATATTCACATTATTCCAAGGAAGAATGACACACTCATTCAACTACGATTAACCAACAAACTCATTCCCCGACTATCCCTTCCTAAAGACGAATGCGACAGATTAATTTCACATTTTAAATTCACAGCCAATATGGATATCGGTGAAAGAAGACGGCCACAAAGCGGAGCATTTTTTTGTGAAATTGGCGGACAATTAATGGGTTTAAGACTATCCACGCTTCCTTCTAATAACAGAGAGAGCCTTGTCATCCGGCTGCTCCCACAGCAAGAACAAATCCCATTTCACCAACTCTCACTATTCCCGTCAATGACACGAAAACTACTCGCCCTTCTCAAACATGCTCATGGACTTATCATTTTCACCGGGCCAACTGGCAGCGGCAAAACAACTACACTTTATTCCCTTTTAAATGAAACAGCCCACCTATTTCACCGCAATGTCATCACGCTTGAGGATCCCATCGAAAAAAACTATGACTCCGTCCTGCAAATACAGGTCAATGAAAAAGCAGGCGTAACATATGCGGCTGGTCTAAAGGCAATTCTGCGGCATGACCCAGACATTATTATGGTCGGTGAAATTCGCGATGCTGAGACGGCAAAAATCGCAGTAAGAGCTGCCTTAACAGGCCATCTTGTCCTCTCCACAATGCATACTCGCGACGCAAAGGGGGCAGTTTATCGCCTGCGAGAGTTTGGTGTGAATTGGTTAGAAGTTGAACAGACACTGATTGCCATTACCGCACAAAGATTGGTGGAACTCTCGTGCCCTTTTTGCGAGGGGGATTGCACACCTATTTGCTATTCCTATAACAGATGGAAACGCGCAAGTGTGTTTGAACTATTATCAGGAAGAAATTTACACGGGGTAATGAAGGCAGCCCAAGGTGATAAAATAAATACGCGTTACCGCACCTTAAAAGATGTAATAAACAAAGGTATTGCCCTTGGTTATATTCAAGAATCTGAATACGAGCGATTGGTGTATGATGATGAATCGTCATAAATGGACAGTGAATGAACAAGCAAATTTCTTGAGAAGAACTGGTGAACTTTTGGCAAGGGGATATCCAATTGCACTTGCAATTGAATCCATAGCATTACAATTACCCTCAAAACGAAAGGAGGAACTTAATGATTGTTTAGAAGAATTGAAAAAAGGTCTACCATTTCATGTTGCACTAAATAATCTTGGCTTCCAAAAAGATTTAGTCGGTTATGTCTATTTTGCCGAACAACATGGCTGCTTTGCGGATGCTCTGCTGGAGGGAAGTGAACTTGCATTACTTAAAGATAAAGATTTACACAAGCTTCTAAAACTGCTTCAGTATCCTGCTTTGCTCATTGTCATTACAGGATTTCTATTTATTTTCGTCGAAAATACATTACTCCCAAGGTTCACAAGTCTTTTTTCGTCCCTTGGTCTAGAAGCAAATTTTTTTATGAATGTCGTTTACGCTTTCGATCGTTATTTTCCAATCGTGATCGGCATGTTGCTTTTTACTCTATCATTGGGAGCAATGTATTATTTGCTGATATTTCGAAAGCTCACCGTCCTAAAACAAAGGGCACATCTAGTTCGCATCCCAATTGTTGGCAGGATCCTCAAATTACTATTCACTCACTACTTTTCCATTCAACTAAGCTTCTTACTTTCCGGTGGATTATCGGTTTCTGAAGCACTACTACTTTTTGAACAGAATCTCAGACATCCTTTTTACAGTCACTTAGCTGCTGCAATTAAAAGTAAGCTAATTACCGGAGAAAGATTAGAGTCAATTTTGGCAACGATGTCATACTTCGAAAAAGAATTTCCGATGATTGTAAAACATGGACAAGAGAATGGAAAGTTGGAGCAGGAACTGCTATTTTTCAGCAAGCACTGTATCACAAACATGGAAGAAATGATTCAAAAACGCTTAGCAACTATTCAACCTATTCTTTACATCATTATTGGATTTCTTGTCGTGTCAATGTATTTAGCTATTCTTTTACCCATGTTTCACCTGCTTGATGGTATTTAAAAAAATTGGAGGTTAGTTAGAATGATAAAAAATGAAAAAGGTTTTACATTAATAGAAATGATGATTGTTATGCTAGTAATCTCAGTACTGTTAATTATTACAATTCCTAACGTTGCAAAACATAATTCAAATATCAACAATAAAGGCTGTGAGGCCTACGTGAAAATGGTTCAGGCTCAAGTTCAAGCATATGAAATGGACAAAAACAAAATCCCCACAATTGCGGAACTAAAATCAGAAGGATATTTAAAGGAAGACTCAAAAGGTTGTCCGAATGGGAATACAGTTGCAATAGACGTTGATGGCAATGTAACTTCAACTGAAAGTAACTAATCCCCAATGAAAAACGATCAAAACGGCTTCACTTTAATTGAGTCCCTGTTAGTTCTCTCCATCTTCATGATTATCTCCTCAATTACAGTTTTCTCCTTAAAACCGCAGCACTCAGTCCTGGAGGATGAGGCCTTTTTAACCCAATTAAAAGCAGACCTATATTATTCACAACAATATGCTATCTCTCATCAACATGAAGTATCCGTTGTTATTCTTCCAACGCAGTTTAAGTATTACATGTTTTTGAGGACCGACATGCCGCCAATCCTCGTACGAAATTATTCAAGAAATATTTATCTTGCTGAAGCTTCCATACCCTTATATTTCAAATTCCTAAACGATGGAAATGTGAACCAGTTTGGTACCTTTCTCATCCAAACCAAAAATAAAACCTATCAAATGACCCTGTTAATCGGAAAGGGACGGTTTTATGTTAAGGAGTTCTAAAGGCTATTTTCTGCTTGAGCTTCTACTGTCCTTATCAGCATTGTTTATAATTAGTTCGTTTTTACTGCCATTATTGACCGAACTAAGAGAACAATCCCGGCAATTGGAATTAGAAAATATGTCTAGACAGTTGATGTACGAAGAATTACAAGCGAATTTAGTCAGTAATCAGGGAACATCAAATTCCACTTCTATTCAAAATGGAATTGAATTTCAAATCATATGGAAGGACAGTGAGATGGCTGGACAAAAGGAGGTGTGTGTGAGAGTTGAAAAAAATTCGTTCCTTCCTGAAGTTGAAGTTTGCGGGCTGCTTGAATGACGATGCCTTTACACTCATTGAAGTGCTTATTTCTTTTTCTATTTTCACAACAATTATTTTTTTTATGACACCATTATTCCAAATAATTCTTAATCATAAGGATACGGAGGCTTCTTTACAAGCAATGGAGTGGGATGTTTTTTCGAGCCAAATTAAAAAGGAGATTCGGCTTTCCAGTCGTGCAGAGGTAATCTCGAATCGCTTAATTCTAACAAAAGATGCGGAAACCATTCAGTATGAAAAATACGGAACGAACCTTAGGCGCCGTGTCAATTCAACTGGTCATGAAATACTCCTCCAAAATGTTTCACAGCATTCGTTCACGCTCTTAAGTAATGCAGTCAAAATCGATGTAACCGACCTAAGGGGAAGAAAAAATTCAGTTACTGCTTTCTCCATGGGAAATTGGCTGAATGTCCCATGAAAAATAATGAGAGTGGCTTCACTTACCCACTAACCTTGTGCCTTCTAATCATTTTTTTATTATTTCTTTCGAGCCGAATTGAAGTATTTTTATCTGAAAGAAAAATTGCTCACGAAACGAATACCATCATGCTCGAGGAGTATTATTTCCTCTCATCAGTAAAAAAGATTGAATCGATTTATCAAAAGACTGGCATACTGCCTGCCAAAGGGACGCTGCCGTATGTAAAGGGAAACATAGATTACCAAACTGAAACACCCATAGGGTATATTCAAAAGGTCAATTTTACATTGCACCTCAATACTGATGGTATAACAGTTAACGGAAGGGGATATTTTGATACGCGGACCAAACGATTATCCAAATGGCTTGAATTGAAATAACTAAATATGGGCATACTTGTTCATGAAATTTAAAGGCAGGTGTATGTCCATGAAAACCAATGATTATGTAAAATTCATGACACAAACGATTGTAAAATATGCAGATCAACCAAAGGATGAAAGGAAGCGTCTTCGTACCGAACGAAAAGAAACAAAAGCTTCTTTCTGGTATCGTTGGTTCGGTATACTTCCTTACATCCTCTATTTTGAAGTTAAAAAAAGGCGAAGAATGTAGCTTCTCTAAATGCCTTATTTTTCAAAAAATGATAATTTTACTGTTGACAAATGATTTTATAACCTAAAATTGCTATCTTTTAACACATTGTTACAATATAAAGTCGCAAATTGTGAACATTTTCTAAACATACTGTGTTAACATTGTTAATCTCATTCCCATGTTAGAAGGGCTGTATTATAATGGAATAAATTATGGGGGTCCGAGGTGAACAATGATGGAACAAACATTAAAGATAACAAACGTTTTATCAGATCCAACGCGGTACTATATTTATCAATACATTACCAAACGTCATCAAGAAGTAACAGTACAAGAAGTGGCAGAAAACTTTAATATTCACCCAAATGTTGCACGATTACATTTATCAAAACTTGAAGATGTGAACATGTTAGTGTCTGAAACTAAGAAAACCGGTAAAGGCGGCAGACCGAGTAGATTGTATCGTCTCTCAGATGATGTAATACAGTTGCATTTCCCATTTCGTGACTACATGCTCTTATCTAAAGTCGCATTCCAAACCATGATTTCACTTGGAGAGATTGGTAAAAAAGCACTTTTCCATACTGGAAAGCGTTTCGGTGCAGAGCTGATTGAACAAGAAAAGGCAAAAAGGGCGTTTGGAGAGGAATTAGAATTTGACCAAAAGCTAACAATATTAAAAAGTGCGGCAACGCTTGCTGGTTTTTATCCTGAATTTGAAGCAAATGGCGATAAAACAAAAATCTATTTCCAAATTTTCAATTGCCCTTTCAAAGAAGTGGCAGAAGATCATTCGGAAACAGTTTGCAGTATGCACCATGAATTCTTAAAAGGAATGTTTGGAGCACTTTTTGAATCAGTTGAGTTAATTGAAAAAGATAATATTATTTCTGGTTGTGAAACTTGTTCTTATCAAGCGCTTGTAACAAACTAAATCGAAACCATTATTTACATTGTACCTCCTTTTACTTTATAATATTGTAATGATGGGATCGAAGGGTAAAAGGAGGGATACATATGGATCGCATGTTCAGAGTTTGTGGTTTCTGGACGGGCATTTTTACAGTAATGTTTTATCTTGGTGATATGGATAAGACGGCAATGTTATTCTTAGCCCAAACAGGTTTTTTCGTTCTGCTTAGCTATCTAAAACTATCCGAGCGCATGTATTTGTGGGTATTCGGAGCTTATTTAACAGTTTTCTTCGCAGGCTTCACTTATTGGACAACGTTCATGATGGTGCCTGGTGCAGGACATTAAGTAACCATTAGAAAAAAACGCCGGAAAATTCCGGCGTTTTTTCTTTATTCGCTGAAGAAATCACTCCATTTTAATTTTAGCTCTTTTTGCTGGATAACCACATGAAAATAGGAACTAATTCCTGAAGGCATAATCAAACTGCGAATCGCTCGATTCCGTTTGCTTACCTCTGAAAAGGGATTGGGATCGTAATGGTTTGCTAATTCTTTCAGAATACCTGCCTGTAATAAAAACTCATCCTGCCTTAGCTTTGAAACAAGTTCTAAGTTTTCCTGTTCCCCTTTTTGAATTAGGTAATCAAAATGGATATGAGTGGTAATGTCCATTTCACCAGGGTTTTGCAAGATATCATCAATCATCTGATGCTGATAATAACCTCTCAAACTCCCCTTTACCCTTCTAGGGTCCATCCACTCTTCATTTGTATAACCATAATCAGCTGTTACTACAATCCCTTTTATCAATGCACGGGAGATTCCCTTTATCATCTCCACCATGGCTAACGGGACCTCCAACCGCTGCTTTTCCTTTAATTCAATCTGGCTTTCCTTTAAAAACAATTTGATATCAGTATTGGTTAAAGGTACCTTTTGTTCATACAGTTCATTATTTCGAATCCCTATCATAACTTCATGCAGTTCCTGATTTTCTTTTTCAATGACATGAACTGGTAATGCATCAAAGAGTTCGTTTGAAAAAATCATTCCTTCAAATGCGTTAACTTCGTTGATGTTCTCCACTTGAACAATGGGAAAATCATCCATTAACAATTCCCGTTGCAGTTTTCGATGAAAAGGGCTGCTTTCAACAATAATATATGTTAAAGGCGTTTGAATCCTTTCTTTCCATTCCTGTAAAAACGCTTTGGCAAATCGTCCATTTCCAGCACCTATTTCACAAAATACAGGGTCAAGTTGTGAATTGGTGCATACGTGAGAAAACCAAGTTGCCATCATTCTTCCATATATATCAGAAATATTACTTGTTGTAATGAAATCACCTTGCCGCCCAATTTTTTGTTTATCCTTCATATAATAGCCAAATTCAGGATGATACAATGCTGAGCCAATGTATTTTTCATAGGAAATTAACTCATTGGGAGAAGTTGAAATTAATGTTCTAAAAAATGTGTCCATATATACTCCTTTTCAAATAAACACTATTGACACAGTGAAAACTTTATAATATTGTAAGGATAGTAGCTTAAACTTTATCCCCTCCCATATTAGAATAGAATATCCCCCAGAAAAACCCTTCTCATTTCGGAGAAGGGTTTTTCTATATCGTCTCCCCTAATTGCTAAAATCCATTCAAAAATGGATTACTATCCATTTCTGCACCAATGGTTGTCACAGGTCCATGACCAGATAATACATACGTATCCTCAGGTAATACAAGCAGTTTATCGTGGATACTTTTTAATAACTGTGATGCGTTCCCTTCCATTAGGTCTGTACGGCCAATACTGCCTTGAAAAAGGGCATCTCCAGAGATAACAAAGCCTTGCTCTTCAAAATAACAAGAAATACTTCCTGGTGAATGACCAGGAGTATGAAAAATGCTAAATTCAAATTCGCCAATTTTCATAACACCTTCATTATTAATAATCTGATCAGCGGGATTGACTCTTATTGAATCCTGAATCATAAAAAATTGTGAACCATTTCGCGCAGGATCACCAAGCCAGTTTTCTTCCTTTTTATGAAGATATACTGGAATTTTATAAAAGTCCCTTACTTCATCGACACCTCCGATATGATCAAAATGTGCATGAGTTAGAATAATAGCAAGAGGTTTCAGTTTTCTATTATTCAACAACTGAATGAGCTTCTTCCCTTCACCGCCGGGATCAAAAATTAAACATGCTCGGTCAGAATTTTCTACGATGTAACAGTTAGTTTGAAGTGCCCCCAATGGAATTTGCTGCCATTTCATATTTTCGTACCTCCAATTGAATTTGCGATATCATTATTTTACACTAAGTATTAAGCAGAGAGAAAGAATACAAATTCACCCGAGTTCTTTTTTGCTCTCGACAAACGAAAGAAAAAAATATAAAATAAGAAACGAATGTAAATAATATAGGTACATAATTTTCTTAAATTTGTTTGATGTATGCCTGCTTATCATAATAAAAAAGGGGGGGTTTCCATGGGTTTAGTAATAATTTTTGCTCTTGTAACCATTCTTGCTGCTTTCGGTGGACTTTCAGCACTTAAGAAAAAAAATTTCTTAGCTGCATTTTGGGGTGTAGCTTCATTTGTGGTTTTCGGCTGGTTTACAGTAATGACCATCATTAATTCTGGATTTCCAACAGGAACTCACTAAGAATTTTAAAAGACTGCCAACCGGCAGTCTTTTTATTTTACATGGAGTGAAATTGTCCTCGACGCACATATTACTTTTTTTGTAATCTCCTTAATTTAGTCCTCATTTAAAAGGCTAGTAACCCGGTCTACTTTATATTCCATGCTTCGCTTGACATCTCTTCTGTCATCAATACGAATCGTCGTAGCGACCCGATGGATCCCTTCAGAGAAGGGTACCTCGTGCATTTCTTGGATAACTTCAAATAGGATGGGAAGCTCACCTTCGATAATGGTATTCATGGGTGTTAATTGAAAACGTATTTTCCCTTCGTCTTGATATTTTCTCAAAACCTTTTGAACACTTGCTACATATTTACTTACACTAGGAGTTTCTGTTCCAATTGGAATAACAGTTACATCTACAATAGCCATGACTGAATACCTGCCTCTTTTAATTTTTGATTCAACGTGATTTTATCATAACAGAAGATAAAATAAAAAAATGACACTGTGTATCCTAGTGTCATTCTTTTATCAATTCATATATTTTCTTATGATTAAGATCAATAATTTTTTCAAACCGATTCCCATACAAAAGTGCCCCACCTGTAGGTGACAGTATCAATGGCTCATTTTCTAAGCCTTCCATTATTAGCTCGCTGCGGCCATTTTTAATATTATAATTTAGAAGCTGGAAACCCTCTGAATAAGCATCCGATTCTCCGCTTGATAGGGGTCTTAAGGTTGTAAATTGTCCTTTTTCTTTATTATAGTCATAAAAAGGAACGAACCAATCTGAATACTTTGTTAATTGCGGCATTGAAAAAGTAGATAGTTTACGCAGGTCTTTATCATAAAATGAATAACTGGACATGGATTGGTCTTGTTCATTTATGGTGATTGTCATGGTTAAGTCAGGAAATGCAGAAAAATGAATAACTGAAGAAAACAACTTCTTCTCCATTCCAGTATCTAAATTTCTACTATTAAGCGGTGCAAATAACGATGGCTGATCCACATTCCAACTAATCCAAGCTATCTGATTCGAAGCTATCCACTTCATAAAAGGCTGAGGCACATCAAGTTCGGTTGTGGTTGATTGTTCCAAATCCAGCAATAACAATTGAAAACTCCAATCCTCAGCAAATTTTGTTACTAAGACCCGAGATTCATTATATGGATTCCATTCAAATGCTAATTCATAGGATGGAAAATCCTTTTTAAAGATTACGTTTCCTTTCGTATCAATTATTGTAACTAATCCTTCAGTATTTGTTTTCGAAGCATGGATAAGAATACTTTTTCGGGATGGACTAATTTGTACATTGATAATGGGATATTCACTTTTATAAATTAATTCACTTTTACCTGTAAAGAGTTCGTAGCGGTATATACTTGAAGTTTGTTCTAGATTCGTAATATAGAGGATTTGTTTCTCAGAAAGCCAGCCGGCGAGTTTGGAAAATTCACCTTCAGGGATCGAAATTGGTAATTTCCACTTATTTCCTGAAGCATTGGTAACAAGAGAATTAGTTTTACCATTTTTAGCAGGAACTTTTTGTTTTACTTGCTCGTTATGAGCGCATGCACCTAAGATGAGGACGGATATAAATAAATAGAGGATCAGAAACATTGGATATTTACTATTATTCCTTTTCAAAGTATTCAATACTTCCTCCTCTCTTATTCTCTCTCATAAATAAGTACGTTTTTTAAACTATATTGTTTCAATATTATAACAAGTTTTTCAAAATAGGAAAAAAGCCATAATCATCTATTACAAGTATTACGGAAAGTAATAAAGGAAAAGCCACATATCTGCGGATTTTCCTTTATAGTCTGTTTATTGATTCAATTGATTTTTAATAAGCCAAGCAGCACCAAGCACACCTGCATCATTTCCGAGTGTAGCCAATGCTAGTTTTGTTGAGTCACGAACTGCTGAAAAAGCAAACTTCTCAAAATTACTTATGACTGAATTTAATAAAATATCGCCTGCTTTAGAAACACCGCCGCCAAGAACGATTTTCTCTGGATTTAGTGTATTAGCAATACTAGCCAATGCAAAACCTAAGTGAAAGGAAACCTCATTCAAAACGGTCTGAGCCAACTGATCGTTATTTCGTGCTGCATCAAAGACGTCTTTAGCTGTAATCGTGTGATTCTCAGCCATTATTGCAGTTAATTCACTTTGTGTTCCCTTAGCAAGTTCCAATCGGGCAAGGCGTACTATTCCTGTTGCAGAAGCAACTGTTTCTAGACATCCCGATTTCCCGCAGTTACACAGTGCACCATTAGAAGGAATGGCAGTAATATGACCGATTTCACCAGCTGCACCATTAATACCTTGAACAACTTTTCCACCAGCAATAACACCCCCGCCGACACCTGTTCCAAGGGTTACGCAAACAAGATCCTTGGCTCCATTGCCCGCTCCCATCCACATTTCACCCAACGCTGCACAATTTGCATCATTTTCAATTGCAGCTGGGAGTGATGTTGCGGTCTCGAGACTGTTCTTTAAAGGATAGTTATTAGGCCAGCCTAAGTTTACAACATTTAAAAGTATGCCCTTTTCATAGTTAACTGGACCGGGTGCTCCCATCCCAATTCCTATTAAACAATCTTTTGTTTGACCCAGTTCTGTTAATTTTTCATCAATTGCTCTTGCAATATTATGGGTTATGTTTTTTCCTTCATTCGTATTATCTGTTGGTATTTCCCATTTACGAACAATCTCTCCATCCATTGTTATAAAAGCTAGTTTAGTCGTTGTACCACCAAGGTCAACACCGACAATCCATTGTTTCGACAATAAAATCACCCATCTTATTTTTGACTTTTTTCTTTTTGAAATTGTATTTCATGCCTCAAAATTAATAATGCAGTTTGGAATTCTCTTGGTTCTATTAGTTGTGACTGATACAGTTCCTTTAATTCCATTTCCATTAATTCAAGGTCAGCAACCCGATCACCAATATAAATTATCGTTCCAAATCTCTTTAAAAATTGTTGAATATCATAAATTGTTTTCATCCTATATCTCCTAGTTATGTAATGGAGAAAAAATATTATCCAAGAAAAAGTATAACCCACCCCGGCATCTATCCTCAAGAAAATATAATCTTAGTTTTAGAGAAACTTCAATTCTACTCCCCATTATTGGAAGATTGGAGTTGGCGATTAATCTCTTGTAGTAAATCAGCATAATCCTGTTGTTTTGGATTAAGCTTCTTAGCCTGCTGTATATTTTCTTTAGCTTCTTTCAACTCTTTTTGTTCTAGGTTAATAAGAGCTAAATTATAAAACGCCTCATCAAAACTTGGATCTAGTTTTATTGCCTTTTCCAAATGTACCTTGGCTTCAGGGAGCATATCCTTCTTAATTTCTACGTAGGATAAGAGAAAATAAGTTCTCTCCGATACATTCACTGCATTTTTTTCAGATTCCTTTAATACGGTATATGCCTTATCATAATTGTTTTGTTTTATATATTCCTGTGCCATTAACAAACTGGAGTTTTCATCATGAGCTTTTCCAGATGCACTATAACCATACAATAAAGAACCCCACAACAATGCTGCAGATGCAATTAAAAATAACATTTGCAACAGTAACTTTTTTTTCTTCGGCAAGTGGACAACACCAGCGGCAAGGAATCCCCCAACCAATCCGCCTAGATGTCCTGCATTATCTATTCCAGATGCAGAGAACCCGATCATCAAATTAATTCCTAGCACAACAAGCAAATTTACTCCCATTGTTCGGAAAAATAATTTCGGGTAAATAACTCCAAAATAAAGTAAAGCGCCAAAACAGCCAAAAATTGCACCACTTGCCCCTGCTGATAAGTTCGCACTAAAGATAAAACTAGCAACAAAGCCTATAACTCCAGAAAATAAGTAAATCACTAAAAACCGAATACTGCCATAAATTCTTTCTACTTCTATACCAAGAAAGTATAAAGCTAGTGTATTCATCGCTAGATGGACAAAACCAATATGAAGAAAAACTGGCGTAATAAATCTCCACCATTCCCCATCAACAATCAATTGATTAACTTTTGCTCCATATTTAATCAAAGTGGATGTATTGGTGCTGCCACCATGTACTTGAAGCCAGAAAAAAACAGCAAGCTGGATTGCGATAAATACATAAGTGAAGAATGGTTTACCACTTAATAAAATCGCTCGCTCCGTCTTTACCTTTTTTATTGCATAATCTAAGGCTGCTTTCTTCATTAACTCAACATCTTCTTCTGAATAGTTTTCATTTATTGCAAAAGAAATATCAAGCGATAGCCTCTCGGATAAATGTCTGAAGCCTTCCTCGTATTGTCCCTGTGCAAATAGGACCGAGGTGACCATAGTCTTATTTGCACCTGAATGGACAAAAGGCTTTGTAAGTCGAAATTCGTATTCATCAACAGGTGGAAATTGACTGACGTAGATGTTAACAACCTTCAACTCATGACGACCAATTTGTTTTCGAACTTTTTCACCATTGGCAGCAGTAAACTCAATATCCCGCTGCATGGCATTACTCCAATCCAAATTATGATGCAGCATGCGAATGATAGGTGCTCTTTTATTTTCAAGCTTTTCGAGCCATAATTCTTTTTGATTTTCAAATAACTGAATAATACGATAACCATGATCAGATATCAATGAATAGGCCAAATTCCAAAAAATGAATCCTTCTTTATTACTCATATCCCCCCAACTTCCTATGTAAGAATAAGCTTTAGGCAAATCTGCTTTCATTTTATTCGTCTATCCCTTATAACTTTCATTATAAACGAAATCTCTCGTTACAATAATTAAACAAGTTGATTATTTTTTGCAGTTAACTCTCCAAATCAAAACAAAAAACCATCTGTGGTTTTCACCATTCAGACGGTCTTCCAAACATCGATTGCATCATTTTTTGCTTTACTCCTGGGAAACTCATGATTGATCCTACAGCAATTCTGCGGATCCAACCAGATCCCAGCAGGACATTAATCAGTCGGAATTTATACTTATAAACCAAATACCCTATCGAACCAATCATTAATATGGATGTTAGTATTCGAGACATCATCATCCCTCCTTTTTCTATTTTGTGATGATGACGATTAAATTATCCAATTAAAATGATTGAATTCTTATTAATAGTTCTTAAAGACCGGCTCCATTGTTTTCTTTAATACATTAACGGAATTCTCGAATTTTGTTTGCTCTTCTTGATTTAAATTCAGTTCAACCACTTGTCTAACTCCCTCACGATTAACTACGGCTGGTACGCCAATAAAAATATCGGTTTGTCCATATTCTCCATCTAAATACGAGGAAACAGTGAGGACTGAATTTTCATCACGGAGAATCGCTTTGGTCAATCTGACAAGACCCATAGCAATTCCATAATAGGTTGCACCCTTTCGCTCAATGATATGGTAGGCTGCATCCCGAACATTTAGAAAAATTTGATCAAGATCTGTTTTCTTAAAACCAGTTTTGTTTTTTGACCAATCACTAATGGAAGTTCCAGCAATCTCAGCATTGCTCCACACAGGCAATTCTGTATCGCCGTGTTCTCCAATGATATAAGCATGCACGTTTCGGGTGTCCACATCAAAGTAATCTCCCAACAAAAACCGAAATCGCGCTGTATCTAAAATCGTCCCTGAACCAATTACCCGTTCCTTTGGCAACCCTGAAAATTTCCAAACCGCATATGTTAAAATATCTACTGGATTTGTGGCCACAAGGAAAATACCGTCGAAACCACTTGCCATAATTTCATCCACAATTCCTTTAAAGATTCTTGTATTCTTTTCAACCAAGTCAAGCCGTGTCTCCCCAGGCTTTTGATTAGCTCCTGCTGTAATTACGACTAGATCAGCCTGACCACAATCCTGGTAACTCCCAAACCATATCTTTGTTCGTGATGGAGAGAACGGTAATCCATGATTTAGGTCCATCGCGTCTCCTTCTGCTTTTTCCTTATTTAAATCAATTAAGACTAGTTCTTCCGTAATTCCTTGATTTAATAGTGCAAAAGCATAGCTTGAGCCAACAAACCCGGTTCCGATGAGGGCAACCCTATTTACTCGTCGATTTACCATGACCATTCCTCCATTTGAAAGTATAATAATACTATATCAAGTGCAATTGATAAGCTGAGCTAATTATTTAAGAACGTGATTATGATTGCAAATACCGAAGCAAGAAAGCCTGAAAGAAAATTCACCATATCATTATCTACAAAGACCATTCCTTTTATTCTAGCGGTTGGCATCTGACAATGACTCTTCTTCTCAGTTTCAATACCACATTGCCCACATACATATAACTGCTGATAAAAGGCCCCAATCAACGTATCAATGACATTCCCGAGATATCCAAATAAAAACACCAGACAAGTAAAAAAAAGACCTAAATCAAAAAGCCAAAATCCTATAATTGAAATGAGAAAAGACCCTGCAAGCGAAGCCGCACTTCCTAAAAAACTAATCGCTCCAGAAGTCCCCTTTTCAACTCGCTTAAAGGTGCGTATGTATAAGGGGTCTTGTTTACTTAAACTGCCAATTTCCGAAGCCCATGTATCAGAATTAGCACTTGCAAGACAAACTAAAAAGCCAATTAACCAAATCATATCATGATTAAAATAATGAATGATACTGAAAAGCCCCGCAGCACCACCATTCGCAGCAACTTGACGCCAATCTCTTGTAGCACCTTTTGCCAACTTTTCTTCTATTATGTACTTTGAACTACTCTTATATTTTGACCAAAAAGTTGATGAAGCAAAAAAAGCACCAAGCAGGTAAAGACCATTTATCCCGAATCCTAAATAAACAGCTAGTCCAACAATACTAGCTGCCAAAGCACCCGATCGAGTCAAGGATTTAGATTGATATCCTGAAGCAGATCCTAATAGGATAAAAATCACTATAATAATGGTTACAATCATCTTATTTTGATAACCTCATCGTTTGTAATAATTTTTGAAACAGGAATATCATGATCCTCTACGTGTAATTGTGGAACCAACTGCTCAGCAAAGGCAAGTGATAGGGTTTTACCAGAGTAATTTTGTAAATAACGATCATAATACCCTCCGCCAAAACCCAAACGGTAGCCTTCTCGTGTGTAGGCCAAACCGGGGACTATGATTAAGTCAATCCTATCAGCGTTCATTTGATTGGTTAATGCCTCAATTGGCTCTAGTAATCCATAAAATACTGTTTCAAGTTGAGAAAAATCAGTAATTGCTCTAAAAGTCATTTTCTTTTCTTTGGGGTCACATTTTGGGACAACCACTTGTTTCCCTAATTCCCATGCTCTCTCAATAATTTGATAGGTATCTACTTCTGGCTTTTTTGATATGGTTAGACCTATCACTTGTGCTTGTTTCCAATCTGGATCTTCATAAAGCCTGGAAGCTATATTATTTGAATAATGTTCATATAAAGGTTTTGTAAGACTGGAAAGTTTCACTTTCATATCCTTACGAATAGACACTTTATTATTCATCACAGGTAACCTCACATCTAATTTTTTAGACAACAAAAAAAGCAGCAGGAAGCCCTACTGCTTATTTTGTTTCACGGTGTGCTGTTGTACGTTTTTCTCTTGGGCAATATTTCTTAAGCTCAAGACGATCTGGATTATTACGTTTATTTTTTGTTGAAATATAGTTACGATCTCCACACTCAGTGCAAGCTAATGTAATATTCACGCGCATGTTTATTTCCCTCCAAACAATTAAGCATTTCATTCATACGACTTATCCATAATATCATTTTTTAAAAGGAAATGCTAGTATGTTTTTTTTAGATAATTATTGCTTTCATTCCGCTTGCTTTAAAAGTGCTTGCTCCAAAGAGAGTAATTCATTTTTATTAGACCCGGTAATCGTCCACGTGTTCATTTTTCCATTCTCCTGCGGATCTAACGACATTTTTATTGAAAAAATACTAGAAGCGGGAGTTTTTGCCATTGGCAGGTAATTTAGGCTCCCTTTATGAAGCGAATTCCATATTTGATCAGTAAAAACCTTCCATTGTGGCATGGCTGTGTATTCTTTCATTCCAACTCCATTATGTTCTCCATTTACCAGATAAATATTATTATTGGCATGATGGAAGATTCTTTTATCTACCGGTGATACAAAGGCAAGATTGTCTTGAATAACAATTGGATAGTAGTGCATGGCCAAAACATGAATCTCTTTCATTTCCTTGCTGTGATTACTAAGATAAACGCTTGAATATCGAATTTTGGAGTGAAGCTGCTCTTCTTTCACTTTGATTATTATTTCTTCGTTATGTAAAACCTTTTCTTTACAATCTTGGAGCCAAACGTACTTTCCGTTTACCCATAAACCAGGAATAAACTGAAGTGTTTCCTGTGGAAAAAGGGGGCTAAATTTTTTTTGTTGCCGTTCAATTATATTCATCTAATTACACCTTTTTATTCATTATAGTGGTTCATTTGCATATGAAGTAATCTTCAAATTATTCATAATAAATGATAATTTAATCGTACCACCAGTTGCTACCGCGCACAATAAACACAAATTGTCGTTTTTTGGAAACTTTGAGGCCCATAACTTTTTCCTATTATTAAAAAAAGATAAGGCAAAAAACTCCTTATCTTTTACAACTCTATGATCCTTTAGGCATTTAAATTAACTCGTGCTCCTGTCACGAGGTAAATGACATGTTCTGCAATATTCGTTGAATGGTCTGCGATTCTTTCGATATATCTGCAAACAAATGCCAATTGAATAATTTGGTTTGTTGCATGTGGATTTTGTGGAATATGACTCAACAATTCTTGTATTAAACGTCCAAACATTTTATCTACTTCATCATCTTTTTCTGCACATTTTTTTGCAACCGTAATATCCTCTGAATAATAAGCCCTAATCGAATCTGAAACCATCTCCAAGGCCATTTCCATCATTTTTGGGATATCAATGATTTCTTTAAAGTGTTTTTCATTACCAATATGCAATGCTGATTTAGCAATATTTACTGCTATATCTGCAAATCGCTCAACCTCAGATGATACTTTTAAAGCTACATTTATTTTCCTTAGATCCGTCGCAACGGGTGATTGTCTTGCAATTAATAATAATGCCTTATCATTTATTTCGTATTCTAAATCATCGATTTCATTATCACCATCGATAACTTGGTTAGCCTTTTCCATATCCTGATTAATAAGAGCAATCATCGCTTCCTTGATTGCATGCTCCGATTTTTCAGCCATTGTTAAAAGCAAATCTTTCAACTCTTTTAAATCGTTATCAAAAATTGCCCTTGTACTCATAGTAGACACCTCATCATCCGAATCTTCCTGTAATGTATCCTTCAGTCCGTTCGTCTCTTGGATTTGAAAAAATTGTCGATGTTGAATCTAATTCGATTAATTCACCCATTAAAAAGAATGCAGTCTTATCTGAAACCCTTGATGCCTGTTGCATGTTGTGGGTTACAATTACAATCGTGTATTTTTCTTTTAATTCTAATATCATCTCTTCGATCTTTAGCGTCGAAATTGGATCTAACGCAGATGTTGGCTCATCCATTAATATCACTTCTGGTTTGGTTGCCAGTGCTCTAGCAATACATAACCTTTGCTGTTGTCCCCCTGATAGTCCTAATGCAGGAGCATGTAAACGATCCTTTACTTCCTCCCATAACGCCACATCCATTAGTGATTTAATGACAATTTCATCTAGATGCGTCTTTTTTGTGATCCCATGTACTCTTGGTCCATATGCAACATTATCATAAATAGATTGCGGAAACGGATTTCCCTTCTGAAAAACCATTCCTACGTGTTTGCGTAGATCGACGAGATCCACTTTCTTATCTAATATATTTTGGCCATTAATGTTAATTTCGCCCGTCATTTTTACATTTGGGACCATATTAATCATCAAATTTAGTGTTTTAATAAATGTAGATTTACCACATCCCGAAGGTCCGATGATGGCAGTAACCTCTTTCTTGTTTATCGGAAAATGGATGTTTTTTAATGCGTGATGCTCACCATACCATAAATTCAGATCTTTTATATCAAAAACCTGTCTGGTTAATGTTGAAGTTTCCACAACTTTTCCTCCTTATCCAAACCTTCCAGAGATATATTCCTCTGTCTTTTTTACAGATGGATTGGTAAAAATCTTTTCAGTATAATCATATTCAATGATATCACCACTCAAAAAGAAGGCAGTTTTATCGGAAATACGTGATGCCTGCTGCATATTATGGGTAACGATGATTATTGAATATTCCTTTTTTAAATCAACGATTAAATCCTCCACTTTTGCATTGGATATCGGATCTAGCGCCGATGATGGCTCATCAAGAAGCATGACTGTAGGTTTCATAGCAATCGTCCTAGCAATGCAAAGACGCTGCTGCTGCCCGCCTGAAAGGGATAGTGCAGATTTATGAAGCCTGTCCTTTACCTCTTCCCATAATGCCGCCTTTTTCAAACTCTCTTCTACAATTTCATCCAGTTCGCTTTTCTTCTTGATACCAGCAAACTTAAGGGCATGCGTAATATTTTCATAAATTGATTTTGGAAACGGGTTGGGTTTTTGAAAAACCATCCCAATTTCCTTGCGGAGAGCAACAACATCTATTTGTTCCGACAAGATATTAAGATCTTCATAAATGATTTCTCCCTTTGCCCTTGCACCGGGAATGAGATCATTCATTCGATTAATACTTCTTAAAAAAGTCGACTTACCACAACCTGACGGACCGATTAGAGCAGTAACTGAATTTTTTTCTATATCGATTGAAATTCCATTTACTGCTCGTTTTTCTCCATAGAATATTTCTAAATTATTTACCTCTAGGATTAAGTCATTTTGTAATTGACTGTTTGACCGAACAGCTTGGTTTACCATTTCCTTTTCCTCAAAAGTTGTAACCATTCTATCTCCCCGCCTTTTATTTAGATGCAGTAGCTTTCTTATGAATCATACTTCCAATCCACCTAGCAAGTAAGTTAAATACTAATACCGATAAAACTAAAACAGCAGCTGACCCATTGGAAACTTCCTCAACATCAGGTATTAACCCTTGTGTGTTTACGGACCAAATATGAACAGCAAGCGTTTCAGCCGGACGAAAGATATTTAATGGTGATTGAGGGGAAAATGGATTCCAGTTTGCGTAATCAAGTCTTGGTGTTGAAAGACCAGCAGTAAATAATAGCGCAGCAGCTTCCCCAAATACACGCCCTGCAGCAAGAATCGCTCCTGTTAAAATAGACGGAAAAGCACTTGGTAATAAAACAGTTTTTATCGTATGCCACTTAGTAATCCCTAATGCTAGACTTCCTTCTTTCAACTCTCTCGGGACTGCACGAATAGCATCCTCACTTACACGAACAATTACCGGTAAGTTGAAAACAGTTAATGCTAAAGCTCCTCCCAAGATGGTGTAGCCCCAGCCTGTTAAATTAACGAACATTAATAAACCAAACATCCCAATAACAATAGATGGCAGCGAAGCTAAAACTTCTATACAGGAACGAACCATATCAGTAATTTTTCCTGGCTTAGCGTATTCCGCCATATAGATCCCCCCGCCTATTCCTAACGGAAGGGCGATTAACATCGTAATAAATAATATATAAAACGAATTGAATAATTGGTCGCGAATGCCCCCACCAGCACGTACATTGCTTGATGGAGTGGTTAAAAATTCAAGAGAAATATGTTTAAGTCCATTACCCAAAATATAATAAAATAAGCCAACTAAAATAGAAATGATTATGATTGCAATGGTAATAAATACGCCTGTAGCAATTCGATCTGCAGTTTTACTGTTCATTACATTTTCCTCCTTGATGATAGGTAGCGAATGAGGAGAATAAACGCAAACGACATGATTAATAATATTAAGCCCATTGACCAAAGCGTATTATTTTCTACACTGCCATAGGTTGTATGACCCATGTTTAGAGTAATAATGGTTGTTAAGGTTGCTGAAGCATCTAATAAACTTGTTGGCAAGTCTCTTACGTTACCAATAACCATTTGTACCGCAAGAGCCTCTCCAAATGCTCTTGCCATACCAAGAACAATAGCAGTTAAGAGGGTAGGTAATGCGGCAGGTATTAATACTTTTCGAATCGTCTGCCAGCGAGTAGCGCCAAGAGCATACGAACCTTCACGAAGATTTTTAGGCAGTGAACTCATCGCATCTGTTGCAATTGTTGTTACTGTTGGCAAAATCATGATAGATAAAACAATCGTTCCAGACAGCAAGCTAAAACCCAGTCCGCCCACATGCTCCCGAATAAAGGGAACTAATACTGTAAGCCCGATGAAACCATAAACAACCGATGGAATTCCAACCAAAAGCTCGATGACAGGCTGTAAAATTTTCCTCCCCCATGAGGGTGCAATTTCCGTCATAAAAATCGCTCCGCCAATCCCTAATGGTGCTGCAACCAAAGCTGATAAAAAGGTTACCGCAAAGGATCCAAAAATAAACGGTAATGCCCCATATTCCGGTTTTGCTAGATTTGTAGGATTCCAGTGTGTACTGGTTATGAACTCAATAAGACTTACACCATTTTTTATAAAGGATTGTAACCCTTTTGATCCTAGGAAAATGGTAATTGAGATGGTTGCAGATATCATTATGACAGCACATAGAATAACGAGAATTCTCCCGCGTATTTCCCCATCCAGCCAATTTTTCTTAGACTTTAATAATCTATCTTTTGCAGGTTCTAATTTTTCCATAATGCACCAAACACCCCTAAAATACGTCATAATAGGGTAAACGCCTACTTGCATTTACCCTTTTATTTTCAACCTGTTGTTATAGGTCTTTTTGATTCCCTTCAGCATCGCGTTCTACTTTCATTTTTGTGACAGGTAGATATCCTTGTTCTTTTAATAAAGTGTTTTGGATATCATCAGACATTAAATAGTCAAGGAACGCTTTAGCAAGATCTGTTGCCTCGCCCTTTGTATAAGAGTGTTGATAAGCCCAAATCGGGAAATGTCCAGATTGTACATTTTCTTCTGTTGGTTCTACTCCATCAATCGCTAGTGGTGTGACAGAATCGTCAGTGAAGTATGAGAATGCAAGGTAACCAACTGCACCATCAGTTTCATTAATAATCTTTTTAACTGTGTTTGATGAGTCTTCCGTAATACCTTCCGCAGGTGTTGCTCCATCAAGGGCGAATTTATTGAATACTGCACGTGTACCTGAAGAGTCTGGACGGTTTACTAGAACGATCTTTTGATCAGCACCGCCAAGTTCTTTCCAGTTTGTAATTTTACCAGTGAAAACTTTAATTAAATCCGCTTTTTTAATTTCTTTAATACCAACTTTAGGGTTAACAGCAGCAGTCATGCCCACAACAGCTACTTTATGGTCAACAAGCTGGTCAGCAGGGATTCCTTCTTTTTCTTCAGCAAATACATCAGAGTTACCAATTTGAACAGACCCTTCCGCAACTTGCGATAAGCCTGTACCAGATCCACCCGCATTTACCTGAACATCGACATTTGGATTTTCAGCCATAAACTCTTCAGCAGCAGCTGCAACTAATGGCTGCATCGCAGAGGAACCTGAAACAGTTAATGAGCCTGAAAGTTCAGCATTTTTACTATCTTTATTAGAAGTTCCTTCATTTTTATTAGTAGAAGCTCCTCCACCACATGCAGCAACAAGTACCATTAATGCTGCTAGAGTAAGTGTTAGACCAATTTTTTTATAACTTTTCATTGGTTTAATTCCCCCTGTGAATTTAAGTTTGTTTTTGATTTGTTCTGCCTTACATGTATAAGAATAAAGCTAAACTGTTAACTGAGTTTTAATCTTGTGTAAAGGTTATGTAAATGAATATTGAGTTTTTGTAAATCATGAATAAAAAAAACACCTGTCTCCGACTTGAGAGACAGGTGTTAGGGATGTTGAGTTTACTCGTTATTACTTGTGGTTTCTTCCTTTTGTTCAGATGTTGATTTTTTATCCTTTTCTTGACGCTCTTTTTTTAAATCAAAATAAGCATCCAAGACTCTTCGCCCTATTAGGTTATTAATACTTGGACCGCTGTTTCCTTGATATGCCCATGGGACGACAACAGCCATGGCTACCTCAGGATCATTTGCCGGTGCAAAACTTACAAGACTTAAATTCATTACAGGTGTCCCTCGTTTTGATTTATCGGAACCATCATAAAATGCCTCGGCTGTACCCGTTTTTCCCGCAGGGTTATATTTTGCGCTTTTGAAGTAGCTGACAGCCGTCCCATCACCCACTTGCATGACCATTCGAAAACCTTCTTGGACCCGCTTGATCCATGACTCTTTCATATCTAGTCGGTTTAATACCTTAGGCTGGATTTCCTCAACAATCGGACCCAATTCATTATTTTCCATTACAGGTTCGCGAATTTCCTTCACTAGATGAGGCTGGATACGATTCCCGCCATTTGCTATCGTGGAGACATACTGAGCGAGTTGGATTGGTGTATACGTATCATACTGACCAATTGATAGGAAAAGGAGTAAACCAGGCGTTCTTTCCGGACCTGGAAAGCCGCTCATTTCATTAGGCAAGTCAATTCCTGTTCGCGTTCCTAATCCAAACTGACTAAATGACTGCCGCATCGTATCAAAGGCTGAATAATCGAGTGGTAATGGTTGATTTGCTCGATACTGTCCACCCGCCATTGCAATAACTGTTTTCCACATATACACGTTGGATGAAACCTGCAGTGCCCTTAAATCATTGATCCGGCCAAATGTTCTCCATGAAGACATTACAGGAGAACTAGCAATTCTCAAAGGCTCATCAAGTAGTGTGGTGCCTGGTTGTATGGCCCCTGTTTTATAACCAGTTAAAATCGTTGCTCCTTTTACTGCTGACCCCACATTGTAAGAAGTCGTAATATTTCCTCCGGCAAAGTCATTCATGACTGTTTTACCTTTTTTATCTTTACTAATTTGTTTTCCAGCCAGTGATAAGACTTCACCGGTATGAGGATCCATCAAAACGACAAATGCACGGTCGAGAAGGGCTGTATTTGGTTTTTGCTTTGCACTCCACATTTCTTCTTCGATGATATTTTCTACCTTCTTCTGAAGATCCATATCAATCGTTAAAACAAGATCTTTACCTCTTTTACCTTCTGAAACAACTTCTGTTGAAAGGATTTTTCCCGTTTTATCTGTTACATTTTTCACTTTTGCCTTTTGACCATGTAAGACATCTTCGTATTTTAATTCAAGATAACTTTTTCCAACTCGGTCATTACGGCTATAGTCACGGGCCATATATTTTTCTAATTGCTCTTTGGGAATTCCTGCCTCAGAGGTAGTAACATCTCCTAATATTGACTTTAGTGTCTTCCCGAAAACATACTTTCGCGTCCAATCCGTTGTTGTATCAACACCAGGTAAATTTTCTAGGTTTTCGCTGACCACCGCAAATTCTTCAGGTGTAACGTCTTTGTTTTTAACAATTTGTGGTGTTAAGGCATAACCACTGTTAAAGACTCTATAGATCGCAAGAGTTTCAAGCTCTTCACCGACAATACTTTTCACTTCTTCATCAGTTACTCGATCCACCTGAAGTTGATAAATTTGCTTATCATCTAACTTCTTTTGTTTATAGAGAGCCCATTCTTTATCAGTAATTTTTGCTTTTGCTTCTTCGGGATGTTTTGTAATCCAATAATCTTTTCTTTCCCGAATAGGGACTTTTTTTGCATCATCAGTTTTGTCAATAATTTTTGCCAATTTCGCTGCACTTTCCAACATTTCCTCTTGGGTTGTTTGTTGATATTTCGTATAAGTAATCGCGTTCAATGGTGTATTATCAACAATAATTTTCCCATTCCGGTCAAACATTTTCCCTCTTGGGACAGGGTTATTGACTGTTACATCTTCTGTCCGTTCAATTTCACGTTTAAAATCATCCCCAAAAACGATTTGTAATTCTCCAAGTCTAAGAATGAGGACAGAAAATAGTATGAATACCACAAAGAATAACATGTTTAAACGAAACGGCACATGTTCCTTCTTTTTTTTCTTTTTATTATTCAAGGGGTAAAAACACTTCCTTTTTCACGGCTTAAGCTTAACTTTCTCTATTTTATAGGATAAGTCTGCTTTTTTCTATGAAAAACCCTTACCAATTTATAAGGTAATAATGCCAATGAAAAAAATGGCGTTGAGTAAATAATTTACTCAACGCATTCCGGGGCTGGTAAGTGTACCCTTTTAAGAAAAAAATAGATGCATGAGTGCCCCGCACCTAAAATGAGAAGGAGAATGGGAATACTGTTCTCAGCTTTGAACCAAGTGATACCAACTAAAAAAGATACGATAGAAATGATCCTGCCCAGATTCAAGTATATTTCACGAACAACAATATATTCAATTCTCATTTCCGCAGCCTTCCATCCGGTTCCAATAACATCGTATGTAGTCGACATATATGGCACGAGTAAAAGCGGATAAGCGATTGCAATCATCCCGCCATAGATAAGTAATTTGACAAAACTAACGTCCCAAACAATTAACAGAACAGATGCATATAAAATAATCCCTCCAATAAGAATGGCTTTTTTTCGATTTTTTTGTTTTATTAAACGTGAAGCAAAATAATACGCTACGAATGATACTCCTGAATTAAGAAGACCGAATGTCCCAAGAGACATTTCACTTCCCGTTGAAAGGTAAACAAAAACAGAGATAACAAAGGCAAAGGTACCTTCCCTCAAGCCCTGAAAGAAGTTAGCATTTGTAATTAAACGCCAATTTTCATTTTGTTTTCTTTCATTTACAATTTTCATGAAGCAATAACTGCCTGATGACGGTCGTGGTTTCAATGAAAAACTCATAAAAACCGCCAGTGCAAATAAAGCAAGTGATAGTCCAAAAACAATCGTGTAGCCAGTATATTTTTCAAATTTGGTAATAATGATACCTGCAGCGATGGGGCCAATCATCCCCCCTGCAGATGATAATATCCCTAAAAAACCATTAAAAAAATCTCGAGTATCTGGTTCAGTTATTTCAAATGTTAATACATTGTAGGCAAGCCAATAAAAACCATACCCTACTCCTAAAAAACTTCCTAAAAGAAGTAAATAGGTTGAAGCATTTGTACCAAACACTAAAACCAATACATAAAATAAAGCTAAAAAAATAACCCCAATCCTAAGCACAATTACCCTGTCAATTTTTTTCGCCCATCGTCCTGCTAAGATAAATGTCAGCAATTGTAGAATCACGGTCGAAAGGTTAAAGAAGGCGATATCCGAGTATTTCCCCGTCTGTTTCCAAAGATAAATATTAACAAAGGTGTTAGACAAAGCAATACTTAATGAGTATAGCCCTCCAATAACCAGCAATAGTAATAAATCTTTTGTAAGTGTAACATCACCCAGAATCTTAATTTTTTTTGCCATCAAAAACTCCCCTTTTATCTTATGGGTAGTCTTTAACAAGCTAGTTTTTCTTATTCACAAAAAAAGACAACCCTTGGGCTGCCTTTTTTCATTATCATTATTATTTAGCTTGGCTGTAGCGGTTTGAAACTTCATCCCAATTTACTACATTCCAGAAAGCGGAAATATAGTCTGGGCGTTTGTTTTGATAGTTTAAGTAGTAAGCATGCTCCCAAACATCAAGACCTAGAATTGGAGTTTTGCCTTCCATTAATGGAGAATCTTGGTTTGGTGTACTAGAAACTTCTAACTCACCATTGTTTACAGATAACCATGCCCAACCAGATCCGAAACGAGTAGTTGCTGCTTTAGCAAATTCTTCTTTAAAGTTTTCGAAGCTGCCAAATTTACTGCTGATTGCGTCAGCTAATTCACCTGTTGGTGCACCGCCGCCATTTGGAGAAAGGATTTGCCAGAATAAAGAATGGTTAGCGTGTCCGCCGCCATTGTTACGAACTGCTGTACGAACAGCCTCTGGAACCGCATCCAAATTAGCAATAACTTCTTCAACTGATTTAGAAAGTAATTCTTCATTACCAGCTAAAGCGTTATTTAAATTTGTTACATATGTGTTATGGTGTCTTGTGTGGTGAATATTCATAGTTTCTTTGTCAATATGTGGTTCAAGTGCGTTTTCTGCATAAGGTAATTGTGGTAATTCAAATGCCATTTTAATTCCTCCTATGTATAAGTGATTTTATCGGCTTTAGAATTTCGAATATTTCTAAAGCTTTCCTCCTTAAGATACCAAAGTTGGTTATTTGTATCAAATAAAATGCTTAGGTTCTTAACATATTTACCATTCCCGTTCAGTTGGATATTATTCAAAAATATGTATTGAAGCCCATCCATTCGTAATTTTTCGAAAAATTGTCACCTTTTACCTAAAGGGCAATCTGTCAACGATTTTTGTCATATCCAACTTTTGTCACTTCTAAATCCTGTAATAGCCATATTGACACTTAATAAATTATCTATTTAAATCAAAGGGAAGTGGTAGATAAGGAGTGATTTTCTATGCAATTAAACCGTTCTTCTATATATAATTTATTAGTTGCCTTTTTTCAAAAAAAAGAACCTATTCAAAAAATAAAAGCCGGTTCAATCCTTTTTCAAGAAAAAGATGCTGCTCAGTATGTTTATTTATTACTTAAAGGGAGCATTTCAATTGGAAGAGTTCATTTACGCGGCAAAGATTTTATCTTAAAAATCTTAAACGATCAAGAATTAATTGTAGAGTACCAACTTTTCAAGGAAAATCCTCATTATCAATTTTACGCAAAAACACTAACTGAGTGTGAAATGATACTAATAAGAAAAGAGCAATTTGAAGATTTCATTTTAACAGACCCTGAGGCAATGAATTCTTTTGTTACATGGTTAAGTACAGGTTATTTAAAAGCACAGATGAAATGTCAGGACCTCATTATGAATGGAAAAAAAGGCGGTTTATATTCGATCCTTATTCGCTTATGCAATTCATATGGGATAAAAACAGAAGAAGGTATTCTAATTGACCTTCCATTAACACATCAGGAACTGGCTAATTTAACATTTGGAACACGTGAAGTAATTCAACGCTCATTAAAAGATCTGCGCGAAAAGAAGATTATCTCCTATGATAATCAGAAGTTTACCGTAAAAAAACTAAACTACTTAAAAGAAGAAGTCGACTGCCAAAACTGCTCCTTTGAAATTTGTGGATTGAATTAATTGAAAAAAAGCCACCTAGGTGGCTTTTCAGACTGTCATCAAATCCGAAGGATTTCGGGTTTTAAATCGACAGTCTTTTTTGTTTGGCTACATTAAACTAGTCTGTTGATTTCCGTTCCAGGCGGCTTCGCTTTCCGCGGGCGTGCCGGGGAGCCTCCTCGCCGCTTTCAGCGTCTGCGGGGTCTCCCCTGCCCCGTACTCCCGCAGGAGTCTTCGCCGCCTTCCACTACAATCAACAGGGTTATAAAATCATTAATGATCTCTAAAGCATGGCATGGCTTTTTTCTATTTAAGTACGACGATGAAAAAAAAGATGACCATGATGATTTGAATAATAGTTTTCGTGATAACACTACTTATGAAGCCAATCACTGACCCAAATCCAACTTTTAGGCTCTCCGTGAAACTTCTTTTGTTAAAAATTAATTCTGCTGCTATGGCCCCGATAAATGGACCAATGAGAATTCCTAAAAAAGGAATAACAAATGGGCCAACCAAAATTCCAATCGTACTCCCCCAGACACCCGCCTTAGAACCACCATATTTTTTAATTCCAATCATATTGGCAATGTAATCAGCAATAAAAAGAAGGACGATAAACAAACCTTGTATCAACCAAAAATACCATCGAAAGGGTTCAAAACTAAAAAACACACCATATAATAAAAACCCAGCTAATAAAAACAATACACTTGGAATGATTGGATAAACAAGACCTACAAACGCGACGATAAATAATAATATGACGATACCCCAATATACCATTTCCATTCTACTCATCCCTCATAACTTGTTGATATTATTACATGTATACATTCCTTCATACGAATAATCTTATGAACGGTTTCAAATTTTTTATAAATGGTATCATTCTTGTATATAACCCTTACTAAAGATACAATAGATGCTGAAGCATTTATTTGTATTTATGTGTAAAGGTGGTCATTATGAATATTTTTAAACAACTTTATAAAAGTATCTATTCCCCAAAGGATATTGCCTTGTTTCGGTTTCAAGGAATTGGAAAGACAATTCTATATGTCTTTTTCTTAACTTTTATTTCGATTCTCCCTTCCGTTATTTATTTAAGCACAGCTGTTACCACTGGACTGGAAAGTGCAGATACAATAATCAATGATAAATTACCTGATTTTTCTATTGAAGATGGACATTTAACTGCGGATACCAAGGTTCCAATTACGATAAATAGAGATGACTTTACAATCATTCTCGACCCAACAGGTGCTGTTTCTGATACTGATGTTGAGGATGAAGGTAACGCTTTTGCATTATTGGAGGATCAATTTGTATTTGCAGCAGGGGGCAGAGTTGAAACATATCCCTATTCAATGTTAGAAGGATTAGCCATCACAAAGGGTGACTTCGTCAATTTTATTAACGGAATTAGCGGTATGAAATGGATCATCATCCCTGTTGGAGCATTATTTATTTACTTATTTGCAAGTGCTGGCAGTTTTATTGAAGTCACAGTATTGGCATTGATAGGATTGTTACTTAAAAATCTTTTTGGAAGAAATCTTAATTACCGGCAGTTGTGGAGAATGGCCGCATACAGTGAAACGTTGCCCACCCTGTTTTTCACCATCATGGCTGCGATTAAAACAACGGTTCCCAGCAGCTTTATGATAAATTGGTTTGTCGTAATCATTGTATTATCTTTAGCAATAAAGGAAATTCCGAAACCCAAAAAAGTAAACTAAAATTCGCCCATTGCGGGCGTTTTTTTTATAAACTCGTTCTTTTTACCATTGGACAAGCATACCAATGTACAAACTGTCCTATTTGGAGGCTTGTCCGATGAAAAAATTATTTGGTTTCTTATTAGCCGTTTTAATTATATACGTCATCTATATTGACTTAACTGTTGGTACTCTCCCCTCTTCACTAACACAGCAGGTCGACGCTAAAGTCGAGGCACCCAAACTGCAGGTGAAATCAGACCTGCCTTCCTTTGAAGCAAAAGTGGAACCCGGAGCAACCGTAATATCAATTGTCGAACATCAACTGGATAAACCACTTCCTGTCTCGATCACTGACTTAATTCAGGACTTCCGAAAACTAAACCCCGGGGAAACACCAGAAAAAATTCAAATTGGCTCTACATATCATTTCCCTGATTACTCAAAATAAAGAGGATAATGCTTATTATTGTCAAAAATAGTGAAAGGCTGATAAAATAAAAGGCGGATTGTTTTTTAATACCATATTCGAATCCCATTTTGAAGGAGCGAATTACACGTGAGTGAAATAATACATCGCACAAAGACCCGGCCAATTAAAGTAGGTAACTTAACAATTGGCGGGAGTAACGAATTATTTATCCAAAGTATGACTACAACAAAAACACATGATGTGGAAGCAACTGTTGCTGAAATAAAACGTCTTGAAGAAGCGGGCTGCCAGATCGTGCGGGTGGCTTGTCCTGATGAACGCGCGGCAAATGCTATATCTGAAATTAAGAAAAGAATTAACATACCACTTGTCGTTGACATTCATTTTGATTATAAATTGGCTCTGAAAGCTATTGAAGGCGGAGCAGATAAAATTAGAATCAATCCAGGAAATATTGGTAAACGTGAAAAGGTAGAAGCAGTTGTAAAGGCTGCAAAAGAACGTGGTATTCCAATCCGGATTGGTGTCAATGCAGGTTCGCTCGAGAAGAGAATATTAGAGAAATATGGTTATCCAACAGCCGATGGCATGGTTGAGAGTGCACTCCACCATATTAAAATTCTTGAGGATTTAGATTTTCATGACATTATTGTATCCATGAAAGCATCTGATGTTAATCTTGCGATTGAAGCGTATGAAAAGGCATCTCGAGCATTCGATTATCCCCTCCATCTTGGGATTACGGAATCAGGCACTCTTTTTGCTGGCAGTATAAAAAGCGCCGCTGGTTTAGGTGCTATTTTACACAAAGGGATCGGGAACACACTTCGCGTTTCCTTAAGCGCGGATCCTGTTCAAGAAGTAAAGGTTGCCAGAGAACTGTTAAAAGTTTTTGGACTTTCTTCTAACGCTGCCACATTGATCTCATGCCCGACTTGCGGCCGGATTGAAATTGATTTAATCAGTATTGCAAATGAAGTGGAAGAATACATTGAAAAAATTAAAGCACCGATTAAAGTAGCGGTATTAGGCTGTGCTGTTAACGGTCCTGGCGAGGCACGCGAAGCTGATATTGGAATTGCTGGTGCTCGTGGTGAAGGGTTACTATTCAGGAAGGGTGAGATTGTCCGCAAAGTTCCTGAAGCGCAATTAGTAGAGGAATTGAAAAAGGAAATCGATCAAATTGCCGAGGAGTACTTCCAAAAAAAAGCAGAAGAAGAAAAGGTCATTCAATAACACGAAGAAACCCGGTATAAATCACCGGGTTTCTTTTTGCTCCTCTGCAGGTTTACATTAAAAGAACGGGAGAATAAAGATACCGATTACAATTGAAATTGCACCGATACCAATTGCCCAAGCACCTAAACCATTGGCTCCTCTTCTTCTGGCAACGAAGCCTAACACAATCCCTGCAGCACCAAAAAGTATTGGCATAACAAATAGTGATAAAATCGAAAGCACTAACGCAAGCGTCCCGATACCAGTACCACCAGCAGCTTTTTCCCTTACCCCATCGTGTTCCTTTCTGCGAACAAGGGGAGCAGGTGCAGCAATCTCTGCAGCTGTCTCTTCCCTATATTCAGAAGAATGTATCGGAACCGAAGCACCAATCCTTGGCGTAGACTCATCTTTTTTCAAAGTGTAGTGAGCCTTAATAGGTTCAGTAAATTCTGATGCGGTTTCCTCCCTAAATGAAGCAGGAGAATTGGGTATATCTTGACCAATTGTTGAGCTTTGAAGAGCCTCTTGCACTTTCGTGTCTCTTTCGTCTGCCATCCTAATCCCTCACTTTCAGTAATAGGAGCATTAATTATTGTTTGCTTTAGAATCAATTTTAGTATGTCAATGTTTGCCTAAAATAGTTTTTTATTTCTATTCTTAAAAAATTAATTGTAAATAGTTACTTTATTGAACCCAATACTTTGGTAAAATATAAAGAAATACGGAAAAGAAATAGGAAAGTGAGTCTACACATGAAAAAAAGATTTGGCATCGATATCGATGGAACCGTAACGTGCCCAAAATCATCCATCCTACCTGTTATTAATAAAGCATTTGGACTGAACATATCGTATGAGGACGTTACCCAATATGAATATACTCCATACGTAAATGTCTCTGAAAAGGTGTTTGCTGAATGGTTTACAGCAAACGAACCGGTTATTTACGCCAATTCCCCACTTGCGAATGGAGCAGAACATGTCCTTAAAAAATGGGAAAATCAGCATGAATTGTTTTTTATCAGTGCTCGCAGTTCTCATTTGCTTGATATTACCATTAAATGGTTTATTAATAATGGCTTAACCTTTGATCACATTGAATTAATTGGCTCACATGACAAAGTCGCATCCGTTAAAAAGCATCGCTTAGATATCTTTTTTGAGGATAAGCATGATAATGCGGTTATGATACATGAAGAGTGTAAGATCCCAGTCATTTTATTTGATACGCCGTATAATCAAGACCCCATTCCAAATGGGGTAATTCGTGTTAATAACTGGAATGAAGCAAAGAATTGGGTAGAACATTGGATGAAGGAAAGTCGCCCATTGGTACAAACGTTCTAACAATACCTATAAAAAAACAGCTTGTGAATTTCACAAGCTGTTTTTTAATGACACTCAGGACAAAGACCGTAAATCTCGAATTTATGACCGGAAATGTCGTATCCTTTTAAATTTTCACTTAGATCTTGCATTGGGCAGGTATCAATTTCTTTCGTTTTTCCACAAGTCAAACAAATGAAATGATGATGATGGTGCTGCCTTGAACAAGAAAAACGGAAGTGCTTTTCACCTGATAATTCAGTCATCTCTAGAATTCCCATATTAACAAATAAAGAGAGATTCCGATATATCGTATCAAAACTCAGACCAGGGTAATCATCTTTGAGGTGATCCAATACGTCCTTAGCCGTTAAATATTTATCACTTTCTGCAAACAATTGCAGCATATCTTCTCTTTTACCTGTTTGTTTAAATCCCTTTTCTTTTAAATATTGTATCGCTTCATCAACGTTCACCAGGCTGCCCCCCCCTTATGAATTAATAATTTTTTGTAAAAGATGGAGATAATTAAGATGAGAACGGCAATCATTACGATTGTTCCTCCGGGAGCCAAATCTAGGTAGTAAGCTGTAAACAAGCCGCCTAGAACTGAAACTTCGCCAAACAAAACAGATAAGAAAATGGTTTGCTTAAATCCTCTCGCGATCCGAATGCTGGCAGCAACAGGTAATGTCATTAGTGATGACACCAACAAAATCCCAACAATTCTCATCGATGCCGCGATCACCAAGGCTACCATGACAATAAAAATGAAATGAATACTTTTTGCTGCAATACCGGAGGCTTTGGCATGTTCCTCATCAAAAGAAAGTAAAAACAGTTCTTTATATAATAAGATAATCACCAGAATCACTAAAATTCCAATTATAAACACGACCCATAAATCAGTTCTGCTAACGGCGGAGACACTGCCGAACAAATAACTGAATAAGTCAGTATTAAAGCCATTGGCAAGTGAGATAAATATGACACCTAAGCCAATCCCGCTCGAAAGGATAATTGGAATCGCAAGTTCTTGGTAGTGCTTATAAACACTTCTTAGTTTCTCAATGAATAGTGATCCTCCCACTGAAAAAACCATTCCTAAGTACAGTGGATTTAAACCCGCCATCATGGCCACATTTCTTTCTACAAGCAAACTAGCTGCTATCCCGGCTAATGTTACATGGCTTAGGGCATCTGCTATTAATGATAATCTCCTGACAACAACAAACACTCCTAATAACGGGGCAATAATCCCGATCATCATCCCAGTTAAAAAGGCATTTTGTAAAAATTCATAATGGAAAATTCCTTGAATCATCTTATAACGCCTCCGTGCTCATGATGATGGGCTAGCAGGTGAACATCGTGCCCATAGGCTTTAGACATATCATCCGCTCGGAGTTGTTCAAATTCGTTTGTTTCTCCATGAAAATGCAAATGTTTATTTAAGCAGGCTACATGTGAAACTTTATCCGAGATTGTTCCAATATCATGTGTAACCAATAGAAGGGTAATTTCACGATTTTTATTTAATTCACCAAGCATTTGATAAAAATTACTTACATTCTCCGCATCTACGCCTACGGTGGGTTCATCAAGAATAAGGAGGCTCGGTTCACTAACTAGGGCTCGGGCAATAAAAACTCTTTGTTGTTGACCTCCAGAGAGTTCGCCAATATTTCTGTTACTGAACTTAGTCATCCCAACTGCATCCAAGGCATCGCGAACTTTTTGAGCATGCTCCTTTTTAAAAAACTTAAACATTCCTAGCTTTTTCGTCAAACCACTCTCGACCACTTCCGATACAGTTGCCGGAAAACCAGTGTTGAAGGAATTAGCCTTTTGAGAAACATAGCCAATTTTTTGCCAATCCTTAAATTTATTAATTTCCTGGCCAAATAAATAAATTTCCCCTTTTTGCGGCTTTAATAAACCTAAGATTAACTTCAAAAGTGTTGATTTACCAGAACCATTAGGCCCGACAATCGCTAAGAAAGAACCATGAGGAACAATAATATTGATATCCTCCAAAACCGCATCTTTTTCATAACGGTAAAAAAGTTTTTTTATTTCAATAATTGATTGCATAAATTGCACATCACCTTTTAATTATAAGAATCATTCCGATTTAACTCAAGTAGTATACAATAGGTCTGATTGATTGTAAAGCCAATAACACTAAAGTTAGTTAGTTGTTTCAAAAAATCTGTAATCACACTCTGGGAACTTCATCATACATTAAGGTGAGGAGTGGTGAGTGTGACAATTTTTCAGAGCATCATCAATCATAAAATCAATACGATAACCGCTGAAGAACTGCTAAAATATGCAGAACAGTTTAATATCTCTGTGACTAAGCAGCAAGCTGCGAAAATTGCGGAATACTTAAGAGGGAAAAATGTTAATATTTTTGATGATTCACAAAGGGCTCAATTAGTAAAAGAAATTGCCAAAACTGCTGGTCCTACAACCGCGCGAGAAGTAAATAAATTATTTATGCAACTGGCCAAAAAGTAAAAAGCTGTGACTTCTCACAGCTTTTTTCCTTATGATTCCATGATTAGATTCAGCAAATTCTCATCAAACTTCTGCTCACGAAGCATATTGATTTCATATTTATAGGGTGCTTTTTTATTATTCTTATCTTCACCCACAAATGGAGTTTCTAAAATTTTAGGAACATCTGAAAGTTGTGGATGGTGGACGATATAATTAAGTGCCTTGAAGCCGATATGGCCAAAACCGATATTTTCATGTCTGTCCTTTCTCATCCCGACAGCATTCTTACTATCATTAATATGCAAGACCTTCAGTTTGTCCACGCCAATAATTTTATCAAAATCATTTAAAACTCCATCGAAATCCTCGACAATATTATAACCCGCATCATGGGTATGACAAGTATCAAAGCAAACGGATAGCTTATCACTATAGTTGACACCGTCCATAATCATGGCTATTTCCTCGAACGATTTACCACATTCAGAGCCCTTCCCTGCCATCGTTTCCAAGGCAATTTGCACTTGCTCTTTCCCTGTTAGAACTTCGTTTAATCCTTCGATAATTTTTTTAATGCCCGCTTCCGTTCCAGCACTAACATGTGCTCCTGGATGTAAGACAATTTGCTTTGCTCCGATTGCTTCGGTTCGTTCAATTTCTGATCGAAGAAACCTGACACCCAATTCAAATGTATCTGGGTTAGTTGTGTTTCCAATATTGATGATATATGGAGCATGGACAATAATTTCAGAAATACCGTTTTGCTCCATATGTCTGCGTCCAGCTTCAATATTAAGGTCCTCTATTTTTTTTCTTCTTGTATTTTGCGGTGCTCCTGTATAAACCATAAACGTGTTTGCACCATAGGAAACTGCTTCTTCACTTGCTGCAAGAAGCATGCCCTTTCCACTCATTGATACATGCGATCCTAATTTCAGCATGACTTTTCTCTCCCTGCTTCCATTATTTTTTTCTTTGTTCGATTCTTCGTTCTCGTTTTTTTATTTTATCCATTTCCCACTGCATTTTCTTTTTATAACCAGGCTTCACTTTGGTTGGTTTCTTTACCATTGATTTGGCTTTTTGATCGGCCTTATCCTCTTGTCTTACACGGGTCTTCCGCTTATTACGCTCATCAATTTTCACAAGTTCGTTATTTTTAAGATCAACGTAATTAAATTGTATCCCCATTTTCTCTAATCGATTTAACGCATCCTCATCTGATGCTTCATAGATTGTCAGTGCAATCCCAGAATATCCGGCACGAGCAGTTCGCCCGACGCGATGGATATAAAAATCTAAGTCTGTAGGAAGCTCATAATTGATGATATGGCTGATCCCTTCAATATCAATTCCTCGTGAAGCAAGGTCCGTCGCAACTATATATTGGTACTCTAAATCCTGTATTTGTTTCATCATTTGTTTTCGTTCACGCGGGTTTAAATCACCATGAACTCGGCCAACCTTTAATCCTTTTTCATTTAAAAAGTAAGCGACCTCTTCAGCCATTTTTTTAGTATTTGTAAACACAATCGCTAAATAGGGATTGTAAGCAACAAGTGCATCATGAACCAGCTGCTTCTTACTCCGATGTCTTGAAGGAAGGAGGTAGTGCTCTAGATTTTCTGCTGACCTTCTTTTCGGTTCAATTTGAATTGTTTTCGGATTTTCCATATACTTTTTAAGGAAAGGTTTTAATTTTTCAGGGATTGTTGCTGAGAAAACAAGCATTTGCAGATTTTCAGGCATTTTTCCAGCCACTCTGTCCAAATCCTCAATAAATCCCATGTCTAACATCATGTCTGCTTCATCGACCACCAGTATTTCCGCAGTATGAACAAATAACGCCTTATCACTCATCAGGTCCTTGATTCTTCCAGGAGTCCCGACAACAATATGTGGTTGGACTTTTAATTTTTCAATTGTTCGCTGCTTGTCTGTTCCCCCAATGTAGCATCTAGTCATTATCGCTTGCTCTGGGTTGCAGTGTTCGGTTATTTTTAGAATTTGATGGTAAATTTGCGAGGCTAGTTCTCTGGTAGGTGCAGTTATGACAGCCTGTACTTCCGAGCGTTTCGGATCAATTTTTTCAAGAATAGGCAGGACAAAAGCGAGGGTTTTCCCCGTCCCTGTTTGAGATTGGCCAATTGCACTTTCTCCCTTTAAAGCAACCGGGATCATGCGCTCTTGAATTTCAGTCGGATTGGTAAAACCGAATCCTTTAATAGCTTCTATAATAAATGGTTGAAACGTAAAACGATCAAAACGATTTTCTTTCATATTGTTTCTCCTTATATTAAAACTTTGAATTAGTTTTTCTTATTTCAGCATGATTAACACTTTTTATTCCATCATGCAATTATAGTCAATATTCCTTCAAAACTCCAGTTATCTTTCATTTTAATATCATTTTCTACCTTCTGCTAACTTTTAAACAACTAAATTTAGTCTTTGTCCTGTGCATAATACCTAAACCAAATTAGGATAAATGCATAATTTAAAGCATGAGGCAATTTGAAAGGAGGCTAAGATATGCAACCAAGATCTAGAATGCCAATGCAAGGGGGAATGGGACCTGGGCCATTCGGGCGGAATAATCAGATGATGAATCCCGGATTTAACCCTTTTGGCAGCAGGAGCCCAATGATGGGGCCCTCATCCAACCAATTTGGAGGAGGATTCAACCCAATGATGGGACAAATGATGGGAAGACCGAATCAGATGAATACACGGGGCGGTGGAATTCTTTCGAAATTATTTGGAAGAAGCAACCAAGCAGGCGGCTTTATGGGAATGCAATCAGCTGGCAAAGCTGCATCCGGAGGTGGAGGTCTGCTTCAATCGTTAAGTAGCCCCGGCGGCTTAACAAGCATGTTAAATAATACCCAGCAGGTACTAAAAACAGCCCAATCCCTCGGTCCAATGGTCCAACAATATGGACCAATGATTAAAAATCTCCCTGCCATGTGGAAAATTTATAAAGGATTTAAAAATGCCACAAAGGATACGGATGCGGCCTCAGACAAAAATAGCCAACAAACCGAAGCAGCCTCAGAAGAATCATCTTCTCATGACGTATCTGAAAATAAAAGTACCCAAAAAAAGGTCAAACGCAAGAACCATCAACAGCCAGTTTCTTCACGAAAAACTTCTTCCCAAAAGGGATCTTCCATTCCTAAAATGTATATTTAAATGAAGGATGCTGGCAACAGCATTCTTTTTTTCCTAAAACTGTTAAGGAAAAATGTATCTTTGTATTATATCTATTAGTTTTATATAATAAATACATAAAACTATGAATCAATGTCTTTTTTAGGGGGACTTTTAATATGCAAATCATCAAAATTTCACCACGAGGCTATTGCTACGGTGTTGTTGATGCAATGGTAATTGCACGTAATGCCGCTTTAGATAAAACATTGCCTCGCCCTATATACATATTAGGGATGATTGTTCACAATAAACATGTTACTGATGCGTTCGAGGAAGAAGGGATTATTACCCTAGATGGAAAAAATCGCAAGGATATTCTCGATAAAGTAGACACAGGAACCGTAATATTTACGGCCCATGGAATATCGCCTGAAGTAAGAGAGTTAGCTAAAAAGAAAGGACTAGTAACGATAGACGCTACCTGTCCAGATGTAACTAGAACCCATGATCTAATTGAAGAAAAAACAAAACAAGGATATCAAGTCATCTATATAGGAAAAAAAGGCCATCCTGAGCCTGAGGGCGCCGTTGGGGTCGCACCTGAAATGGTACATTTGGTTGAAACTCCACAAGATGTAGAGCTCTTAACAATTGACAGTAACAAATTGTTAGTCACTAATCAGACAACAATGAGTCAATGGGATGTATCCGATACGATGAAAAAAGTTCAGGAAAAATATCCACATGTTGAAGTCTATAATGAAATTTGCCATGCAACACAAATTCGCCAAGAAGCAGTTGCTGAACAAGCAACAGAAGCAGATGTAACGATTGTTGTCGGTGATCCGAAGAGTAATAATTCCAATCGTCTTGCACAAGTTTCAGAAGAAATCGCCGGAACAAAAGCGTATCGAATTGCTGATATAACCGAGTTAGAAATTGATTGGATTAAAAACGCGAAAAACGTTGCCGTCACATCAGGAGCTTCCACTCCGACACCAATAACAAAAGAAGTTATTACATTCCTGGAGCAATTTGATCCAAATAATGAAGTTACATGGGACCGCCGCAAAAAAGTTCAGCTGAGCAGAATTCTCCCAAAGGTAAAAAAATTATAAACCTAAAAATAATCGAAAGAACCGAGTCTACATGACCGGTTCTTTTCTTTTATATAAATTGGAATGGATCGGTATTTTCAGCAGAAGGAAAAATCTCCACTTCAAAACCTGAATCATGGCACATCTTCTGTAGAACTGTTGTTAACCCTTTTTTCATTACTTTTTCAACATTATGACCTGGATCAATCATATTCAAGCCTTGCATCATTGCATCATGTGCGGTGTGATAATAAATATCCCCCGTAACATATACATCTGCCCCTTGAAACTTGGCATTCATAAAGTATTTATTTCCATCTCCGCCTAACACAGCTACCTTTTTAACTTTTGAAGACAAATCCCCAACCACTCGGACATGAGAAACTTCTAATGTCTTTTTAACTTTTTCCGCAAATTCTTCTAATGTCATTTCAGGAACTTTTCCGATACGTCCAAGACCGAGTACTTCTCCTTTGTTTTCAAGTGGATAGACATCATAGGCCACTTCTTCATATGGATGGGCTTTGATCATGGCCGTTATTGTCTTTTTGAGAATAGATTCTGGGACAATCGTCTCAATCCTCACTTCCTCCACTTCTTCTAAACGGCCTGTTTCACCAAGAAATGGAGTCGTATTTTCTCCTGGTAAGAATCGTCCCGTACCACTTCCGGAAAATGAACAATGGCTGTAGTTCCCAATAAATCCTGCACCTGCATTTCCAAGAACCTTCCTGAGATCCTCTGCATGACTGACTGGAACAAAAACAACTAATTTCTTAAGATTAGTTTCGAATGTAGGTACTAGAACCTCTGTACTTTCCAGCTCTAGTGCTTCTGCAAGCAGATCATTTACCCCGCCTGTTGCTATGTCAAGATTCGTATGCGCTGCGTAAACAGCAATATCGTGTTTCAATAATTTTTCAATGATTTTCCCCTGAACGGATTCCGTTAATAAATTCTTAAGGGGACGATAAATAATCGGATGATGAGCGATAATGAGTTGGACATCTTTTGCAATCGCCTCATCGATAACATTTTCAAGGACATCGAGTGCAATCATGATTCGCTCTACTTTTTTATTTAAACGACCGACTTGTAATCCAATCTTATCACCCTCCATCGCCAATCCTTTTGGTGAAAACTGTTCAAACAATTGAATGACTTCATGACCATTAGGAATTTTCATCCATTAAAACCTCCTTTACAAGCTGAATTTTGCCAATAATTTCTTGCTTTTTATCTTCCGTTTCAGGAGATTGTGCTGCATTTTCTAGTGCCTTATATATACGTTTCCAGTTATTCAGTTCTGCCGTCCATTTTTTCTTAAAAGTCTCATCCAGTTCTTCAACAAGGAAAGGTCCAACTAATAGCCCTAAATCTTGATTTTTATTATACGGCTTATACGGGTCGCCCTTTTCTCCGATTAATATTTCGTATATTTTCCCATCTTCTTCAAGTATTTCTTCCGCAATAAGCTCCCAATGATTTTCTATAAACCATTGCCTAATGGAAATAGCATTAATATTGGGCTGTAAGACAAGGCGCTTGACTGAGGTTAACTTTTCTTTACCATTCTCTAAAATACTCGCAATTAAAGCCCCGCCCATACCAGCGATAGTAATACAATCGACTTCTCCATCTTCAATAACCTCTAGACCATCACCCATTCGCACCGAAATGATATCCGTCAATCCTTCTGCTAATACATTTCTTTCAGCTAATTGAAATGGACCTACTGCAACTTCACCTGCAATTCCAAATGATATCCCTTTGTTTTTCGCTAGGAAACAAGGTAAATATGCATGGTCTGAGCCAATATCAGCAACCCTCGCCCCACTTGGGACATATTTGGCAACCGCTGCTAACCTAGCTGATAATTTATCTGTATTCAATCATACCACCACTTTAATAAAAATTATTAAATCCAAAACATTGAACTTTGAGAATTGTCCAGCTCCAGTGCCTAGGGGCTCGGGGTCGTAAGCCAATCCGTCAAGAAGGTTAAAGAACAACCTTCTCGCCGGCTCGTCTTATGCCCGTCGCCCCTGATCAAGGCCCTTCCGCTTTTCGTTTTAGTATAAAAAAAGTCCTTTACAGATGCAAAGGACCTTTTTTACTTATTTTATTGTTGCTAACCAGTCTGCCATTGCAGCTGCTTGTTCTTCTGGAACAAGTCCTGCTGGCATACCTGTACCCTTACCTTTTGTTACAAAGGTCATAATTTCTTCTTTAGAATACTTGCTGCCTACACCTTTAAGTGATGGTCCTACAACCCCTTGGTACTGATCGCCATGACAACCAATACAAGATTGCTTGTAAATGTCCTCAGGCTTTGATGCGGCAACCTCAGTTTTCTCAGTGCCTTCTCCTTTATCCTTCGCAATTTCTTTACTATCACCAAGACCTTTGAAAGACAAAATTAGCATCAGCACAATTCCAAAAGCCATGATAAGAACGTAAGGAATAACCGGATTTCGCTTCATGATATTACCTCCCTTATGTACGAACGTCAGTAAATATGAAAATAGTCTGCAAACAACTACTATTTTACTCGAAAAAGAACAGAAGGAAAAGCCCTAAACTTATTTTATCACTATAATCTTCATAAAAAAAAGAAAACAGGCTAAATTTGTAAAATTTTCTAATTTAGCCTGTTCTAAATTTCACTCTTTTATCTTATTAACATCCAATTAACCTTGAAATGACCATTCTTTGGACCTCTGAAGTACCTTCGCCAATTTCAAGCAGCTTTGCATCTCTCATCATTCGCTCCACATGATATTCTTTCATATAACCATAACCGCCATGAATTTGAACAGCTTGGTCAGTCACTTCCATGCAAATTTCTGATGCATAGAGTTTACACATTGCTGACTCCTTTGAAAATGGTCTTCCCTGATCCTTTAACCAGGCTGCCTTATACACCATATTCCGGGCCAATTCGATCTTCATGGCCATATCAGCAAGCTTAAACTGTATAGCTTGGAAAGAGGAAATAGACTTCCCAAACTGTCTCCTTTCCTTTGCATAGGCTAAAGCTTTTTCATAAGCCCCCTGAGCAATTCCTACAGCCATCGCACCAATTCCTATACGACCACCGTCTAACGTTATTAAAAACTGTTTAAAACCCTCTCCACGCTTGCCTAAAAGGTTCTCAACAGGCACTCGTACATCCTCTAACACTAATTCGGTTGTATTTGATGAATGCAGGCCCATTTTCTCATAGTTATCAATAATAGAGAATCCATCTGTACTAGTTGGAACAATAATTGCACTTATTTCTTTTTTTCCGTCCTTTTCTCCTGTAATGGCCGTTAACGAAAGGTGCTTCGCATAACTAGCATTTGTAATAAAACATTTATTTCCGTTTATGACAAACATACCGTCTTCTTCACGTGCAGATGTTCTAGTCCCGCCAGCATCAGATCCAGCGTTAGGCTCTGTAAGCCCAAACGCACCAAATGATTCCCCAGTACAAATCGGAGTTAGATATTTTAACTTTTGCTCCTTGGTGCCAAATAAATTTAGTGGTGCCCCTCCTAAAGAAATATGAGCAGAATAGGTAATCCCTGTCGAGCCGCATGCTCGGCTTAGCTCTTCGGTTACAATCGCAAAGCTGACTGTATCTGCTCCTCCCCCGCCGAATTCCTCAGGAAAAGGCAGTCCCATAATGCCCATTCCAGCTAATTTTTTAAATATTTCTACTGGAAATTGTTTATTTCGGTCGCGCTCAATCGCACTTGGTGCGACTTCCTCTTCCGCAAATTGACGCATTGTTCTCTTTATCATTTCCTGCTCAGAAGTTAAGTCAAAATTCATGTTCATCCCCCTTATCAAAAACCAAATGAATGCGCTTTCTTTACTATTATAAGAGGAATTATCTTTATTTCACAATACTTAAAAATTTTAAAAAATATTCTATTATATGGATATAATAAAAATTCAATCAATGATAACGGATAACTAAAATATTTCACTATTCTGTTAATGGAAAACAAATTCTATCTCTTTTTTACAAAAGTAAAAGATAAAAAACCATGTCAGGAAATTCTCATGTCTATTTGCAAAATGAGAGACAATTCAGTAAAATGGATTCAAATACAGAAAGTGCTTACATTTCCATTTATGATATTACGTATGCTTGGCAAAAAAATAGCCTACTTCAAATGATGAAGTAAACTATTTATTAATGAATTTTATTCTAAGAAATCTTTTAATCGCTTACTGCGGCTAGGATGGCGTAATTTCCTTAATGCCTTAGCTTCAATTTGACGGATACGTTCCCGTGTAACACCGAAGACTTTACCAACCTCTTCAAGTGTACGAGTTCGGCCATCATCCAGTCCAAAACGCAGGCGGAGGACATTTTCTTCTCTGTCAGTAAGTGTATCTAGGACATCTTCCAACTGCTCTTTTAATAATTCATAAGCAGCATGTTCTGAAGGAGAGGTTGCATCTTGGTCCTCAATAAAATCACCTAGATGGGAATCATCTTCTTCACCAATTGGTGTTTCAAGTGATACAGGCTCTTGGGCGATTTTCAAAATTTCTCTAACCTTATCAGGTGTGAGATCCATATCTTCACCAATTTCTTCTGGTGTTGGTTCACGGCCAAGATCCTGAAGTAACTGACGCTGAACACGGATTAATTTATTAATCGTTTCAACCATATGCACAGGAATACGAATCGTCCTCGCTTGGTCAGCAATTGCACGTGTAATCGCTTGGCGAATCCACCAGGTTGCATAAGTACTGAATTTAAAACCTTTTTGATAATCAAATTTTTCAACGGCCTTAATTAATCCCATATTTCCTTCTTGGATTAAATCAAGGAACAACATTCCGCGGCCCACATAACGCTTGGCAATACTTACTACCAGCCTTAGGTTTGCCTCTGCAAGGCGTCGCTTGGCTTCTTCATCACCTTGTTCAATACGGAGAGCCAATTTTTTTTCTTCATCAGCGGAAAGCAGGTCAACCCGGCCGATTTCTTTTAGATACATACGAACCGGATCATTAATCTTAACTCCAGGAGGAACGCTAAGATCGTTTAAATCAAATTCATCATCATCACCTTTTGCCAATTGCTTAGGATTTGGATCTTCCTCTTCACTATCGCCAACCAGTTCAATACCTTGGTCACCGAGGAACTCAAAAAATTCTTCCATTTGGTGAGAATCTAATTCATAGTTAGCCAATTTCTCAGCAATATCATCATAGGCAAGGACGCCGGTTTTCTTCCCCAGTACCGTTAACTGGTCTTTCACTTGTTCAAAAGTGAATTCATTTTCCACTTCTTTTGAACGGGCTGATTTTTCAGCAGCCATATGTCCCACTCCTTCCAGAATCAAAGACAGTAAAAATGGAATCTATAGAGATTTACGCAATTGAAGAATTTCCATTGCAATTGCAGCAGCTTTACTAAAATCACTTTGCCGCTCTGCTTCTTTTTGTTCCACTTCTTTTTCTTTTATCTTTAACAATTTTTGATAATTCAACACCTGTTTGATATAATCACTTAATTCATGATTTGTTAACTCATCGTTAATGGGCATCATTTCAATGTTTGCAACCATTCGTCTGAGATTATCATCTTGAATATAGGACAAAAACGCACTTGAATCAGACTGGAAATGTTCTTCATAAAATGCTAACAGATAGGTTATTATTGCCTGATGTTCATCAATATTAAACGTATTACCCTGTAACAAATCCTGCACCTTATAAGCCACATCTCGATCCTTTAACATGTGAGCAATTAATCGTCTCTCTGCTGTATAATGCTTTGGCTTAAGTTTGCTATCTTGCTTTGGGACTAAAATAGGCTTATTTGCAGGTTGCTTACTTCCAGTTGATTTTCTTTTTTCTGCGAAGAATATCTCCTTTTGCTGCTGTTTTAAAGCATCAAGTGAGAGTGAGAATTCAGCGGCAAGTTGACGTAAATAGTGATCCCTTTCAACTGCTTTATTCAAAGTGCTAATTTCCTTTATTAACACTTCGATATATGCAAGTCTATCTCCTTCAATTTGCAGATTTTTCCCCCTGCGAAAGTAAAGAAATTTGAACGCCATCCACGTTAGACTTGCACTAATAACCTCATTTCGGAATTTTTCGGGACCATTCTTTTTAATATATTCATCTGGGTCCATTCCATCTGGCATCATCGCAACCTTTACTTGAAATCCACCATTACTAAGATGGTTTCCAGCACGATAGGCTGCCTCAATTCCGGGTTTATCAGAATCGTAGCAAATGGTTACGGATTGGACATTTTGCCGTAAGAGGGCTATATGTTCATCTGTCAAGGAAGTCCCCATCGTGGCTATACCATTTTCCACACCAGCGCGATTTGCAGAAATAACATCAGCAAATCCCTCAAATAAAACAGCAAATTGCGATTTTTTTAAACTTGGCTTCGCATTATGGTAATTGTATAAAATTTTACTTTTATTAAAGATTGGCGTTTCAGGACTATTTAAATATTTGGGCTCGTCGGCCCCAAGTGTTCTTCCTGAAAAAGCAATCGTATTGCCGTTTCGGTCAAAAATCGGAAACATAATCCGATCCCTAAATCGATCGAAATAAGTCCCATCTCTTTCACGTTTGATAATTAATCCGGCTTTCTCCATCCATTCAGGCGGAAAATCTCTTTTTGAAAGAAACTTAAAAACATAATCCCATGAATTTAAAGAATACCCAATTTGAAACTTATCTATTGATTCTCGAGTGAATCCCCTCTGAAGCAAATATTCCAAAGCATGTTGACCTTCTTTTGTATTTACTAGCAAATGATGGTAAAATTTCTGTAACAGCTCATGAGCACCTAAAAATGCTTGGTGCTCTTCCGAAAACTTTTTCTCACCATATCCGCCAGACAAATTGATTTCAAGGTCTATATTAGCCTTTGCAGCTAGTTTTATGGCTGCTTCTTGGAAGGAGATCCCTTCTAGCTCCATTAGAAATGAAAAGACATTACCACCAGCGCCGCAACCAAAGCAATGGAAAATTTGTTTATCAATAGATACAGAAAATGACGGGGTGCTTTCTCCATGGAATGGACATAATCCGAAGTAATTTCGCCCCTGCTTTTTCAGTTGAACATAATCGCTGATTACTTCGACAATATCAACAGACTGACGAATTTGATTAATCTTTTCTTCGGCAATACGTTCTGCCATGTAAAACAACTCCATTTGGTCTATCAGGTATTCGGCAGGCACCCTCTTAATTCCTGCAAAATTCGACAAAATTTTTGGAATTTAATTCTGTCTTAAATTTTTCACGCTCTTCTGTTTGAAAAAGTTTTGGTTCCTTTCCATAAATCCCCCTTTTTCTTGCTTGTGCACATCAACATATTTCCAGTTTGTATATGTAGAGTTTTCTTCTTTCATATGATGAACGTAGAAAGCAGCAAAAAGAATATGAGGACTAAACACCAACACTATTTCGACAATCTCCGTTTAATCCGGGCATGAATCTACACCGGCATAAATAGTCGAATTGCCGTTTACATAAGTATTAATTCTACATTACTCCGCATATTCCTTCTTTAAGAAATAACTTTTGCAAAAGGAGTTATGTCGAATTCTTTTTAGGGGGTCCCCTTGACATCTAACAATAAATAGTTTATTCGTTCATAAGCAAGTCTAAACCTAAAAAGATATATTTTTATCACAATTTTTTATTATAGTACATTTATTATCATTTTACCATAACTTTTTATCATTATTATTCCACTTTCTATCAGTAGAAAACACATAATCAAATGATTATGTGCTAGACTCTCCCTTTATGAAAATAATTTAAGATAACATTTGCCGTTTCTTCAACCGCTTTATTGGTAACATCAATAACTGGGCAATTTATTTTCTGTACTACTTTCTCAAAAAAGATTAATTCCGCTTTAATCCTGTCGAGCGTAGCATAACTTGCCTTATCATTTAAGCCTAAAGAAATTAACCGTTCCCGTCTGATATGGTTTAACTTTTCAGGACTTATTTTCAAACCAAAACATTTCTCGATTGGAACTCTATAGAGTTCTTCTGGCGGATCCACTTCTGGTACAAGCGGGACATTTGCTACCTTTAATCTTTTATGAGCTAAGTACTGTGAAAGTGGTGTTTTTGAAGTCCTTGAAACCCCTATTAATACAATATCTGCTTTTAATATTCCTCTCGGGTCACGACCATCATCATATTTAACGGCAAATTCGATTGCTTCGACTTTTTTAAAATAATCTTCATCCAATTTTCGAACAAGTCCTGGTTCACATAAAGGTGTTTTTCCACTAAACTGTTGAATCTGATCCATAATTGGACCAATTAGATCGACAGCTAAAATCCCTTCCTGTTCAGTTCTATTCTTAATATATGTACGCATATCAGGTTTGACCAGCGTAAATGCAACCATTGCTTTATCTAATAAAACCAGTGAAAGAACTTCATCAATATGTTCCTTATCTTCCACATATGGGAATCGTTTTAATATCATTCCTGAGCCATTGAATTGGCTTATTGCTGCTTTTGTAACTAATTCAGCTGTTTCCCCCACTGAATCGGATACGACATAAATAATTGGCGAACTCATTCTCCCTCAACAACCCCTTAACATATTATCTTTGTTACTCATCACCCAGTGCGACGAACGCTTTGGTAATACTTGTTTTGGTTATTCTTCCGATAACCTCAAATCCATTTTCTGTTTTCCGAACCACTGGAAGTGCATCGATCTGTTTTTCAATTAATTTCTTAGCGATATCAATTAATAAATCTTCTCGTTCACACATAGTGATATTAGGCATTCTTGTCATAATAATATTAACAGGAATGGTGGTTAGTTCTTGCTTCCCTATACTAGCACGGAGCAAATCCTTTCTGGATAATACTCCAACAAGAATGGTGTTTTGATCTACTACAAATAAGGTTCCCACATCTTCCAGGAACATCGTACAGATGGCATCATAAACGGAAATATTTTCATTCACCACAACAGGGATAGACTGATATTCCTTCACGTATATTTTTTGTAAATTTTCGGTTAAAAGCTGTGTCCCTGATTTTCCAGTATAAAAATAACCGACACGGGGCCTTGCATCTAAATAACCTGCCATCGTCAGAATGGCAAGATCCGGTCTAAGCGTCGCCCTAGTCAAGCTTAGTTGCTCTGCAATATGTTCCCCTGTGATAGGCCCGTTTTCTTTTACAATTTGCAAAATATGTTCTTGCCGTTTGGTTAGTTCGATTGTTCACACCACCTTAGTTTCCCATTTAGAAAGGTTTTTATCTCAAGATACTTACTTTATTAGAAATATTATATACTATTGAATCTATTAAGAAAACTCGCCAATTGGCGAGTTTCCTCTTAAAACATCATCTTTTCTTGCAAGAAGCTAACTAGTTCATGTATCGAGATACGCTTTTGCTCCATTGTATCACGGTCACGAACTGTAACCATACTATCTTCTTTAGAGTCGAAGTCATAGGTAATACAAAACGGAGTACCAATTTCATCATGCCGACGATAGCGTTTTCCAATCGATCCTGATTCGTCATAATCAACTGAAAAATGTTTAGCCAGAGTCGCGAATACTTCACGTGCTTCTTCTGACAATTTCTTTGATAACGGAAGAACCGCTGCCTTATATGGAGCTAATGCAGGGTGGAAATGCATGACCGTTCTAGAAGTACCATCTTCAAGCTGTTCTTCATCATAAGCATCAATTAAGAATGCTAAAGTAACACGGTCTGCTCCTAAAGATGGTTCAATACAATAAGGAACAAACTTTTCATTTGTTTCTGGATCAAGGTAATGGAAGTCCTCACCAGAATACTCCATATGCTGCTTCAAATCATAGTCTGTTCTTGAAGCAACCCCCCAAAGTTCGCCCCAGCCAAACGGAAACTTAAATTCAAAATCAGTTGTAGCATTACTGTAATGAGACAATTCGTCCTCAGAGTGATCGCGAAGTCTTAAATTTTCCTTTGTAAGGCCTAATGACATTAACCATTGTTCAGCAAATTGCTTCCAATAATCAAACCATTTCAACTCCTCACCAGGCTTACAGAAAAATTCAAGTTCCATTTGTTCAAACTCTCTTGTTCGGAAAGTGAAATTACCCGGAGTAATTTCATTTCTGAAACTCTTCCCAATTTGAGCAATACCAAATGGCATTTTCTTTCTCATCGTCCGCTGGACATTTTTAAAATTAACGAAGATACCTTGGGCTGTTTCAGGACGAAGAAAAATTTCATTTGTACTTGATTCTGTTACTCCTTGGAAAGTTTTAAACATTAAGTTGAACTGGCGAATTCCAGTAAAGTCATGACTGCCGCAATCTGGACAAGCGATATTGTGTTCCTTCACCAATTCTTCCATTTTTTCAAATGGTAAGCCATCGACAATCATTTCAATGCCTTTTTCATCGAGAGCATTTTCAATTAATTTATCGGCACGATGACGTGCTTTACAATTTTTACAATCTATCATCGGATCATTGAAGTTCCCAATATGGCCAGATGCTTCCCAAGTACGCGGGTTCATTAAAATACTCGCATCTAAACCGACATTATATGGTGACTCTTGGACGAATTTTTTCCACCATGCCTGCTTAATATTATTTTTAAATTCAACACCTAACGGACCGTAATCCCAAGTATTGGCAAGACCTCCGTAGATCTCTGAACCAGGAAAAATAAATCCTCTGTGTTTGGCATGTGAAACGATTTGTTCCATTGTTACATTCATAGAAATTGCTCCTTTAAAATAAATTTGATTCAAACAAAAAAACTCCCGTTCCTATGCTAGATTAGCATAGGGACGAGAGTTACCCGCGGTTCCACCCTAATTGCTGCTAAGAAGCAGCCTCTTTTATCGTGTTAATAAACACAAATATTGCTCAGGAACGCCTTCGTTAGTTCTCTATACCCTAGCTTACACTATCCTAGGTTCGCTTTTATAGAGGATGACTAAGTACTCTTCTCCATCACTGCAATTATTTTATTAATGAAAATAATAGCGAAAACTCCAAACATTGTCAACTAGGCGATTATAAGAGATTGCGAAATTTATCCATGGAATTTAGAAACTTCTTGGATTTAAGGTGCAAACCAGAATACTCTTCATAATAGGCAGTAATAACCTTCTTAAGTTCAGCTTTTGTTTCTTCTTTAACAGAAATATTCCCTAATCTTGAAAGATCAAAATAATAAAATACCCTTAATAATTTAACCGCAGCAGCGGATAGTTTAAGATGATACGGATCTTTTTCTAGACATCGATGACAGAGAAACCCGCCTTCACGAATCGAAAAAGAAAAATGTCCGTCTGTACTGCCGCAAACGGAACATTGATTTAAGATTGGGTTCAAACCCATCACATTTAACATTTTCATCTCGTAAATATTCATGAGGATATCTGGGTCATAACCTTCATTTAAGTAATTTAATGTTTGAAAAAGCAACTCAAAATGAAAAGGATTTGGTTTCTTTTCATCCGTGCACTTATCCGTTAATTCGACAATATAACTAGCATAAGCAGTTAAAAAAATGTCTTCACCAATCGACCGTAATGATGTAGCCGTTTCTCCCTGCTGCAGGCTGCCTAAACCAGACCCTCTTGCAATTAGAAAATAACCATGTGTAAAAAGCTGTGTGATGGAGGAAAGGCGGCTGTTAGGCTTTTTTGCACCACGAGCCATGACTCCAACCTTTCCCCATTCCCTAGTATATATTGTTACAATTTTATTTGTTTCACTATAATCAGTTGTTCTAATAACAATGCCTTCACACTTCTGAAGCATTATTGTCACCTTCTAAAGTAGCACGAAGACAAACTTATGAAACGGGAAAATCGATTTGTGCTAGCTCATCATTCAGATTTCCGGGTATTTCCTGGTTTTCCTTCTCTAGTTCTTTAATGAGAAGATATGTGTCAATATTACCTGTTTGGAGGAATACTTTCCACGTAAAATCCATCATCGAAAACCCCACCTTTCATATTTAGACTAGCTGTTATTCGGTCCCAAACCTTACAATTATCATAGCCTGCCAGCGCAAAAATCATAAGACGAAATATTTGTTAATGTTGTCCATGCATAATTTGAAATAAACAGTAATACTTTAGTTAGGGTTAATTAATATTCATCTTCGTTAAAACCATAATCTCGAAGCTGGGACATCTTATTACGCCAGTCTTTTTGAACTTTTACCCATAACTCTAAATACACCTTAGACCCTAGAAGATTTTCTATATCTGCCCGTGCACGCTTCCCAATTTCTTTTAACATACTTCCTTGCTTTCCAATTATGATTCCTTTTTGGGAATCACGTTCAACAATTACGGTTGCCATGACATCGATCATGTCCTTACCCTCTCGTCGCTCCATTTTGTCAAGAACAACAGCAAGTGAGTGTGGAATTTCTTCTCTTGTTAAGTGAAGGGCTTTCTCCCTGATAAGCTCTGTAATAATAAAACGTTCCGGGTGATCTGTCACTTGGTCTGCTGGATAGTATTGTGGTCCCTCTGGCAAGAAAGACTTAATCTGCTCGAGCAATCTTTCGACATTATTACCTTCAAGCGCTGAGATGGGGACAATTTCTTTAAATGGATATTTTTCTTGATATGATTCAATAATTGGCAATAATTTATCTGGATGAACTTGATCAATTTTATTAATGACAAGAAAAATTGGCGTATTAACGGTTTGAAACTTTTCAAGGATAAATTCTTCGCCACGGCCAAACCCTTCTTCGGCATTCACCATAAACAAAATCAAGTCTACTTCTTTAAGCGTATTCACTGCTACCTTCATCATAAAATCGCCTAATTTGTGCTTTGGTTTATGAATTCCTGGCGTATCAATAAAGATCATCTGTGCATCATTTACTGTTAACACGCCTTGGATTTTGTTACGAGTGGTTTGCGCTTTATCACTCATGATCGCAATTTTTTGGCCAATCACCCGATTTAGAAACGTGGATTTCCCGACATTAGGCCGGCCAATTATAGAAATAAAACCTGACTTATAACCTTTGCTGGAGTTCTCATTATTTAACATGGAGATCCTCCGATGTTACAGTAACACATACTGTTGCTTCTTCAATTAGGTGTTCGATATTCACTCGTGTTCTTCCCTTCCAGCAGATGTCTGCTGTTCCTTTATTTTACCTCAAAATCCATTGAAAATCATTACATATAGATGAAAAAAATTAAAAAATTAGAATTTTCTCATAAATTAGCGAGTCCACTTTTTTTTCGCTGTAGAGTCATTTTACCGAATTCATTATTCGATTTCAAATTTCGTCGAACCCCCTATTCTAACTATCTAAAATAACTCTAGAATATAAGGTAAAAAGATCACAATCCCAATGACAAATGAAAGAACGGCATATACAAAGACGGCGCCAGCCGCCAAATCTTTCGCCTGTTTTGCCAAGGAATGATATTCTCCTGTAACGAGATCTACTACTCTTTCGATAGCTGTATTCACTATTTCCAACGCAAACATTCCTCCAATTGCCATAAGGATGAATAACCATTCAAATTTAGTAATTGAAAAATAAAAAGAAATAAGTAAAACAACAATCGAACTAAAAAAATGGAAGCGCATATTCCTCTCGCCCCTCAGGGCAGTTGCAATCCCCGCAAATGCAAACGAAAATGACCTTAACAACCCATACTGTGCCGATTTAGCGTTTGAGTCCATATTCGTCTAAAATATCCTTCTGCAATGTAAACATTTCTTTCTCCTCTTCTGCCGTCATGTGATCATAACCCAGGAGATGCAAGAATCCATGTACAGCTAGAAAACCAAGTTCACGTATAAAAGAATGCCCATATTCTTCTGCCTGCTCGATTGCTTTTGGAACAGAGATAATGATATCACCCAAAACCCTAGGCATATCGGCTCCTACAAATTCCACTTCACCTTCCCCTAGTTCTTCCATCGCAAACGAGATAACATCTGTTGGCTTGTCTTTATCCCGGTATTCTCGATTTATTTCTTGAATTCTTTCGTTTGAAACAAATGTGACAGAAACCTCACTATGCTCTTCCACATCCTGTTTTTTTGCGGCAAAGTTAATTACCCGTTCGATTTCAAGCATTTGTTCTTCTGTAAGTGTTTCAGTTTCATCAATACAATCAATTAGTAATGTCATGCTTGCTTCACCTTCTTTATCATTTCTGGATACTCAATTCTGGAGTGAAAAATCCCTTTTAAAGTTTCACATAACGCTTCAGAAACCGTTTCAATTTCTCTCATAGTGAGATCACATTCGTTTAATTGTCCATCTTGAAGACGATCCGCAACAATTTTCTTAACTAGTGACTCAATTAATTCAGGCGTAGGCTGGGATAAAGAGCGAACAGCCGCTTCCACACTATCAGCAATCCCAACTACTGCAGACTCTTTTGTTTGTGCCTTAGGTCCAGGATATCGATAATCTGCTTCCTTAACTTCAGTATCAGCTTGAGCTGCTTTGTGGTAAAAGAATTTTAGCAAGGTAGTTCCATGATGCTGCTCGGCAATATCAATAATTTCCTTGGGCATATTGTATTTTTTCAAAATAGAAGATCCATCTGTTACATGTGCGATAATAATATTCGCGCTTTTATCTGGCGGGAGGCGATCATGTGGATTCTCAAGATGCATCTGATTTTCAATATAAAAATTCGGGCGCTTTGTTTTTCCAATATCATGATAATAACTTCCTACTCTCGCTAAAAGACCATTCGCTCCAATTGCTTCACAAGCAGATTCCGCTAAATTAGCGACCATCACACTATGATGATATGTACCTGGTGCTTCCATTAAAATTTTTCTAAGCAATGGATGGTTGGGATTAGAAAGTTCGATTAGCCTCATCGTTGATAAGATTCCGAAACTCGCCTCAAAAAAAGGAAGGAGTCCAATCGTTAGTACCGCTGAACCTATTCCTGAAACAAGGGCTGTAATTAGATAATATCCATACTCAATTCCAGTAAATTGCCCATTCGGCAAATACATTAACGCTAAGATAGTTAACAGGTTTACGAGTGCGGCAAAGGAGCCTGCCTGAAAGATTTTCGACCGTTGATTAAGTTTACTTAAAAATAGGATACCCGCCAAGGAACTGAATAGGATATAGATACCCTCTGAAAAATTTAAAGTCCCCGTAACCCCTTCATTAAATAAAATACTGCCGCAAACCGCCATGATAATAGACATTAGCGTGGCTAACTTTTCATCAATTAATATTTTAATTAACATCCCTCCTAAAGCAGCAGGGAATAAATAGCCAATTCCAGCATAATTAAAAATTTGCAGCATGCTGATGATTTTCATTATAAGTATCGTAAGGATGAATATTATCCCAAATAATAACAAGTCCGTCTGCTTTTTTCCTGGTATAGACTTAATTTGAGAAAAATAAAAATAGATAGCTGATAGAATAATCGTTATTAGAACGATTAAGCCAATAAAGGGTTTGAAGGGTCGTTCATTATCAAGGAGACCGACCAACTTTAATTGCCGATAAATATCCTGGTTAATTAACTCTCCTTCTTCAACAATAATTTGCCCCTGTAGAATTTTGGCAGGTTCTACACTTTCTACTGCTTGCTGCCTCAGTTCCTCGGTCGCATTAGGGTCATAAAACTCATTTTGAATAATAGCATACCTGCCTAATTCGATGACACCCCTTCTTAAATTATCATTCAAGGTGGTGTATTTTAATTCTTCCTCTACTCTTTTCTTGGCATTCTCAACATCATCTGCAGAAATCCTTTGGGCCATTACATTATTAATCGCTGTAACAGTTAAATCCTTAGCAATCGATAATTCATCAGGATTGGCTTGTACTAAAGCAACAAAGACTTGATCAGAAAGTCCCTTGGAGACATTTGGTGTTAATTTCGCTTTTAACCGGTCCATTTTTTCCGAATCACTTGGTTCAGCTTTATCAGGTTTTTCTTCTGCTGCTAACTCAGCATGCTTGTTTATTTCTTCTTTTATTTCATCATTCATCTCAACTGTGGCTTGAAAAATGGAGCTAATTAAATCCACTCGATTTTGTGTGTATTCTTTTTTTAAGGTATAGACATCCTGAACCTGATCTATTGCTTCTTTACGCTTATTTTCTGTACTTTTTCTATCTTCTACTGTTCCTGGTGAACGAATTGTTTTTTCCGCAACTGAAAATAGGCTTAAATCTAATTTCTCAGGTTTTACATTACTATACATTGCTGCTAATAACACGGTACCTAACATTATAAAGAATAGTACTAGAAAGAAAGTTATATCCAGCAGCTTACGTATCCGTATGAAGTATTGCTGAAGTTTACCCAACTATATCCCTCCAACCACTGCCCTTGAAAAAAGATTCAAATTGTTCATAAATCAATTCTCAATAATTGTCATATTTTCACTGTTTTTGCTTCATGTAAAATGATAACAGTTTTTCGTACAAGTTTCACCTTCTTTAGGAGAAGATTTGTTTTTACTACATTTTTTAGAAAAAAAGAGGCAAACCTTTATAGGTTTACCCCCTTGTTATTGTTGAATTGCTTTCTTCTCGTATGCCTCAATAATTCTGCCAACGAGCGGATGTCGAACAACATCCGTTTGTTCTAAAAAGATAAACGATATTCCGTTGACATTTTTTAAGATTGCTTCTGCTGCAACTAAGCCGGATTTTGCCCCTTTTGGCAAATCAATTTGTGTTTGATCCCCAGTGATAACCATTTTAGACCCAAATCCAAGCCTTGTTAAAAACATTTTCATTTGTGCATGTGTTGTATTTTGGGCTTCATCTAAGATGACAAATGCATCATCTAATGTACGTCCCCTCATATAAGCAAGCGGGGCGATCTCAATCGTCCCTCTTTCCATTAACCTTTGTGTATGCTCTGCCCCCAATATATCATGAAGTGCATCGTATAATGGCCGTAAATATGGATCCACTTTTTCCTTTAAGTCCCCTGGTAAAAAGCCTAAACTTTCCCCTGCCTCAACCGCTGGTCTTGTTAGAATTATTTTATTTACCTGTCCATTTTTAAGAGCGTTAACAGCCATGACCACAGCTAAATAGGTTTTACCCGTTCCAGCAGGTCCAATCCCAAATACAAGGTCGTTTTTTTTGATGGCCATCACATACTGTCTTTGACCAAGTGTTTTAATTCGAATAGTTTTTCCTTTTACATTTTTGCCAATTTCTTCTTCGTATAAATTCACAAAATATTCCAATGTCCCTGCATTCGCCATTTGCACAGCATACAGGACGTCTCTTTGACTAATATTTACCCCTTTACGGATCACGATCATTAATTTATTAAGAATCTGCCCTGCCAGAGTAACTTTTTCTTCGTCCCCTGACAAACTAACTGCTTCACCACGAGTAATGACTGTGACTCCAAGTTCCTGTTCAATGATTTTTAAATTGGAATCTGAATTCCCTAGCAAACTAATTGCTTCTGCAGGATTTTCAAGCTGTACACTTATGGTAGTTAACTTTTCTGTCATTCACTAGTCTCCTTGGAAATCGGTTGTCCGACCGCAATATTTTCTATTACCTTAAAATGAATATCCAGTATAACTTTACCATTTTTATTTACTTTGTGTAAAATTTTTTCATCCTTTATAATAGCATCTTCATCTAACTGCCCTTTTATTTGTTTTTTTGCAAGTTCAATTGCTATTTGCTGCGCCTCTTTATTAGTATAAGAACGCTGCACCTCTTCTCGCTCGCGAAGGGTCTTATTGAGGTAGGAAACTGGCAATTCCCACTTCAAGAAATGAATTTTATGAACATTCTCTTCTGTTTCATAATTACTGAATTCTGGCTTACCAAACCCCCAAACTGGGAGTTCAAAATTGCCAAGTAATATAAAATGTTTTTCCTTTTCTTTACCGTTAAAAACTTTAAAGTTGGTTTCTAACGGGAGTTCAACGTGACTTTTATACCATGTTTCGCCCCAGACCTCACCCTTAGCAGCAACCAATTCTGGGCTATCTTCTTGTCCAAATGCACCTGAAACAAGGAGTTGACCTTTGTCTACGTGATCATGAATATCCACCATTTTTTGACCATTTTCAATATACATATTAACTATTATTGCTTTCTTTTTCGCAATAAGATTCCGCGGTGATAAATGCTCGGGTTTTTTGGGCTCATTTTTTTCAACTACTTGGAGGTGAAAGGTTGTCCCCTTTAACTCCACACCAACCCATGTTAAGTCCCCGACATTATTAGTCAGTTTCCTCTGAATACCTTCCACATTATCTACAAAAAATTGTAACTTTCCAATTTTTACGCCCATCTTGTCCAACTCTTTACGGATTTGGTACTCTGTTGCTGGTTTTGCGCCTTTAATTTCTATTCCCCAGATAACATTAGACAGAAGCAATAATAGGAACAAGAAAATTCCTGCACCTGCTATAAAGCCACTATTTTTCAACATTCTGCGAAATAAAAAAGGAAGCCCGTTCCTTCGTAAAAAGGATACTGAGCAATTGCTTTTCCTCGCATATCGCCTGATACTCTTGGCATCTTTAAGCCTCATATTAAACGTTATTGTCTCGGTTCCATGTCTTTTGATATTCCAGATTGGAAAATCATTTCTTGTCAGGACATTAATAAAACGTTCAGTGCCCTTTCCTGATACTTTTACAGTAACCCTGCCATTAAAAAATTCGATCCACTGGTTATTCATTTTGTTCCTCCCGGATTTTCATTTATATAAATGACCTGATCAATTTTCCCTTCTAGCAAAATTTCTTCAGGTAAAATGGTTTTAATCACAAAGGATTTTCCTTTTATTAATAACTGTCCTTGCTTTAACAACAAGCGAAGTTCCTTATCTGTAAATACCAACAACCCTCGATGATTCTCAATATAGACATGAATTTGCCCGATCATCGTAATACGGGGTAAATCCATCATGACATCTTGAGGAAGATCCATTTTTTTAGCCATCCAGTTACGAACCCGCCCGGCCCAGTTTTTCGCCATAAAAAAAGAACCCCCTTTCATCTCATATTTATGAAATGAAAGGACGTTCTAGCACACCTTTTTCGTATTAACTAAGTTGATTTACCACTAACTGTTTCTGGGACGGTATGGTTTTTTTGACCGTGGTTCCCCAAGAATCTCAGCCCAAATAATACTGTTAATGAGCGTTTTTTCATCGGAATTTAGGGCGATGTTGCTGTCCTCTACCGGTCTAGGATTTCCATCTACTTTTTCAGCCTTTTGTTGGCCAACGGACATTCCGATCCGATTGACCTCAGGCTTTTGTTTTAGTTGAAGGTATTTATTTTCAAGATTATCTTTTGGAGTATCTGGAATATTCTTTGATGGTAAGGGTCCAGTTGTTCGAGATTCCTCAAAATCCAGTTGTTTTTTTACCAAAGTTCGAATTTCATCAAAAGTTTCCTTTGAAAATGTTTTGTTTCTAGTTGTTCCTTTCTTCCCTTTGGCATTACGGAAAACCATAGAAGCAATACCGATGATAATCATAAATAGTATGCTTTCCAATAATCTCCACCCCTTTCATATCCCAAAGTGGATTATTGTCCGTCTTTTTTGTCTCCAGTCATCTTACCGATAGAACCTCTCATATCAGTGTCTGCTGATATATTTTTATAGTTCATATAATCCATTACACCTATATTGCCCGATTTAAGTGCTTGAGCCATTGCCAGTGGAACCTCTGCCTCAGATTCTACAACCTTTGCCCTCATCTCTTGAACCTTTGCTTTCATTTCTTGTTCTAGAGCCACTGCCATCGCCCGGCGCTCTTCTGCTTTCGCTTGAGCAATTTTCTTATCTGCTTCTGCTTGCTCTGTTTGTAATTCAGCTCCAATATTTTTACCGATATCTACATCCGCAATATCGATGGAGAGGATTTCAAAGGCCGTACCAGCATCAAGGCCTTTGGAAAGAACAGTTTGGGAAATCAGATCTGGATTCTCAAGCACTTTGCTATGACTATCTGACGAACCGATGGTAGAGACAACACCCTCCCCGACACGAGCAACCACCGTTTCTTCCCCGGCACCACCAACAAGTCGTTCGATGTTAGCACGAACAGTAATTCTTGCTTTTGCCTTTACTTCAATCCCATTCATAGCCACACCAGCGATAAATGGCGTCTCAATGACTTTTGGGTTAACACTCATCTGAACCGCTTCTAAAACATCACGACCAGCTAGATCAATAGCAGCACAACGTTCAAAGGATAATTCAATATTAGCCCGGTGTGCAGCAATTAGAGCATTTACGACTCTGTCAACATTTCCGCCGGCTAGGTAATGGCTCTCCAGTTGATTAGTGGTAACGTTTAAACCCGCTTTATGGGCCTTTATAAGGGGATTAACCACCCTGCTTGGCGTTACCCTCCGAAGCCTCATTCCAACTAAGGTAAAGATACTGATACGTACACCTGCTGCCAGTGCGGAAATCCACAGCATGACCGGTACAAATGATAATAAGATTCCAAATAATAGTAAGGCAACTACTACAACCGCAATAATAAAAATCGTTCCGTTACTTGCAAACATATTTAAACACCCCTTTTTAATTTAACTCTCTTACAACAATACGTGCCCCTTCGACTTTTATCACTTTAACGAGAGCGTTCTGCTCGATAAAGCCGCCTTCACTAACTACATCGACTCGTTCATTATTAATAATAACAGTTCCAGCAGGCCGCAATACTGTTAGGGCGAAACCTTCCTTTCCCAACAAATCAGTCCTGTTAATATTGGAGACATATCCATCTTCTTTCCTTGCTGAATCAAATAGGACCATTTTATTAAATAGAACAAGTTTTTTATTAAAAATTTTAATCATCATAAAGAAAATTAATACGGATAAGAAAATAGCTATTAAGATAGATACGCCGATTTGGATCGTATCTTCTCCTGCTAAAAAAAGACTTAAGATTAATGCAGCCACACCTAGTGTACCGGCAATAGCTCCTGGTAAAAAGAACTCGAGGAATATAAGGATTAAACCTGCCACAAATAATAGTAAGGTGCCATAGCCCGCAAGACCCGCTTGGAAATGGCCATAAAAGAATACTATGAGCGCTAACACACCGATAAATCCTGCCACACCAAACCTTGTTGAAAATAGCTCCAGTACAATTCCGATTCCCGCAATCGATAAAAGGATGGTTACAACAATCGGGTCAGTAAGAAATTGTGTCATTCGAGAGCCCCCTTTCTTTCTTTAGTCTCGACTATACTTATTACGTATGTAAATGAATTAAGTTTCATTATTAAAATTAAAAAGACTGCAGGCCATTGACCTGCAGTCTTTATGTCAGAATACTATGAAAGGTGTTGTTGTACAAGTTTATTTACAAGTGCCCCATCTGCTTTACCCTTAATTTTAGGCATAATCGCAGACATCACTTTTCCCATTTCTGCTTTTGATTTTGCGCCGACTTCAGAAATCGTTTCTTTAACAATCTCTGCCAGTTCCTCTTCAGAAAGCTGTTTTGGCATATATAATTCAACAATAGCCAATTCCGTGCGCAACTTATCAACTAGGTCTTCACGACCAGCTTTACCAAATTCATGGAGGGAGTCTTTGCGTTGTTTCACTTCGCGAGAAAGGACTGTTAACTCTACATCATCGGAAAGCTCTTTCGTGCCGAGCTTAATAGCTTCATTTTGCAATGAAGCCTTAACCATCCGAATGACTGAGAGTTTGTCTTTTTCCTTGTTTCTCATCGCTTGTTTCATATCATTATTCAAACGCTCGAGAAGACTCATGTATTACACCCTCTCTTAAAACTTACGTTTTCTAGCTGCTTCAGACTTTTTCTTACGTTTTACACTTGGCTTTTCATAAAATTCGCGCTTTCTTGCCTCTTGCAAAGTACCAGTTTTTGATACTGTACGTTTGAAGCGACGAAGAGCATCTTCAAGCGATTCGTTTTTACGAACGACGGTTTTAGACATTCTCTTTCCCTCCCTCCGAAACACAACACACTAACATTCAATCCATGTACCTTGCAATTATAATATAACCTTGAAACAAGGTCAACTGAAATTCGCATGGATAAAACAAGCTTTTTATTTTTTTATTCAATTAATTGAAGACTTGTCTTTATTTCCTTAAAAACTGGCATGTCCCTCATAGTACAACCATACAATGAAGCAAGGGGGGGCCGTATAATGCTATACATATTATTATTTGTTCTTTGCATTTTATTATTTATCTTTGGGATGACCATTATGCGATTTGCATTGTTTAATTTATCGGCCAACAAATTAAAGGGGTGGCTGATTAAACTTACTAGTACTCCTTTAAAAGGGATGCTAACAGGGACATTTATTACTGCACTTTTACAAAGTAGTACTGCCGTAATGGTAATTACAATTGGGTTAATTTCAGCAAGAATAATGACCTTCCCTCAGTCAATTGGAATAATTCTCGGTACAAATATTGGAACTACCTTTAAAACAGAATTAATTACCTTTAATATAGATAAAGTTCTCGTTCCTCTCGCCATTTGCGGAGCTCTGCTTATTTTATTAAAAAATAAAAAAGCAAGAAGTATCGGGATGCTGCTATTTGGTATCTCTTCAGTTTTTGCAGCTATGAAAGGGTTCGAGATGCTTGCAGTCCCATTAACATCTATGAATTTTATCAATAATTATATCCTTTCCATTAATGATCATATTCTTTTAAGCCTGTTAACTGGTACAATTATTACAGCCATTATTCAATCGAGTACTGCGATGACTGGAATTGCAATGAGTTTTTTATTAACCGGACTCTTGAAGCTAGATGCGGGTATAGCTATTGTCCTTGGTGCGAATATTGGTACTTGTATCACAGCTCTAATTGCTTCGATTGGCGGCGGCAAGGAATCGAGATTAGCTGCATTTGCGCATGTTTGGCTCAATGTATTTGGGGTTTTGCTGTTTATCCCACTAATCCCAACACTTACTGAAAATGCTCCACTTCTTGCAGAGACCAAAAATGTACAATTAGCACATATTAGCGTCATTTTTAATGTAGTTACTTCGATAATTGTCTTACCTTTTGCAACCAGATTTGGCAAGATGATTTTATTTTTACATGATAGACCATCTAAAATCACCTAAAAAAGACGGCATTCGCCGTCTTTTTTAATAATTGGAAGTCACTGTAAGGCCATTGATGATAGCGATACTTGAACTTGCCCCAATTCTAGTTGCGCCGGCCTCAATCATTTTTTGGACATCTTCTGTACTTCTAACCCCACCAGATGCTTTTACACCCATGTCTGGACCGACTGTTTTTCTCATTAAAGCAATGTCCTCTGGCTTCGCTCCCCCTGTAGAGAATCCTGTGGAAGTTTTAACAAAATCTGCACCAGCCTTTAAAGATAGCTCACAGGCTCGAATTTTTTCCTCTTTTGATAACAGACTAGTTTCTATAATCACCTTCGTATGTGCCTTACCCTTTGCAGCCTCAACAACAGCTCGGATATCGTTTTCCACTAATTCATCGTTACCATCTTTGAGGGCTCCAATATTAATGACCATATCCACTTCTTCCGCGCCATGATCAATTGCGTTTTTCGTTTCAAATGCTTTTGTTTCAGAAGTGGTTGCCCCTAATGGAAATCCAATTACGGTACAAACCATCACTCCACTACCTTGCAACAATTCTTTTGCGGTGCTTACCCATGTAGGGTTTACACAAACCGAAGCAAATTTATATTCCTTCGCCTCCTGGCAAAGTGCTTCAATTTGGTGCTTCGTCGCTTCTGGCTTCAGTAGTGTGTGATCAATCATTGCAGCAATATTTTTAGTAGCCATGTACAAACTCCCTTCGATTGCCAAATAATATTAGAAAGTAATATGCTGCTGTCCATAGTTTAACCTAAACACAATAAAAAAAAAGGACCTAAATGGTCCTTAAATGGCAGCTTCTTCTTCAATAAACAATTCTGTTTTGGAAATTGACTCCTCAACAACCTTAACAAATTGCCCACGATTGTACGGGTATCCAGCTTGGTTAATTTTAACTTTAACAATTTTACCAATCATATCCTCTGGCGCCGAGAAAATAACCTTCATGTAGTTATCAGTGTATCCGATTAGATAACCAGAATCGGCTTCTTCTGCTGACACCTCTTCAGGGATTACTTCTAGGACTTCACCCTCAAATCTTGAAGCATATTCTTTTGCCAATTGATCAGAAAGCGCGATGAGGCGATGAACTCGTTCATTTTTTATTTCTTCATCGACTTGGTCTTCCATCCGAGCAGCGGGAGTTCCTGTACGTTTAGAATAAGGGAACACATGTAGCTCAGAAAATTTATGCTCATTAATAAAATTATATGTTTCCATAAACTCTTCCTCAGTTTCACCTGGGAAACCGACAATAACGTCAGACGTGACAGCAAGGCCTGGAAGAACTTCTTTTAGTCGATCTAATCTTTCTCCAAAGAACTCCATTGTATATTTACGGCGCATTCTTTTTAAGACAGAATTCGACCCAGATTGTAACGGAATATGCAAATGTCGGACTACTATAGGTGAGTGTTTAATCACTTCAATTACTTCATCAGTAATCTGACTTGCTTCTATAGATGATATGCGCAGGCGCTTTAGTCCATTTACTGCTTCCAAATCACGAAGTAATTGGGCAAGATTGTAATCCTTCATGTCTTCCCCATATCCGCCTGTGTGAATACCTGTAAGAACAATTTCCTGATAACCTGCATTAACTAATTGCTGGGCTTGCCGAATTACTTCCTTCGGATCACGTGATCTCATTAACCCGCGGGCCCAAGGAATAATACAGAAAGTACAGAAATTGTTACAACCCTCTTGAATTTTTAAAGAAGCACGAGTCCTGTCTGTAAAGGAGGGAACATCTAGTTCTTCATAGACGCGGCTTTTCATGATATTGCCAACCCCATTAATTGGCTGACGTTCAAGCTTATATTGCTCAATATATTCAAGCATTTTTATACGGTCCTGTGTTCCCACCACAACATCAACACCAGGAATAGCCATAATTTCAGCAGGGGATGTTTGTGCATAGCATCCTGTTACACAAATAACCGCATCAGGATTTTTCCTAACGGCACGGCGAATGACTTGACGGCTCTTTTTGTCGCCAGTGTTTGTTACGGTACAAGTATTAATAATATAGACGTCCGAAATTGATTCAAAATCAACCCGTTCGTATCCTTCTTGTTTGAATAACTGCCAAATAGCTTCAGTTTCATAATGATTAACTTTACAACCTAAAGTATGAAACGCAACTGTTGCCATTATTTTTCACCTCATTAATTCAAAATGATAGGAAATTGCTGATAGTGCATATAAAGGGGCTGTTTCGGTTCGTAATATCCTTGGACCTAACCCACAAACTGCAAAATCGCTATCCTTTAATTGCCTAACTTCTTCATCAGTTAAGCCGCCTTCTGGGCCAAAAACGATAAGGAGTGTTTCACCTTTATTGATTTTTTTTAGTGTATCAGCAAAAACGGAAGTTTCCCCATTTCTACTTTCTTCCTCAAAGGCAACTAATTTATAATGAAAATCTTTGCTTTTTAAGAGCAAATCTTTAAAGCTAATGGCACTAAGGACATCTGGTAAAAGGGCACGATGGGATTGCTCCGCAGCTTCTTTTGCAATTTTTTGCCATCTGTCTACTTTTTTCGCTGCTTTTTTTTCATCCCATTTAACAACTGAACGAGCTGCTGCAAATGGTAGGAATTGATACGCACCTAGTTCTGTTCCTTTTTGGATAATCCATTCCAACTTGTCCCCTTTAGGCAGTCCACTAGCAATCGTAATTGAAATGGGCAGTTCAGAAACCCCATCTTTCCATTGTACAACGTCTGCAACAACACTTGTATCGGTAATTTCTGCAAGAGCACATACTGCTTGCTTCCCCTCTAGATCAACACAAATAATTTGGTCACCAATTTGCATGCGCATAACTTTTACGATATGATGGCGGTCTTCATCATCAATCAAAAAGCGCCCGTCGTTTACTCGTTGTTTAACAAAGTACCGTTGCACACTTTTGCACCCTCTCTAAATCATTCACACCTTATTTTACTAAAGAAATGTCTGTTCTAAAAGCATGGCACGAAAAAAAGGGGTATGCCCCCTCTTATTCAACCATTATATCCGTTTGGCAACAATAGCAACCCAATCTTCCATCAAAATAGTTTCGGATATCTCAAAGCCAACAGCAACTAACGCATCTTTGACTTGATCTTTTTTCTGCTGAATGATCCCAGAGGCAATGAACGATCCGCCAGGTTTGACAACTCTTGCAGCATCTTCAGTAAACCGTAATATTACTTCGGCCAATATATTAGCTACAACAACATCAGCAGAATTTTCCTCTACCCCATCCAATAGATTATTTTGGGCAGTAACTGCTCGATCACTTACTTTATTAAGTTTAATATTCACTCTTGCAGTTGTTACTGCTACTTCATCAAGATCAAATGCACGAACATCTTCAGCACCTAGCATAGCTGCGGCAATGCTTAATACTCCCGATCCTGTTCCCACATCGATAACCCGGTCACCAGGACGAACCGTTCTTTCAAGAGCCTGAATACACAAGACAGTAGTCGGATGTGTTCCGGTTCCAAACGCCATTCCTGGATCTAATTCAATGATTAATTCATCACTGCTGACCGGAGTATAAATCTCCCAAGTTGGTACTATTGTAAATTTTTCAGAAATTTTCACAGGATGATAATATTTTTTCCATGCTGTTGCCCATTCTTCTTCATTTACTTCACTTATTGTCACTTTATTTTTACCGATATCGATATTATGAATAATCAAATTATTAATGGATTCCTTAATTGCATCCACCGTTTCACCTAAAAAGCTATTAACCGGAAGGTACGCCTTTAATATCACGCCTTCATCTGGATAATCATCGGGATTGAGTTGATAGATTTCTCCAAATTGATCTTGTCTTTCTTTCGTTAGTTCAAATGGATCTTCAATGACTACGCCACTCGCCCCAGCTTCGTGCAAAATATGAGAAATAGGTTCAATCGCCTCATTTGTTGTGTGAATACTGATTTCAGACCATTTCACATCTACCAACTCCAATCCTTACTCGCTTTTAAAGGCACGTTTTACTTTTGAGAAAAAACTTTCTTCGTGTTCACCAATCGGTGAAGAGCCACTAAGCTCTGCGAATTCTTTTAAAAGCTGCTTCTGTTTATCAGATAACTTTGTTGGGGTAATAATCCGAACTATAATATATTGATCGCCAACACCGTATCCACGAACATTAGGAACACCTTTTCCTTTTAAACGGAATTTTTTCCCTGTTTGAGTACCTGCAGGAATTTTTAGTTTCACTTTCCCGTGTAGGGTAGGCACTTCAATCTCATCACCTAGTGACGCTTGAACGAAAGTGATCGGCATTTCACAATAAATATCATCGCCATCTCTTTCAAAAAACTCATGTTGCCTTACTTGGAATACAACATAAAGATCCCCTGGAGGTCCACCGTTAATTCCTGCTTCTCCCTGTCCTGACATGCGGAGTTGTTGACCATCATCAATACCCGCAGGGATTTTAACATGAATTTTCTTGCGTTTTTGCACTTTTCCTTTACCACCGCAAGTAGAACATTTATGTTTAATTTCTTTCCCTGTCCCATGACAGTGATTACAAGTACGTCGATTGACGATTCTTCCAAATGGAGTATTTTGCTCTACATTTAACTGACCTGTTCCATGACAGTGCTGGCAAGTCTCTGGTTTCGTTCCAGGCTTTGCACCAGAACCGCTGCATGTTCCACAAGTTTCTTCGCGAGGAATTTCAATATCAGTTTCTTTCCCAAAGGCTGCTTCTTCAAAAGAAACCGTCATCGTGTACTGAAGATCTGCTCCTTGTCTTGGTGCGTTTGGATCACGTCTTCTTCCGCCTCCACCGCCGCCAAAGAAAGTATTAAAGATGTCCTCAAATCCTCCAAAGCCGCCGCCGAAATCACCGCCGCCAAATCCTTGGTTTGGATCCGTATGGCCAAATTGATCATAATGGGCCTTTTTCTGATCATCGCTTAATACTTCATATGCCTCTGTTATTTCTTTAAATTTATCTGCCGCATCTGCTGCTTTATTAATATCTGGATGATATTGTTTTGATAGCTTTCGATAGGCCTTTTTTATTTCATCCTTTGAAGCACTTTTACTTAGCCCTAGTACTTCATAGTAATCCCGTTTACTCATGATTACCCACTCCCGAATCTGTCACATAGAGGTTATTGTATCATTCATCACAATGTTAATGCAATAAAAAAGCCAAAGCCCATAGTTCTGACTTTGACTTTTTTCTGAGCTGTGAAAACTTGGATAAATGTCTAGCTCCAGCGCCTAGGCGCTTCCGCTTTTCTATTTATCTTCTTTTACTTCTTCAAATTCTGCGTCAACAACATCATCTTTAGGACCAGCAGTATTTCCAGCCTCAGGGCCTCCCTGTTGAGCTTGCTGAGCAGCTGCCGCTTGTTCATAAAGTTTAACTGTTAGAGCTTGAACGATTTCTTGTAATGCATCCTTTTTCGCACGGATCTCTTCAAGGTCGTTTTTCTCAATCGCAGCTTTTAACGCATCCTTAGCTTCATTAGCTTGAGCTACTTCACCAGCATCAACCTTACCTTCAAGATCTTTTAAAGTCTTTTCTGTTGTAAAGACAAGTTGATCTGCTTCGTTACGAAGTTCCACTTCTTCTTTACGCAGTCTATCCGCTTCTGCGTTTTCTTCAGCTTCTCTAACCATGTTTTGGATTTCTTCATCTGAAAGCCCAGTTGAAGACTTAATTGTGATTTGTTGTTCTTTATTAGTGCCAAGGTCTTTTGCACGAACATTTACGATACCATTCTTATCGATATCAAAGTTTACTTCAATTTGCGGAATTCCACGTGGAGCTGGTGGAATATCAGATAATTGGAAGCGTCCTAGGGTCTTGTTATTAGCCGCCATTGGACGTTCCCCTTGAAGAACATGAATATCAACAGCTGTCTGATTATCAGCAGCAGTAGAGAATACTTGTGATTTAGATGTTGGAATTGTTGTATTACGATCGATTAGTTTCGTAAATACACCACCCATTGTTTCAATACCAAGGGAAAGTGGCGTAACGTCAAGTAATACAACGTCTTTTACATCTCCAGTTATAACTCCACCTTGAATCGCAGCACCCATTGCTACCACTTCATCAGGGTTAACCCCACGATGCGGCTCTTGTCCAGTCGCTTTTTTAATTGCTTCTTGAACAGCAGGAATACGTGTTGAACCACCAACAAGGATTACTTTATCAATTTCTGAAGGAGTTAAACCAGCATCGCTTAATGCTTGGCGAGTTGGACCCATTGTACGCTCTACAAGATGAGCAGACAATTCATCAAACTTTGCTCTAGTCATAGTAACTTCAAGGTGAAGCGGACCAGCAGCACCAGCAGTGATAAATGGTAATGAAATTTGCGTAGAAGTTACACCTGATAAGTCCTTTTTCGCCTTTTCAGCCGCATCCTTTAAGCGTTGTAATGCCATTTTATCTTGTGAGAGGTCAATTCCATTCTCTTTTTTGAATTGGTCTACAAGGTAATCAATTACGACTTGGTCAAAATCATCTCCACCAAGGCGATTATCACCAGCAGTTGATTTAACTTGGAAGACACCGTCTCCTAATTCTAGAATGGAAACGTCAAATGTACCACCGCCAAGGTCATAGACAAGGATGGTTTGATCTTCATCGGTTTTGTCTAAACCATATGCAAGTGCAGCAGCAGTTGGCTCATTTATAATACGTTCTACTTCAAGACCAGCAATTTTCCCCGCATCTTTTGTTGCTTGACGTTCTGCATCATTAAAGTAAGCTGGTACTGTAATTACTGCTTTTGTAACTGGCTCGCCCAGATAATCTTCTGCATAAGACTTTAAGTATTGAAGAATAATCGCAGATAATTCTTGTGGTGTATATTCTTTTCCTTCAATATCCACTTTATAATTTGTGCCCATATGGCGTTTGATGGACATGATCGTGTTTGGATTTGTAATTGCTTGACGTTTAGCAACTTCACCAACTTGGCGTTCCCCATTTTTAAACGCGATTACGGAAGGAGCCGTACGATTACCTTCTGGATTTGGAATAACCTTTGGTTCGCCACCTTCAAGGACTGCAACACAAGAGTTAGTTGTACCAAGGTCGATACCGATAATTTTACTCATTTCCTTTTCCTCCTAAAAATATATGTAGTTTTATTGATTTACTTTCACCATTGCAGCTCGAATCACACGGTCTTTTAATAAGTAACCTTTTTGAAATTCATCCGTTACAATGTTTGGGCCATAATTCTCATCTTCACCCTGCATGACAGCTTGATGCTGATGTGGATTAAATTCTTTACCTACAGATTCAATTGGTTCAACACCCTCATTTTTCAGGGCATCAAGCAAACTGCGGTAAACCATGTCCATTCCTTGTAGAAGTGTCTTAGTTTGTTCATTATCTGCTTCAATTTTCATTGCTCTTTCAAAGTTGTCAATTGCAGGCAATAAATCGGTAATAAGTTTTTGTGCTCTATATTTTTGGCTCGCTTCTAGATCTAACCTAGAACGTCTCCGGAAATTATCAAAGTCTGCTTGCAAGCGTAGATATCGATTATCTGCTTCCTCTAACTTTTCTTTCAACAATTGAATTTCTTGGTCTTTTTCATCAACAGGTGAATCCTCTGTTTGTTCTGTTGCTGCACCTTCGTCAAAAACAGTCTCAACCGTTTTTTCTTCGGTAAGTTCAACATTATCAGTACTTTCAACTTCCATTTCTTCATTTAACGTATTGTTATTCTCGTTTGTCAACTTACTCACCTCCCTTAAAGCATTTACTGTCATATATAGGATAATTCATTTTCATAGTAAAAGGGGGTTGAAACAGGTATTTCACCCCTATTCAATATTACCCGAGCTATTTATTTTGATACAATTTCGTCCAGACAGCCGTTAAATCCTTACTTAAAAATTGTAATAAGCTAATGACTCGGGAATATTCCATCCTTGTGGGACCTAGAATGGCAATCGTCCCTAAATTTTCAACACCAGCCGTATAGGTAGCTGTGATTAAGCTGCAATTATCCATGACACTATTATTATTTTCCGTACCAATTTTAACTTGAATTCCAGCTGAATCATTCCTGATTAAATTATACATCCACTCTTCCTGATCAATCATCGTTAATAGGCTGCGGAGTTTTGTTACATCATGAAACTCTGGCTGGCTTAACATATTGGTCTTTCCAGCGAAGAAAAGTTTTTCATTAACTGGCATTTTTAATGAATCAGCGATAGTATGCAGCATTAAGTCATAATCATGGATATGCTGCCTTAAAAGCATCGCTACTTCTTTATAAATCTTATCATTCAGGTCTTCGAGAGGAACGCCGGATAAGCGATCGTTCAAAATGTTCACTGTTTTTTCTAAATCACTAGCATCTACTGATGCTGGTAATGAAAAAGTCCTATTTTCTACATGGCCCGTATCTGTAACAAAAATAGCTACGGCTGTTTCTTTGTTTAACGGGATAATTTGAATTTTTTTCAACTTATTAATACTAACAGCCGGACCAAGAACAATTGATGTGTAATTCGTTAAGTCCGATAATATTTTCGCGGACCTTTGGATAATTTTTTCGAATTCGAAAATTTTCTCAGCAAAAATCGACTGAATGATAGATGTATCATGTTGATTTAATACTTGCGGAGACAATAAATGATCCACATAATAGCGATATCCTTTTTCAGATGGGACACGACCTGAAGAGGTATGTGTCTTTTCAATATACCCCAACTCTTCAAGGTCGGACATTTCATTACGAATGGTTGCCGAACTGAAAGAAATCTCTTTCTTTTTCGACAAACTTCTTGAGCCGACTGGTTGGGCAGATCGAATAAAGTCATCAACAATAACCTGAAGAATTAACAATTGACGATCTGTTAGCAACATTCATCACCTCTGTTAGCACTCCTAGTTAACGAGTGCTAATTATATTAATAAATTATCAAATGAAGGGGGATGGTGTCAATCAAAAAGAACAGGAAACCGCACTTATCAAGACAATAATTATTATCTTGCTTACCTTAAAAATGCCTGGAATACCTCATTTCCTAGCAGTCTACCCTTTTTCGTTAAAAATATATGATTTTTTCCCACATCTAACCACTGTTTTGCCGTTAATTCTCTAATCTCTTTTTCGAATAATTGAAGGGGATCTTCCGCAAATTTTTCAATAAAATGAGGAATGGCAACACCGGCAGTTTTTCGCAGTCCCAAAAACATTTCCTCTTCCATTTGCTCAATTTTTGATGTTTGATGTTTTTCCATTACTGGTAGGATGCCATTGTTTATTTGCTCCATATACCTTTTTAAGGGACCAATATTCGAACGTCTTATCCCATTTAAATAGCTATGTGCACCTGCCCCAAACCCATAATAGGAATCGTTATTCCAATAGGTAAGGTTATGTCTGCTCTCATACCCTGGTTTAGAAAAATTGCTAATTTCATATTGGTTGAAACCATGCTTTTCCATTTCTTCCATTAGCAATTCGTACATCGAAGCTTCCACATCCTCACCAGGAGTTGGCAGTTTTCCTTTTTTTAACAAATTATAAAAAACTGTTTTTGGCTCAATGATTAAGGAATAGGCAGAATAGTGTGTGATATCAAGCGAAAAAGCCTCTTTTAATGTTTCCTTAAAATCCGTAAGAGTTTGTGAAGGTAAACTAAAGATAAGATCAATACTGATATTTTCAAAACCTATAGATTTTGCTTTATCAATGGTTTGGTAAACATCTTTCGCTTTGTGGACACGGCCGATTTTCTGCAGTAGTTCCCCATTAAACGTTTGAACTCCTAGGCTAATCCGGTTAACCCCAGCCTCTTTTAATATTTCTAATTTCCCTGCCGTTAAATCACCAGGATTCGCCTCAAAGGTAAATTCTATAGTCTCATCCATTGGTAAATTTCTGTTAATACTTTCACAAAATTGATAAAGTTGCTTCTCATTTAACGATGTCGGTGTACCCCCACCCACAAATATCGTCTCAAGAGACGTTGTTGGATATTGGGTTAAAGTCATTTTCATTTCTTGTTCAAGTGCTTTTAGGTAATCATCAACCGGCTGACCCTTTAGATATACTTTATTAAAATCACAATAATGGCAAATATGCTCACAAAAAGGGATATGGAGATAGGCTGATTTAATCATTTCGTTCACTTCCTCATTCTTCAACAAAAAGAGGCTAGAATTCGCCTAAAAATATGGCTTGTCCTAACCCCCAGCTAGTTTATTTTTTTGTGTTGCTATCGTCCATTTTTAAGACAGCCATAAATGCTTCTTGTGGTACTTCCACGGATCCTACTTGCTTCATCCGCTTTTTACCTTCTTTTTGCTTTTCTAATAATTTTCGTTTACGAGAAATATCTCCGCCATAACATTTGGCTAAAACGTTTTTACGCATAGCCTTAATTGTAGAACGAGCAATAATTTTCTGACCTACTGCTGCCTGAATCGGAACTTCAAACTGCTGCCTTGGAATTAGCTCCTTCAGTTTTTCAACAATTATCTTCCCTCGTTCATAAGCGAAGTCTTTATGAACAATAAAGCTTAATGCATCCACTTTTTCACCATTTAACAATATGTCCATCTTAACAAGGCTGGAAGGTTTATAACCTATGAGCTCGTAATCAAAGGATGCGTAACCTCTTGTGCTTGATTTCAGTTGATCAAAGAAATCATAGACAATTTCTGCTAATGGCATCTCATAGATAATACTTACCCTGTTTTCTGCCAGGTATTCCATTGTCACAAAAATACCGCGTTTTTGTTGGCAAAGTTCCATAATGGTCCCTACATAATCATTTGGAGCCATCATCGTAGCCTTCACATATGGCTCTTCCACACGGTCAATTTTTTGTGGATCCGGTAAATCTGATGGATTGTCGACCCTTATTTCGGAGCCATCTGTCATATGAACATGATAGATAACACTCGGAGCTGTCGTTATTAAATCAATTTTAAATTCACGTTCAATCCGTTCTTGAATAATTTCCATGTGAAGCAATCCTAAGAATCCACAACGGAAACCAAATCCAAGTGCTTGCGATGTTTCTGGTTCAAATTGAAGTGAAGAATCATTTAACTGAAGCTTTTCAAGCGCTTCACGCAGATCATTAAACTTTGCTGTATCAATTGGGTAAAGTCCACAATAAACCATTGGGTTTAGTTTCCGGTAACCTGGAAGTGGCTCTGTTGCCCCATTTTTTGCATTTGTAATCGTATCACCCACACGAGTGTCGCCGACATTTTTTATTGATGCTGATAAAAAGCCAACATCACCAACGGTTAACTCATCACGCATAGTTGCTTTTGGTGTAAATACGCCTACCTCATTTACTTCAAATTCTTTCCCAGTAGCCATCATTCTTACTTTATCGCCGACTTTAACGGTTCCTTCGACCACACGAATGTACGCGACAACACCTCGATAGGCATCATAAAGGGAATCGAAAATAAGGGCCTTTAATGGTGCTTCTGGGTCTCCCTGTGGTGCAGGGACTTTCTGAACAACTTGTTCAAGGATTTCTTCAATCCCAATCCCAGCCTTTGCTGAAGCTAATACGGCTTCCGAAGCATCCAAACCGATAACATCTTCAATTTCACCTCGAACACGCTCTGGATCTGCACTAGGTAAGTCAATTTTGTTAATGACGGGTAAGATTTCAAGGTCGTTATCAAGGGCAAGATAAACGTTGGCTAGTGTCTGTGCTTCAATTCCTTGTGCAGCGTCAACGACTAAAACAGCCCCTTCACATGCTGCAAGGCTCCTTGATACCTCGTACGTAAAATCGACATGTCCTGGTGTATCAATTAGATGGAAAATATACTCTTCTCCATCTTTTGCTTTGTATTTTAACTGGACGGCATTTAATTTAATAGTAATTCCACGTTCTCTTTCAAGGTCCATCGAATCAAGGAGCTGATCTTTCATTTCCCGAGAGGTCAATGCATTGGTTCTCTCCAAAATTCGGTCAGCTAATGTTGATTTCCCATGATCAATATGGGCAATAATTGAGAAATTTCTAATCTTTGATTGTCGTTTGAGTCTTTCATTATTGTTCACGGTCTTTCACTCCTACTATACTCGCACATATACACTATTTTGAATTATATCAATAGGATTAACAAGATTCAATCAAAATCGAAAAGCGGCACCTAACTGGTGCCACTTCAATTATTTTAATCAGCAATAAGATGAACTAATTTTTCAGAAACCCCTGATATCCCCTCAGACATCTTCTTCCCCATAGAAGAGAAAAAATTATATGCACTTATTTGTTCGAGTTTCTTTTGCTTTGCCTCTAGATCATGACTTGAGATTTCGTTTCCCAAAAAGGTAGCTTGAAAGTTATTGTCTGCCCCATTTAAACGTACAGCATTTTGAAAATTTGGATCATCATAGCCTTTCATTTTGTGAATACCATCATTAGCCAATTGCATACCTACTAAAACAGAGATTAACATGAGAGCAGCCAAGCATAGGCTTTTTAACATGAACATCTTCATAAAAAATGCTCCCTTACAACTATTGTTTTTTTGTTGATTGTTCAACATCCTTGTTAACCTTTTCAGCCTGCCAGTAAAATTCACTAAATACATCCGCTAAGGCATCTGCGGAACGATTTAATTCTTCAAAGCTATTATCTACTCCGCCAAATTCAATCAACATGGCATTTTCAGAGAGGTTTTGATTATAGATACTATTTGAACCGGCTGCATTTTTAATAATTACTCCTCTGCTTAAGCCTTTATATTTCTTTTGAAGAAGTTCGTGGAGAGCTTTTGCAAGTTTTGCATTCTTTTCATAATTAGGATTCTTCCCCCCGATAATAAAGGCCAGTCTCGCATAGGATTTACCTTTAATATCCACGGTTGTTTGTGCTTTTCGTTGAGAATCCCGGTGAATATCAATCAAATAACTTATATCTTTGTTTGATGCCATGGCTGCTTGAACCACCGGACGGGATTCATCGTAGGATTGCCAAAATTTCCGCCCCTTCTTATTTAAGCTTGCCTGAATGTCTGTTTTATTAACAGTTGTTCCGATTCCTCTGTCCTCGAGACTTGCTTTTAAATGATCACCAATATTCGTCACATTGATTTTCGAATGATATGCAAGGTTGGGATTTGTTACCCCTTTTAAATATGGAAGATAGGATTCCCGATTATGCGAGAAGTATAGATAGACTACCTTCCGTTTACCAGTGGTTTGATCTGGTGCTGACGGGGTATTCTCACTAGATGGATGCTCGGTAATTTCTAAATCTGTCAAGGCTGCCTCTCGTTCCGCTTTCATAATATCAAGCGGCGGCGCAGATTCAATCGGCATATTTGTGTAGTTCGTCCCCTCACCAGCGACTAGAATTTTTCCATCAAATTCATAAAAACCTGGGAGTTCTCTTCCTAAGAGACTTCGGGGATCATTCAAATTAATATTGCTTGATAGCTTAAATACAAGGTTCGTTAATGTTGGAGCTGAGGTCCAATCTTGTTCAACGGATAAGAAATGATGATTTTCCCAACCCATTAATTGATAGAGCAATTCCCCATTTACATTTGTAGCTGCCTGATTTACTGAAGACGACATCGGTCGATATTGTGGCTTTAACGAGGTTAACAACCCACTAATAGAGAAAATCAAAAGCATAAATAGCAACAATACTCCAGCGGCTTTAAGTAGACTTGTCCCTTGCACCATAACAAAAGTTCCTGAATTTCTAGCCTTCATGGTTCCACCTCGCAAAACGGATTCTAGTAAATGATATGAAGCTACTAGAATTGGTAGAACCCGAATTTTAACTTAAGAGGCATCCTTTCAAATAAATAGATTTGAAAAATGCCTCTCATCATCCTTTATTTTGTATAGTAGCCAGCATTACCTTGATCAACAGCACCATGAAGTGAAGAATTTAAACCATTGGCAATTAGATTGGCCATGTCTTCAATAAAAACATCAACTTCCTTAGGAGTAACCATTAGATTATGACCAATTGGCGATAAAACTTCATAAATTAATTTCCTTTTCTCCTCATCTTCTAATGTCCCAATCATTCCAAGAAAGGTCTTACGGTGCTTTTCTTCAGGTAAGTCTTCTTCAGTCAACTTTCGCTTTTCACCGAAACTCATGCCTGCAGGTGCGAGCGCTCTTGAAGGACGATTGCCCTCCTTAAGCTCTTTTCCAAAATGCTTTAGTATAAAATCAATGGTATCACTAGTAATGGATACAGCGTCTACCACGGTCGGAACCCCAATTGCAATAACAGGTATTCCTAAGGTTTCTTTACTCAATTCTTTTCTCTTATTACCTACCCCCGAGCCAGGGTGTATACCTGTATCGGAAATTTGGATAGTTGAATTAACTCGTTCAATCGAACGAGATGCAAGTGCGTCAATAGCAATAACAAAATCAGGTTTTGTTTTTTCCACTACACCAAAAATAATATCGCTTGTTTCAATCCCCGTTAATCCCATTACACCTGGTGAAAGGGCACTAACGGACCTGAAGCCTTCTTCTACATTTTCCGGCTGTAACTGAAACAGATGACGGGTGACCAGTAAATTTTCACACACCATCGGTCCTAGGGCATCTGGGGTCACATTCCAATTGCCTAGCCCCACCACAAGACATGAATCCGTTTTTTTGATCCCAGACCCCTCCAAAAAGTAGGAGAACTCTCTAGCAAAAATTCCCTCCACCTTTTGCTGTACCTCTGTGTTTTGCTGGCGAATCCCTTGTACCTCAACAGTTAAATATCGACCAGGTTTTTTCCCTAGCTGGTCGGCCCCTTTTTCGGTTACTTCGACCAAGGACACTTTTATGTCATCCACATCTTTTTCCTTAATAATCACGCCTTCAATTTGCGAAAGATCTTTCTCTTGCCCGACTGACCCTTTTTGCTGTGTAAGGACCATCTCTCTTGCTTCAATCGCCAAATCCGTTCGAACAGAATATTGACTCAAGTCAATTGACTCATCCATTAATATTCACTCCCATCAAATCTTTCAAAAGTCTAGAAACTATTTCCTATTTTTGCCCTTACCATCTTAATTCATGCAAATGATATTCTTCTTCGAAAACAGTATTGCATTATAGCCTTCCATTTGATAAAATATTTCATGTTCTGAATTATTTCTTAGGAATGTTAAGTCGAGTTCATATAGTCTCGATTCTTTGTAGGAGGTGAAAGTAATGCCTAATATTAAATCTGCTATTAAGCGTGTAAAAACAAGTGAAGCTCGTAACGCTCAAAATACAACTGCGAAATCTGCAATGCGTACTGCTGTTAAGAAAGTAGAAGCTGCAATTTCTACTAACGACGGTGCTGCTGCTAAAGAAGTATTTGCTGCTGCTGCTAGTAAATTAGACAAGGCTGCTGCAAAAGGTCTTATCCACAAAAATGCTGCTGCTCGTAAAAAATCTCGTCTAATGAAGAAGACTAACGCTCTTTAATTTAGAGAAAAAAAACGATTCCCTTCTAAAGGAATCGTTTTTTTTATTTCTTTAAATGAAATAGAAACATTTCAATCAATAAAGATTTATTCATTCCACCGGTTTTCATTTGGTAATCCGCTTCAGCAAGAAGGTCGATTAAATGAGCCAATTCTTCATCCGTAAATTTATTTGCTTGTCCGAGTGCCAACTTAACACGGAAAGGATGCGTTCTTAAGTAACCAGCAATTTGCTGCTGCCCATACCCTCTCCTCGATAATTCCTTTACTTGGTAAATCAATCTAAATTGCCCTGCAAGCAAGGCCAAAATCTTTATCGGTTCTTCATTTTGTTTTAGCAAATCGTAATAAATCCTTAACGCTTCATCAAGTTTTCGCTGGACTACTTTTTCAATGAGTGTAAAAATATTCTGCTCAAGCGAGCGTGCAACTAATTTCTCTACTAGTCCTATGTCTATTCTTTTTTCACCTGCTGCGTATAAAGCCAATTTATCTACTTCACTGGTTATCATAAACATATTTGTTCCAACTAATGCCAATAACTGGTCGATTGCATCTGGCTCGAATTCAATCCCGCTGTTCTTGGCCCTGCCCTTAACCCAGTTCTTTAAGTCATGTTCATTTAACTTTTTTGCCTCAACAACTTCAGCATTTCTTTTTAATTCCTTTGTTATTTTCTTCCGTTCATCTAACTTTTCGTACGGCGCGGAAATTACCAACACCGAATAAGGCGAAGGCTCTTTCAAATACATTTCGAACCTGGATAAATTATGTACCGCCTTATCCTTGGACTTTTCTGCTGTTAAAAAAACAGGATTATGTAAAAAGATAACTTTTTTTTCTCCTAAAAAAGGAAAGGTTTCAGCATCTTCGATGGCCACCTCGATTGGCGTTTCCTCTAAATCATAACTAGCAAAATTAAAATCCTTCTCTTCTTCGGTTAAAATATGATTGAGTAGTAATTCCTTTGTTTCATTAATTAAAAAAGACTCAGTTCCAAACAATAAATAAATAGGAGCAAATTCCTTTTGTTTGATTTTTTTCCAACTATCCATTACCATGTTTCAGCGCTCCCCTTCTTTCCATTCATACCTATGGTAAAGAAGCTTGGCCATTTTGACAAGCATTTTAAAGGGAATTAGCCCTTATTTAAAAAGTGCTAATTCCCTATCTATAATGAACGCCCGCAATAGAAGCCCTAGGATATTCTATTGTCTGGCGGAGTTCCTTAAGTAAATATAGTTTAGCCGTTTATCCGTCTTACTATTTTGACAACTCTTGTCAGTTGTGGAAAGCAATTTGATGTATGCTGGATTTTTTTTCGAGAATGACTTATACTATATTGTGAAATAGGAGGGGTAGACTGTGAATGAATTTGAAAAAGATGTGCAAAGTAAACGAAACGACGCAATTGATTCAGGGGTAGGATTTGGGGTTTCTTTTGGTTTTTTTGCCATAATGTTTATTGTTGCAACAGTCATTAAGGTAATCGGTTCGTAATGATTGGCTACATATGTGTAAGGTAGAAGGCTGCAATGATGCAGTCTTTTTTAATTATTAAGATGCTTTATCCTATGGTAAATACGGGTAAAAGGTTCCTTTTTGATGATAAAATTTATAGGTGATTGCCCCCTGTAGATCTGTACGAAAAATAATCGTATTTGTTTTTTCTAACCGTTTAAGCACCTCTTGATGGGGATGACCAAAGCGGTTATTTTCACCTGCTGAAATGAGGGCGACTTTTGGTTTTATTTGGTTAATAAAAGTATCTGCACTTGAAGTTTTACTGCCATGGTGACCAGCTTTTAACACATCAATATGTAAATGAGGATATTGACGTATGATTTTCTCTTCCCCTGCTTGATCTAGATCTCCTCCGAAAAACCAACTTACACCTCCTAATTGAGCAATAAAAGCAATGGATCCTCCATTTCTTTCTCCCTTATAATTCTTTTCTGGCGACACAATAAAAAAGCCATTTTCTTCATTTGTCCACTGATCGCCGTCCGAAACTTTTATGACTGGAATATTTAATTTTTTGGCCTCCTTAATAATATCAAGTTCAGTACTCGATGGTTCAACCACAGCAGGCATTATGATTTGTTTAACTTTAAGCTCTTTTATAATTGAAACTGTCCCCCCAATATGATCCATATCCCCATGCGTTAAAATTAGTTTATCAATTTGCGTTATTCCCTTTCCTTTTAAAAATGGAACAACTACATCCCTTCCCACTTCAAAGGGTTCTGCACGTTCTCGCCATTTTTCTTCAGCAAAGTGCATGGTTCCACCTGTATCAATGAGATAGGTCCCTTTTGAATGTGGGAAATGAATTAAGATACTATCCCCTTGACCAACATCAATCATTGTTACTTCCCCGTATGGGGATAACCAGTTCCAACTTTTTTGTGAAATTACCAACATGATACTTAAAAAAATCAGGAAAGCCTTTCTTTTGGGATAGGTTTTTGACTCCCAAAGATAAAAAATAGCAAGCAGCAGTAAAATATAAGTGATGAGTAAAATCAAATTGGGTCTCCCGGGAGTAAAATGGAAGAAAGTAAAATCGGCGAGATATTCAATAAGGTGATTAGCGACAGTAATCATGATTAAAAAGAATTTAGTAAGAAATGGTGGAGTTGTTCCGAAAATAAACTGAATAAAAAACAAAAGATATAATCCCGGTAGATATAGAAATGAAAAGAGCGGAATATAGACCAAATTGGCGATAATGCCAATTAATGAAACCTCAAAATAATGATACAGCAAGAATGGCAGTGCCCCTAATTGAGCAACTAATGAAGTCGCAAGCATCCGTGTTAAATGATTAGCATAATCTGTAAGAATACTATTAGCAGATAAAATGATGACTAGACTCACTGCAAAAGATAGTTGAAAGCCAGCATCAAAAACCACCATTGGACTAACTATTAAATAAGCAATAAAAGCCAAACTAATGGCATCAAGTGGGAGTAACTTCAGTCGAGTGCGCCACTTCACAGTAAGTAAGACAACAAAAATCATTAGTCCTGAGCGAATAACAGAGGGCGAACTACCAGTTAATATCACATAGATTGGAAGGATCATTAGAAGGAAATTAATCATGAACTGTCTCGTAAGTCCGAAGCGGACCCCAAGATAAAAAACCATCGTGATTAATAAGGAGACATGGAGACCAGAGATTGCAAGTAAATGGACAAGACCCGTTTTTTGATAAGCTGATAATACATCTGGGTCAAATAAATTTGTGTCGCCAAAAATTAATGCAGCTGAAAGGGAAGCAATTTCCACGGGAAAGTGCGACTCGAGGTAGTTAATTCCTGTATAACGCAGTTGTTTGATGATCACTAACGGAGATGGTTTCAGCGGAATGCAATGTTGAAGCGGATTTACTTGTACTTCCATTATCCAATAAATGTTCTTCCTCATTAAATAAGCTCGGTAATTAAACGAATTAGGATTTTTGGCGGTCGCCGGTTTTTCTAAGGTACCAGATACGGTACATAATCTTTGATAAAACATTTCTGTTTTTAAATTCATTTTTTCCTGCTCAGATGAAATGTTGTAACGAATTAAGACCCTCTCCTTGTAGCGTTGTTCGATTGCTTGCACTTGTAAAAGATCGCCATCAATTTTGGGGTCTTGAGTATATTGAAGCGTAAATGTTGTTGTAGGAGCGGGGATAACCGATTTATTTATTGAATTAGAATGAAGGCCAATAAAAAAGAATATCAAGAAACAAATGGTGATACTAGTTAGTCGCAAGGCGGAAAATCGTTTGTATATATATAGAAGATAAAGAAAAAAGACTTGTAATAAGAAAAAAGGAAAGAACTTATAGAGCGCAGATAATACACCAAATAAAGCAGCAATGGCAAAATAAAGATATTTTCCATTCATTCGATTTTCTCCATTTAGAATTTCATATATTTAGATTTAGGGAGGCCGGCACATAACCGGCGTCCATTTGAAAAAATTATTATTTAACCACCCGTAAATTCATTACTGACTCGTTTAAAGCAACCTTTTCAATTGTAACATTTGCCTGTTTAAAAAGGTCAATTGCATATGGATGATTTTTGTAATCCTCTGCGTAATAAACGGTTTTAATTCCCGCTTGAATAATTGCTTTACAGCATTGTAGACACGGGAAATGGGTGACATAAATTTCAGCGTCAGCGGTTGGAACACCAAATTTAGCACACTGCAGTAATGCATTCATTTCTGCGTGGACCGTTCTGACACAATGATTGTCAATTACAAAACACCCCTTATCAATACAATGGTCACCGCCAGCTATGGAACCATTGTATCCCCCGGCAATTATTCGTTTATCTCTAACGATGGTTGCACCCACGGTCAACCTGGTACATGTGCTTCTAAGTGCGAGCAAATGGCTTTGTGCCATAAAATATTGATCCCAAGAAATTCTCTCCACTTCTCCCACTCCCTTTTTTGATCGTTCTCTATTAGTGTAATAGTGCTTGTCCTTTTTGGTCAAATAAAGATTTTTTATATAGCAATCAAATCCTTTAATTTTTCAAACGTTTTGTCCCCAATCCCGCTGATATTTTTTAAATCTTCAACCGTTTTGAATGGGCCGCTTGTATTCCTATATTCGATGATGGCCGCTGCCTTAGCTGGACCGATGCCAGGAAGATTCTGCAGTTCTGTTTCATCTGCCTTATTAATGTTAATTTTTGCTTCATTTTGACTACCAACTGACGAAGCTGGGTTACCTGATGAGGTAATAGGTGAAGAAAGACCCTCCTCTCCCTTTGCGGGTATGTAAATGATCATTTCATCCTTGACGTGTTCGGCAAAATTCACCATGCCTTGGTCTGCTTTATCCGTTAAACCACCAGCCCGGCTAATAACATCAATCACTCTTTCACCCGTATTTGCTTGATAAACTCCAGGCTGTTTAATTTGTCCTTTCACATCTACCATAATTTTTTCTGGTAGTTCAGGTTGGTTGTCGGATTGGGTACTTCCTCCTTCCCCCACATTCTCTTGAACCTTACCTTCCATACTAAGTGTGTTAACGGGGGAAGTGGTTGCATAATCACTAACATAAAAATAATAAATACCACCTAAAGTTAATAAAGCCCCCAGCAAAACAGAAATCTTGTGTTCAATCAACCAGTCTTTCACTTTGATCCTTCCTTTCTAAAGGTATATTTCACTACCTGATTTCATATGGTTATAAAAGAATAATTGCATGTGAGGAGGGTCGGAACAATGAATATAGGTATTATCGGTACTGGTAATATGGGGAGCATGTTGGTAGAAGCCATGATTGAAGGAAAAGCCATTTCCCCTGCTTCTATGATCATTACAAACAGAACAAAATCAAAAGCCTTGTTGCTTAAAGATAAATATAAAGAAATAAAGGTTGGGGCAAATCCAGGAGAAGTAGCTGCTGAGTCCGACTTGGTATTTGTTTGTGTCAAACCATTAGATGTATATAAAATTTTACATGAAATTAAACCACGGTTAAGTCCCAAAAAATGTGTGATCACGATAACGAGTCCTATCAGTACAAGCCAAATTGAAAAAAAGGTTTCCTGTTCAGTCGCAAGGGTAATTCCAAGTATTACCAATCGGGCCTTATCTGGGGTAACACTGATTACCTATGGAGAAAATTGCAGTGAGCGATGGAAGAGGAAGATCGAAGAATTAATTACTAAAATTGGAGTGCCAGTCCATATCAACGAAAAAATAACGAGGGCTGCCTCTGATATCGTAAGTTGTGGTCCTGCATTTTTCAGTTATCTACTCCAAAGCTTCATTAATGCGGCAGTTAAAGAGACTGAAATTAATGAAAATGATGCAACGACGATGGCTAGTGAAATGATTGTCGGACTAGGTGAATTATTAAAGCAAGGGCATTACACCTTGCCGTCACTACAAGATAAGGTATGTGTTAAGGGCGGAATTACAGGTGAAGGAATAAAAGTATTAGATAATGAACTCGGGGATGTTTTTGAACATATCTTTCAGGCAACAAAAGCAAAATTTAAAGACGACCTTGATAAAGTCGAATCACAATTCTCAAATTATTAATTTCGCCATGAACTGACAAATTCCTTTTTTATTATGATAAAAAAGCCATCTTTTTTTATAGATGGCTTTCTTTATGTTTTCTTGCTACAAAGAAGATTCGTTCTGATTGTGAGTGAGGGTCTGTATTTTCAAAATCCGCGCTGACTTCCAGGACTTCAAAACCGGCCTCAATTAACCAGTTTGAATATTGCTGTATGGTATATGTACGTTGAAAATGAAGCTCATCAAAGCGGTCATACTTACCGGTCTGTTCGTCCAGAACAAAGAAACTCAGCTCATGCTCGACACTATTTAGACTTTTTCCAGCAAAGCTATTCCAAATAAAGGAAACATTTTCCTCACTTGAAGCATATGTTTGATTTATAAATAGATGAGCTATTTTATAAATGGAATGGACATCAAAGAGGAAAATTCCCTTAGTGCTCAAATGCTGAAAAACGTTTGAAAAAGTTTCCCTAACTTCGTCCTCAGTTTGGAGATAATTTAACGAGTCACACAAAATACCAATGACGTCAAACTCCGCCTGTCCTTCCAAATCTGTCATACTCTGTTGAAAAAATGGAATTCTTAGCCCTGTTTCCTCAGCTTTTGCATGGGCCACTGCTAGCATATCCTCAGATAAATCGACACCCGTTACCTGAAAACCATCTTGGGCTAAACGGACAGATAATTCACCCGTGCCACATGCTAAATCAAGGAAGCGAGTGCCCTCAACATGATATTTTACGCACCTATCTTTAACGAATTCGACCCACTCCTCATAGGGTGCATCCTTCATTAATTCATCATAAAGATACGCGAATTGTTGATACCTCATGTATTTAACTCACTAAGGATATCTTCCATTGGTGCATCGCCCCATAAGCGTTCCAACTTATAATAGCTTCGTTCGTCACGATGAAATACATGGGCAACGACATCACCAAGGTCAATTAATACCCATCTAGCTTCATCAAAGCCTTCTATTCTTTTTACTTCACATCCTTGCTCTTGCGCTTTTTCTTTTATTTCCCTTGCAATTGCTTGTACTTGTTTATCTGAATTACCATGACAAATGATAAAATAATCTGCAATTAGGGAAATCCCCTTCATATTTAATGCAAGAATATCTTCCGCTCGTTTGTCATCCGCAGCCTTTACGGCAATTTTTAGTAGTTCATAATTATCCATGAATCAATCCTCCAGTTTCGCGATTAGGTCATTGTACGTATAGAATGTATCAGGGTAAACCGTTTGATTCTTTTTTAATAAAAAGCTAATTGTATTTTTAATTGCCATAATTAATGCTTTATCTAAATTTTCTTTCGCCATTTCTCTTACTTCATCCACACCTGGAAAATGACGGCCAGGTTCAATGTAATCGGCCAAATAGATTATTTTTTCTAAAAGGGTCATTCCTGGTCTTCCTGATGTATGATAACGAATGGCATCTAACACTTCAGGGTCGGTTATGCCCGCTTCTTTTTCCACCAAGTACGTACCAGCAGGGGCATGCCACAATTCTGAATTAAAATGAAGTAAATCCTCTGGGAATCCTTGACTAGCGATAATTTCCTTCATTTCTTCTTTCGGCCGAAATTTTGCATAATCATGGAAAATGGCTGCTAATTCTGCTTTCTGTTCATCCCCGCCATATTGCTTTGCAAGGACGATTGCTGTCTCCATTACTCCTAAGGTATGCTGATAACGATGGTCGGTTAATTGTTTCTTAACAAGTTCTAAGGCCGCTTCACGTTCCATACAAATGCTTCTCCTCGATATATTGAATGACCGAATCCGGCAATAGATACCGAATGGTCTGTTTGTTTTTTACCCTCTCACGTATCATACTCGATGATACATCCATTGCTGGCACATCTACGTAAAGGACAGGGTATTCAGTTTGACTGCTATATGCTGGTCTCTCAACTCCAACAAATTGGACCAGTTTAATCAGCTCTTCAATTTTATGCCATTTTGGGAGGTATTCTATCATATCAGCGCCAATAATAAAGAAAAATTGATGGTCAGAATACTGGGCATTGATCATTTTCATCGTATCGACTGTATAAGAAGGGCCTTTTCTATGAAGTTCAATCGTTTCGACTCGAAAAGCATCATTTCCTTTGATGGCTAATTCAAGCATTTGCCGGCGGTCTTCATTTGATATCGATTCCGATTTTTTCTTATGTGGAGGCTCTTGATTTGGCATAAACCAAATTTCATCTAGATGAAGGCTGGAAAGAACCTCATTTGCAATTAAAAGATGTCCGTAATGCGGAGGATCAAAGGTTCCTCCCAATATCCCCACCTTTTTCATGAGCTCGTCTCCTTATACATTCAATTATGGAAGCTTGATTGTCTTCTTTTCTACAGACTCTTTATAGAGAACTATCGTGTTACCAATTAGTTGCACAATTTCTGCTCCTGTACCCTCTGCTAATTGCTCAGCAACGACGGTTTTGTCTTCTTCACAATTTTGCAAGACGCTGATTTTAAAAAGCTCTCTTGCTTCAAGTGCATCAGCAATTTGCTTAATCATATTTTCATTTACTCCCCCTTTACCTACTTGAAAAATAGGATCTAAGTGGTGGGCCATTGAACGTAAGAATCTTTTTTGCTTTCCTGTTAACATGTTTTTCCTCCTAGTTGTTTTAACACATTATCTCTCATTCTTTCTACATCCGGGAATATTCCTGTCCATTTTTCAAAAGCTAGCGCACCTTGATAAACAAACATATCTATTCCGTTTTGGATTCTTGCTCCATTTTGACGTGCGTCTTTTAAAAATTGTGTTTCAAGTGGATTGTATATGATATCACAAAAGACTGACTGATTCCGTACATTATTTATTGCAATCGGCTGCTCATAAATTTTGGGAGACATGCCGATCAATGTTGTTTGAATAATTAAATCATATTCACCTAATGATTCAATGGCTTCTTCAAAAGAACACGCTCGAGAATCAACGGAATAAGGGCAATCATTGATCAATCCAATAGCCCGATCCATTGTACGATTGGCAATGTCTAATCTCTGAGTGTTTTCCTTTGCCAAGGTAAAATAGATGGCTCTCGCTGCGCCGCCGGCTCCAATAATTAAAACTTTTTGGCCTGTTAAATTAGGTAATATAGCATTTAATCCTTTTAAAAAACCAGGACCATCCGTGTTATAGCCAATTAATTGACCATTCTCATTCACAACTGTATTGACCGCTCCGATATTTTCAGCCAATTCATCTATACCATCCAAAAAGGGAATAATATTGCTTTTATGTGGGACAGTTACATTGAATCCACCGACACCCACTGCCTTTAAACCCTTGACAGCATCTTGTAAATTCTCAGACTTTACATGAAATGGTAAATAAACGGAATCCATGTTATAAAAGGAAAATAAATCGTTAAGCATAAACGGAGACATTGAATGTCCGATTGGATCCCCTAAAACAGCATATAATTTCTTCACCAGTATCCCCCCACCCATTAAGCATTGTCTATTTATATTAAGGATTTCCGAATTAATGCTTGTACCCCTTTAGGCACGTAAGCAGCTACCTTCGCACCAGGCTCATTGACAGTAATCCATCCAAGCCCAGAGAATACAATGTCTGTTTTTGCTTCTTTTATGGTAAATTCCTGTTTCACAAGTTCCGGAAAGGAATCGATTTGATTCATACGTGGCGGAGTTAACATTTCCCCCACATGTTTTTCATAAAGCTCATCGGCATTCTCCATTTTAGTTCTATGAATATTTAATTCATTGGAGACATAACAAACAAATGACCTACGGCCGCCGCTAATATAATCAAAGCGAGCCAACCCGCCGAAGAACAAAGTCTGACCTTCATTTAATTGAAATACTTTAGGCTTGATTTCCTTTTTAGGGGTAATAATTTTTAAATCCTGCTTATCAACAAAATGCGCCATTTGATGATGGTTTATAATACCAGGAGAATCAATTAATGACTTTTCATCATCGAGCGGAATTTTGATAATATCCAATGTCGTTCCTGGAAAATGAGATGTGGTAATTACATCGGTTTCACCAGTTACCTCTTTAATAATTCGATTAATAAAGGTAGATTTCCCAACATTTGTACAACCCACAACATAGACGTCTTTACCGTTTCGATGCTCATCAATGGCGGCCGCGGTTTCTCGAACAAACAACCCTTTCGCTGCACTAACAAGGAATACATCTTCCGGCTTTAATCCAAGTTCTTTTGCCTCGTGTTTCATCCAATGAATTAATTTGCTATGTTTTACAGATTTGGGTAACAAATCTACCTTGTTCCCGACAAGAAGCACTTTATTGCTTCCAACAAAACGGTGTAACCCTGGGAGCCAGCTGCCATTAAAATCAAAAATATCGACAATCATGACAATTAAAGCATCTGACTTACCCATTTCATTTAATATTTTCAAGAAATCATCGTCCGTTAAGCTGACATCTTGAACTTCATTATAATGCTTAAGACGAAAACATCGCTGGCAGATAATCATGTCCTTTTCCAAAGCTGATGTTGGTGCATATCCTAGTTCCTCTGGGTTATCGGTTTGAACTTTTACTCCACAACCCATACATATATGTTGATGTTCACTCACACATTAATCCTCCCATTGAAGCATACCTTTTTTTCGAAACCAATTTAAAATCCTTCTTTCAGCAAAACGGTTAAACTTTGTCCAAAAGCCATCCGTTTGCGCAACAGGGACAACCAGGATAGTATGAAATCCACCCCGGTTTCCGCCAAGTACATCTGTTAGTAACTGATCTCCAATTACTACAGCCTCTTCCTTTTTTATTCCCATCTGTGAAATTGCTTTATGAAAAGCGACTGCAAAAGGCTTCCTCGCCCTAAAAATAAACGGAATTTTCAAAGGATCAGAAAAAGCTTTGACTCGTTCTTCATTATTATTAGATACAATTGTCACCAGGATATTGTGTCTTTTAATTTCCTCAAACCACTTAATTAACTGAGGAGTAGCAAAGGGACGGTCCCACTCTACTAACGTATTATCTAAATCCGTAATGATCCCCTTTATTCCTTTGGCACTTAACTGCTCAGGAGATATATCAAGAATGCTTTTGACATGCTCATTCGGTAAAAATTGTTTTAACACTAAGTTAACACCTCATTGACATCAAAATTCGTTCATTTTTTTCACATGTACCATCATAACCAATTTTAACTTTTGTTTCAAAGATTAAAAGAAGTTTTAAACTTATTATTCATCAAAACATGATAATGCATGATGAATAATTTATCTCTCCATGTTCATCCGTAGAATCTCTTCTTGCAGCAATAAAAAAATCCACTTGATAAAAAGATTAAAAATATTTTTCGACAAATTTCATCATTTCCAAATATTGTGGATAAAGTTATTAACATTATACCCATTGAATCATACACTTTTCATCATTTTATAAACAAAGTAATCACAAGTTATCCACCAGAATATGTGGATAATTGGAACGATTGTTCTATAGGAATAAATTTGGTAGATTTAGGGTACACCATTGAACATACCATTTTATGTTTATCATTCCTATAATAGGACACTTTATTTGCAAATCGGAGGTGGAATTTGCCGTGCGAAAACTTTCAGATGAATTACTAATTGAATCGTATTTTAAAGCAAGAGAATTAAACCTTAGTCCTGAATTTATTGGACTAATCGAGTCAGAAATGCTGCGACGTTCCTTATACCATAAAATAAAAATGTCTTCATAATCCGCCCTAATCGGGCTTTTCTTTTTGCCCATTTTTCTTTCGTACTATCTAAAAATCCCAATTTTCTCTCCCACTTTAATGTCCTTCGGGGTATGTATGGTTGAATCGATTTGAAAAATATCTTTTTCGAATAACAAGACAACCGTTGAACCGAAACTAAAGTAAGCTAATTCTCCGCCCTTTTCTAATTCGGATCCCTTGTGGGTGGTTTCAATCGAATTAACAAACATTGCCCCTACCTTAACAATGGCTACATGCCCGTAATCTGTTTTAACTTCAGTAATTACCCGATAATTTTTGGCAAGCGTTCGAACCCCATATTTTAATCCCAGCTTATTGACAGGATATGATTTAGCTCCCAGCGTCCATTGCTTGGTGACGACTCCATTAACAGGACTATGAATACGATGATAATGACTTGGGCTTAAATAAAGGATCATATATGTACCATGTATATATTTGGCTAATAATTCTTGGTCGCCGAGCATTTCTTTAATGGAATACGTCTTGCCCTTGACCAGAATATCACTTGTTTCTGTAATTGGGCCAACATCTTCAATAACTGCATCCACAGGGCTAACAACTGTTTCTTCGTTTTTATCAATTACTCTTGCTTCCTTTTTCAGTGTCCTAACAAATAAATCATGAAGAGTAGCATAGTCTGACAAATCCTTCTCCGTTTCTTCTAAGTTTAAGTGATAAATCTTGGCGAAGGATGGTATCATAAAACGACTGACAGATGAACGAGCAAACCTTCTTAATATAACTGAAGTCCACCTGCCATTGGTTAACTCAATCATGAAACGATAAAGACCTTGAATCATCGAACTACCCCCAAATAGTGTAAAAATACTCTTTACGAAAAGACATAAAACGCTTAAAATTAAATAATATAGAATAAATTAACAAATTTGATTTCCCTTTTGGCTAAAAAAAGGAGTGATGTGGAGAATGTTTTTGTTGGACGTACTTGATCAAACAATAAAAAAACTTAAATCCCAAACAGCTAATGTACTCACATTAACAAACTTATCGCTTGGCGGATTTGCAATTATATTCGGGCTTCATGGGAATCTAAGATTAAGCTTGCTGTTAATTTTTATTGCGGCTTTGGCAGATCGTTTTGATGGCATGGTTGCACGAAAGTTTAATATCGAATCGGAATTAGGCAAACAGTTAGATTCCATGAGTGATATTATATCATTTGGTGTAGCACCTGCACTATTACTATATCAAGGAATTTTACATGAATTTGGCGGACCGGGTTCATTTTTCACCGTTTTCTACATTGGTTGTGGTGCCTTCAGATTAGCACGCTTCAATATATCGGAAAGCAATGGATACTTTACAGGTTTACCCATTACTGCAGCAGGTTGCTTGGCAACTCTAAGCTACTTGGCCATTCCTTATATTCCATCGCAATCATTCTTATTCATAACCATCATTCTATCATTCCTTATGGTAAGTCCATTTAAACTGAAAAAAGTCTAATTATTGAAACTTAAAGCATCCATCACTCCGACGATGGATGTTTTTTATTTTCAAAAAAAAAATGTCTCTCAAATAAAAAAGTTTATGGACAGACACAATTTCCCTTTTCCTTCATAGGAATTAATAATAGGCGAAATGGCCAAAAAAGACGGGGGTAGATGCGGATGTCTGGAATCTTAACAGCTCTCGGATATTTAATGAAAGAATTTTTATTCCTTGTCTCCTATGTTAAAAATAATGCCTTTCCTCAACCCCTATCTGCTGCAGAAGAAAGAAAATATCTTCGCTTAATGGCAGAGGGGGATTCACATGCGCGTAATATGCTAATTGAACACAATTTGAGACTGGTCGCGCATATAGTCAAGAAATTCGAAAACACAGGGGAAGACTCGGAAGATTTAATTTCGATTGGAACGATTGGGCTAATTAAAGCGATCGAGAGCTACTCAGAAGGAAAAGGAACTAAGCTAGCAACCTATGCTGCACGTTGTATTGAAAACGAAATTTTGATGCACTTACGGGCCCTTAAAAAAACAAAAAAAGATGTTTCCTTACATGATCCGATTGGTCAAGATAAGGAAGGAAACGAAATATCATTAATCGATGTACTAAAATCAGAATCCGAAGATGTGATTGATACAATTCAGTTGAACATGGAACTTGAGAAAGTAAAGAAATACATTGAAGTTCTCGATGACCGAGAAAAAGAAGTAATTGTCGGACGCTTCGGACTAGACCTGCAAAAGGAAAAAACACAACGAGAAATTGCGAAAGAATTGGGCATATCAAGAAGCTATGTCTCAAGAATTGAAAAACGCGCCTTAATGAAAATGTTCCATGAATTTTATCGGGCTGAGAAAGAAAAAAAGAAAAAATAAGAAATGAAACAGAGCCGAAAGTTTATTTCAGCTCTGTTTTTCCATTCTGCATCGGATTATTCCATTTAACTCCACCATCTATCGATTCATAGATATCATTATTTATGGTGGTGAAAGCTATTTGCTTAGGATCTTGAGGATTAACTGCTAAGTAAGTGATTGGATTTTCATAATCAAGGAAGGGAATCTCGATATTTTTTTGTTCACCGGTTGCAGGATTAATCGTTTTTAATAATATGTTCTTATTTTCCACACTTGAAAATAAAACTGAATCTCCGCTAAATGTAAGTGACGTAACCATAAATGGATTGGTAATTTGTTTCATCGTATTTCCCTTATCGGTCGAATAATAAATACCAGACCGTGTCGGCATCGCGATGATATCCCCATTTTTCGGATGAACGGCAATCCTCCCATAGGAATCCGCATTAAAATTCTTTAATGTACTATTTTTCCACGTCTTCCCATTATCCTTAGAATAGTTCAGGCCTTGGCCTAAGGTTTTTGCATTTTGGTCTTCTTTAATAACATAGAGACCTTTTCCTGAATAACTTGCCCCCATGAAATGAAAAAGCGATTGACCGTAGAAGGATAGTTTACTGATAGTTTGTCCTTTATTGACACTTTGAATGATACCAAGCGGGTCCTTTAATCCCGATCCTTTTTGCGGATGTCCGCTTGCAATAAAACCAGTACTTACCGCTTGAAAACTATAGTATTCATGTTGGTTCGTTGTTGTTTCAAACCAATTTGAACCGTTAAACATTTTTAAGCCCTTATCGGTCGCAACGTATAAAGCAAAATCATTTCCTGGATAACCAATACCAAGAATCTGATCTACTTTTAATGATTTTGCTTGAATAATATCATAGGTGACCTTTTCTTTCTTTTCTGGTTGTGGCCGCTGCTTTTGTTCTTGGCTTGTGTCTTGGCAGCCTGAGGCCACTAGCAACATGGTTCCAATCAACATTGCAAGAAAGACTTTCATTGTTTTCTTCACTTTTTTCCCTCCATACTAAACTATGAGGTATTCACTTATGAATCCTTATCCATCCACTTATACCCCAGTCCCCATACGGTTGTCAAATATTCATCAACTGGAAATCCTGTTTTTCGTAATTTATCTCGTAAATTACGAACATGGGAATCAATTGTCCGGTCTTCTGCCTGAGCCGCATAACCCCAGATTGTTGTCAATAAGTGTTCACGGGTAAACACTTTATTCTGATTTTTTAGGAAAAGCGCTAATAAAGCAAATTCTTTTGGTGTTACAGGGATTTGCTGATTATTGAAAACAACACTGAAAGAGTCCTCGTTCAATTCAAGACCCTTAAAGTCAATCAATCCTGTAAAACCTGTTTTTCTTCTTAAAACGGCGTCAATACGAGCAAGTAATTCTTCTTCATCAAAGGGTTTTGAAATATAGTCATCTGCCCCCATGTTTAAACCTTTTACAATATCATTTTTTTCACTTCGTGCGGTTAGCATGATGATTGGGATGTCCCAGTGTTTTCGAATTTCCTGACATGCTTCCCACCCCCCCATTTCAGGCATCATTACATCTAACAAAATGATTTCTGCTTTTTTCTCTTCTTGCAAATAATGAATGGCCTGACGAGCAGTAGTCATTTTTATGCAGGTATATCCCTTGGGAGTTAGATAAAGGGAAAGTAAATCTAACATTCTTGGTTCATCGTCTACGAGTAGTATTTTTTTCACGAACTTCCACTCCCATAAATAGAAATCTAGATTTAAATTATACTATATACCAACTAATACAAATATGAAGATAATAGTAATTTCCTACGCTTTCGACCGATTCTTCGGAAAGCGTAGTTTATAGAATTTTTCGAAAGAAATTTATATAATTATATTGTAAATACATAAAGGGGGTATATAGATTGACAACCACTCCATATTTAGATGTTTGGGACCTAGACGCAATTTTTAAAGGTGGCAGTGAATCCGCTGAATTTGCAGACCATTTAATCCTCACCTCAGAATTAATTGAGCTATTCCAATCAAAAGTGAATAACTGGTCACCACTCAATGCGATTGAGGACGCAAATCTCTTGAAAGAATTACTTGAGGACTTTGAGCATGCTGCTAAAAAGCTGCGTCAGGCAGGTGCCTTTGTTGGGTGTTTGCAGGCACAAAATACAGACGATAAAAAGGCATACTACTTGGACTCCAAAGTAACCAGCTTAAGTGCTGCCTTTCAAACAGCTCTTAGTAAGTTTGACATTTCATTAACATCGATCACTGATGAAGTTTGGACGAAGCTGTTAGCGGATGAACAATTAAATGTCCTTTCTTACATATTAACGGAACGGCGTGAACGTGCAAAAGATAAACTATCTAAAGAAGAAGAAGCATTAATTAGCGCCCTTGGTGTGGATGGTTATCATAGTTGGGGTCAGTTGTATGATTTAATCGTTGGAAAAATAAAAATCCCTTTTAACGAAAACGGAGAAGAGAAACAACTGTCCGTCGGTCAGGCTTTCAACAAATTTTCAAGCCCTGACAGAGATATCCGCGCAGCAATCTTTGCGAATTGGGAGAAGGCTTGGGGAGAACAGGCTGATTTATTAGCCAAAACCCTTAATCACCTTTCGGGCTTTCGTTTAAATGTTTACCAGAAAAGAGGCTGGGAGGATATATTGAAAGAGCCGCTTAGCATTAACCGTATGGAAAAGGGTACTTTGGAAACCATGTGGGCAGTCATTTCGGATAACAAACAAAAGCTCGTTAAGTATTTAGATCGGAAAGCATCGCTCTTAGGTATTGAAAAATTGAGCTGGTACGATTTAGATGCTCCATTGGGAAAAACGGCTTCAAAGGTTACTTATCAAGAGGGAGCTCAATTTATCGAACAGAACTTCGCGATTTTTGGAGAGAAAATGGCTTCTTTTGCTCGAAAAGCATTTGAAGAACGATGGATTGAGGGGGAAGATCGACCTGGAAAAGCACCTGGCGGTTTTTGTACTTTCTTTCCGGAAAGTAATCAGTCTCGTATTTTCATGACTTACTCAGGAACACCATCAAACGTTTCAACATTAGCACATGAACTAGGTCACGGCTTCCACACATTTGCCATGAAGGGTGTCCATCATCTCAACCGCAATTATGCGATGAATGTCGCTGAAACGGCTTCAACCTTTGCTGAAATGATTGTTGCAGATGCTGCCGTGAAAAATGCGAAGGATAAGGAAGAAAAACTTGTTCTTTTAGATGACAAAATCCAAAGAACTGTTGCCTTATTGATGAATATTCATGCGCGCTTCTTATTCGAAACACGTTTTTATGCGGAAAGAAAACAAGGGCCTGTTGCGGTGGAACGTTTAAATGAGTTAATGCTTGAAGCTCAAAAAATGGCCTATAACGATGCATTAGAAGAGTATCATCCATTATTCTGGGCTTCAAAACTACATTTCTTTATTACTGGGGTTCCGTTTTATAATTTTCCGTATACATTCGGTTTTCTTTTCTCACTTGGCATTTATGCACAGGCGCTAGTAGAAGGGAAAGGTTATGAAGAAAAGTACATTGCCCTGTTAAGGGATACAGCATCCATGTCAGTCGAAGACCTTGCAAAGAAACATTTACAGGTTGATTTAACTCAACCAGAATTCTGGGAGAAAGCCGTTCAAATTTGTCTTGATGATATTGATGAGTTCTTAATGTTAACAGATAAATAAGGAAAAATAAAAGCATCGACCGATTGGTGTGGTCGATGCTTACTTTTATTCTACACTAAGTTCAGCTGAAATTACGCAGCTGATTGCCGCAGTAATGACGATTGCCATCACAACCATGAACATACTCTCCACCCCTTAGATAGATCCTGTTCTTTCTAATTTGAATTTATCATATTTTCACAGTATCTACCGGGGGGAAATTCGAACATTTTGTTAACAAAAAAGTGAGGCTATTAGCAATAATATTTACCTATGATATCATTATGAACTTTTTTTCTTTGATTTAAAGAATAGCGACAATAATAAGATATGGAGCGGCATCTCGTTACCTCCTAATTTTTATTCTCAGCTAGGTGGTATCCTTCATAATCCAGAAACTTGCACCCCGACCTTGCATTACTAAACACTTCATATTTAAAACCACCTTTCTTTTTATCAAATTTATTGCTAATTACATGCTGCGGAACATGGATGCTTGACGGTCCTTGTTTTGTTCATAAAGCTTCTCAACCATTTCTTGATGAATAGCTTCTTCTGTACTTACTTTTCTTTTCTTAATCGTAATCGAAAAGAAGATGATATTTAGAGTCATTTCGGTACACTTCCTTTGTTTTTAGCTTTTAATTAAGGATTTCCATTACATATAGCGGTACATGGAAATTTGTTTATCCTTGTTTTGTTCATAAAGCTTTTCTACCATTTCCTGGTTTGCAGCCTCTTGAAGACTGATCTCACGTTTTTTGAATGTAATCGTGAAGAAGAGTATGTTCAGGGTCATGTGGTACCACCTCCTTTAAATAATTTTTAATTACTCAGTCACAACAAATTTAATTTATGCAGCACATATCCAAAATGCTCTCAAAAAGGGCACAAAAAGGCCGCAGAAGATTATCCCCTGCGGATTGGTGATTTTTTAGGCACAAAAATACCGCAAAGGATCATTCTCCCTGCGGCATGGATATGTATGGGTAACTTAACGTAATCTTAAGCAATCCATTCCAGTCGGGTCGAATGTTTGATATTCATATATACAGTTGTAGATGCTAAAGTCATGCCCATTGGTGCAACAATCTTACGAGTTAAAGTTAACATCATTTTCTTCGACCTCCTTTTTGGAATTTTTTACTTTCTACGGTAATTATATCCATACACTACCACTTTGTAAACCTTTTTTACAGAAGTTTTTATAAATTAATTAATAAGCCTAATTTAAAAAAGGGTGTCAGGCACCATGTGAATTCTTCACATGTGCTTGACACCCAAGTTTTAAGCTTTTAATGCATTGTCAAGATCTTCGATGAGGTCTTCTGCGTCTTCTAAGCCCACTGAGATTCTTACGAGGCCGTCTGTGATTCCAAGTTCTGCTCTGCGTTCTGCTGGTATCGATGCATGTGTCATTCTTGCTGGTACTGAAATCAAGCTTTCTACTGCTCCAAGACTTTCTGCTAATGTAAAATATTTCACCTTACTAAGTAATTTGTCAGCGTTCTCGGCACTTCCAACATCAAATGAAACCATCCCGCCAAATCCTCTTGTTTGCTTTTTGGCGATTTGATGATTGGGATGTGTTTCAAGCCCAGGGTAATAAACTTTCTTCACATTCTCGTGTCCTTGTAGAAATTCTACAATAGCCTTTGTATTGGCTTCCATCTCTTCCAAGCGAACCCCTAAAGTACGAATCCCACGAATTAATAAATAAGAATCTTGCGGACCTAAGATTCCTCCTGTTGAATTTTGCACAAAATGGAGATCTTCCGCGAGCTTTTCACTGTTTACAACAGCTAAGCCTGCGACGACATCGCTGTGCCCGCCAAGATATTTGGTGGCACTATGCACAACAATATCCGCACCCAGTTCGATTGGATTTTGCCAATAAGGTGTTGAAAATGTATTATCGACAATGGTTAAAAGATTATGTTCTTTGGCAAGCTTTGCAACTGCCTCAATATCCGTAATTTTTAATAGCGGATTGGTAGGTGTTTCTAAATGGATCGCTTTCGTATTGGGTTTAATGGCACTTAAAATATTATCAGCCTTACTTGTATCAACAAAAGTAGAATCAATGCCTAACCGATTCAAGACTTTAGTCATTACACGAAACGAGCCACCGTAAACATCATCTGTTAAAATGACATGATCCTCACTGTTAAACAGCATCATTACTGCTGTCATGGCTGCCATCCCAGAGCCAAAAGCAAATCCTGCTTTTCCTCCTTCAAGCTCTTTAATCAATTCCTCAAGCGCAAATCTTGTAGGATTTCCGGTACGAGAATATTCATACCCCTTATGTCCACCGACACCTTCTTGCTTATACGTACTCACTTGATAAATAGGAAAGGTAACCGCCCCCGTTGCAGGATCATTACTTATTCCACCATGAATCAATTGGGTTTTCCTTTTCATCTAAATACCTCCTTCAAAAATCTTCTTGCTTAAATATCGTTCGCTTCCATCAGGGAAGATAACCACAATATTTGTGCCAGGCTCAGCCGCCATAGCTTCTATCAATGCTGCATGAAAGGCTGCTCCCGAAGAGCTGCCCACCAGCAAGCCTTCTTTCATAGCGATTTCCTTTACCAAAGCAAAAGCAGAATCATCAGGTACAGTATGAATTGCATTAAAGTAATCAGGATCCATATATCCTGGCAAAAATTCCATTCCAATCCCTTCAGTCTTATGCGGACCTGATTCTCCACCATTAAGGATAGAGCCCTCCGGTTCAACAATCACTGTTTTCACAGTATTCTTTTGGTCTTTTAAGTAACGAGCAGTTCCCATAAATGTTCCGCCAGTGCCTGCTCCCGCTACAAAGATATCAATTTGACCGTCCATTTGATCCCAAAGTTCCGGTCCAAGTGTTTTATAATACGTTTCAGGGTTGGCAGGGTTACCAAATTGCTGTGGACAATACGAACCAGGTATTTCCTTCAGAAGCTGCTCAGCCTTGGCAATTGCCCCTTTCATTCCTTGCTCAGTTGGAGTATGAACGATCTTAGCTCCAAGTGCTTTCATTAAATCTTGCTTTTCCATGCTAAACTTTTCAGGAACACATAGGATCACCTGTACTCCTTTGTTAATAGCAGCAAGTGCTAAACCAATCCCGGTATTCCCGGCGGTGGGTTCAATCACAGTTCCACCGGTCTGCAATTTTCCAGATGCAAATGCTTCCTGTAATAGCTCGACCCCAAGGCGGTCTTTTACACTGCCGCCTGGATTCATAAATTCTAGCTTTGCATAAATACGAACTCCATCAGGCAAAGGAAACTGTGAAATCTCAACAATCGGGGTATGCCCGATCAGCTCATGAACATTTTTATAAACCTTCATTTTTCCACCTCTACTATCGTAAAGCTGTCACCATTTTCATTACAAGGGTTGCAGAATTGGTCGCCGCTTTATCAATGAATTGATCAAACGAAAGTTCGGATTCTTTTCCAGCAATATCTGAAAGCGAACGAATAATTACGAAAGGAACTCCAAATCGATGGGCCACTTGGGCAATCGCTGCTGCTTCCATTTCAACGGCCTGCAGGTCATTAAATTTAGACCGGACAAAGTCAACTCGGACCGGGTCTTCCATGAATGAGTCTCCTGTGACAATCAAGCCTTTAACAATTTGGAAATTATCAAGCTCTTGTGCAGCTGTTTCAGCAACTGAAATTAATTTTTCATCTGCTAAAAATGCAGCAGGCAGCTGTGGTACTTGACCATATTCATAGCCAAATGCCGTTACATCAACATCATGGTGTCTGACTTCAGTAGAAATAACCGCATCTCCCACATTAAGTGATGGGTTAAAGCCACCTGCAGAACCAGTGTTTATGATACAATCAGGCTTATATTTTTCTAACAGGATAGTCGTTGACATGGCCGCATTTACTTTCCCGATTCCAGAGCGGAGCAAAATAACATCCGCACCATGCATTTGCCCAAAAGTAAACTCACATCCTGCGACGGTTTCTTGTGTTTGATTGGTGATGTTGTCTCTAAGTAAGGTAACTTCTTCTTCCATTGCTCCGATAATTGCGATTTTCATACTTGGACCTCTTTCTCATTTTTTTACGCCTTCCTTAGCTGTCTAGCCTTGTTTAAGGTCGTAACGTTTCTGCTAATAATCTTCCTCGGATTCATCCATCGTATCCGCAAACACTATTCTACCGTTTTTGAAAAAAGCATGCTAATAATACAGCAAGTACTTCTCCAATTTCCCCCGCGACAGAGCTATATCTCCAATCCTATAAGTATCATATGGGTTCGTGAAAAACCTGTTCCCAACGAATTATATTTGCCAGGCTCTTCACAATTTCGTTGTGCGAATTCTTGGAAAAAGCTAAAATACAAACAATAGGAAGGTGATCATATGAATTTTCAATTTGAACTTATTGAGGATAAAGTGGAATTTTTTGAGGCAAATAATTTAAAAACCTTACAAAAAAAGATTGAATCGCAAATTGACGAAAATCGGGCAATTTTACTTTCTGTCCATTCCGTTTCCCACCAAATGCATGTTAATGAAAATGGCCAAACATATTTTACTGCTGTTGTCCATTTTAAAAAGAAATAAAAAAAACCTCTCAGAGATTTTGAGAGGTTTTTCACTATCCATTTTTTAATGGTCATTCCCAGAGAGATCTTCTACCTTGGTAGGTTTCCAGCCTTGGCCATCCACCCACTGAAGGTAGACATTGTACTTCTGCTTATTATCTTTTGAAGCGACTGTGCTAAACGAGCCATTTGCGGTAGATTTATCTCTTCCAAGCCAATATACTGTCATGTTGGCTTGGTCTAAACCAGTGGCATAGGAAATAGCATTTAACATTTCTTGCCAGTCAGCGGAAGATTTATCATAGTTAGCGATATGCTCGCCCGTTTGAGTTGTACCAACAGGCTCCCATGATGAATTTTCAGTCTCACTTCCCCCATCACCCTCTGTTACCACTTCCTGTGATTTATCCGCTTCCTCAGTAGCTGAAGAATCTTCTGTCGTTGCGGATTCTTCCGTTGTTGAAGTCTCTTCACTTAGTTCTTCTTCTTGTGCAGCAGTATCAGTATCAGTGTCGTCCTCAGCTGAAGTGACATCTTCCGACTTTGTTTTTTCTGTATCCTTTTGTGCCGATTCTTTTTGTTCTGTTTTCGTTGTTTCCTTTTTTGGTGATGCATTATCATTTCCTGTAGCAAAAATATTGTATGCGACAAAAATTATCAGTAAGAGTACAACGACGATTAAACTATTTAAGACGATATTAGTCTTTTTTCTTTTTGCACGATAACCTGAACGTGATTTAGAATTAATGTTATTAGTCAAAATTATTCCCTCCTAAGTAAAAATACAGAACTCCCCTACAGACTGGAGCCCGACATTTATAGACTCTCAATATTCTAACATGATTTCAAGAGAACTTGAAGGAAAAACCATTTCCTATTGCATTCCATGATCTTTTTGATATAACATTTTTACCATTTCAGCGAATAACAAATTTACTCCGCCCTCCGAATCGAGCACATCTAAATTCACGGCAACAAGGACATATTTGGGATTTTCATAAGGGAAATAACCTGCGAACCATTTATTATGCAGCTGCATCCCCGCTTGATATTTTCCAGTCTCTGCTGTCCCGGATTTCCCTGCGACCTCGTAGGGCAAGTCTTTAAACCATCTTCCCGTTCCATTTGGGTTTACGACAACTTCCCGCAGTAATCTTTGAAGTTTCATTGCGGTATAAGGAGAGATGTTCTCACCTTTTAGGTTTTGCTTTGGGAAATCTGCCATTGTCGTCCCGTTCTTATACTCTATTTTTGAGACGGCTCTTACCATCTCTTTTTCTCCACCTCTTGCGATTGTTGCCATCATATTAGCGACAGCCAAAGGAGTTGCCCGTACCTCATGCTGACCAATTCCAGACATCGCCGCGATATTTGCATCCTTTCTTGCATCATCCGATAGAAATACTCTGCCTCTATCTTCATCAGCCAGTTGTTTAAAATCATTTGTATGAAAAATATCGCCATGCCAGCCAACAGAACTTGTAAGCGACAGTTTTTCTGCATAGTCTTCTATAAGGTGTGGATTTATTTTTTGCAATTCCTTTGCTACTTCCCCGAACGTTCGATTACAGCTTCTCGCAAAGCTATTCGTAAAGTCCAACATTCCGTAATTATATCTTAACTCAGGTTTTCCATTGATTTTCTTACTACAATCAAACAGTCGCTGCGGATTATCAAGATTATGATCGATAGCCGCAGCTGCGACAACCGTTTTGAAAACTGAACCCATAATCTGCTGTTTTAACATCATATTTGTCATTCCTGCACCATTATAGGGATCATTTTTATTGATGGTTGGCCGCGAAACAAGTGAAAGAATGCTATTATCCTCAATATTAAGAAGAACCACCCCCCCTTTTTTAATTTCATATTGGTCCACTAAATCCTCCGCTTTTTGCTGCAAAGTCTTGTCAAGGGTTGTCCGAACATTAACAGGATAAAACGGATTAGCCGGATCCACATATTTCACATTAATTCCAAACAGGGGCGCCCCGCCTCCATCGACATGATAAATGAGCTTAGACTTTCCTTCAGGAAGAAGGAATTCATCAAAACTTTCTTCCAGCCCTGATACACCAATCAAGGTTTTCTCGGTTAGTTCTTTATCCGGGTAACGCTTCTTTAATTCGGTTGCATTTTCTCCTGTAAGCCCAATTAGCTGCTCTGCTGGTATTTCTGAACGCTCAAATTTCTTTTCAATCGCAAATACTCCTGGGATTTTCAAACGATTGATTCTATCCTTTTGTGAAGTCGTAAGTTCTAAAGGTTCAGGGTCACCAAAGGCAAAAGGCTTTTTCGCTCTTTCCACAGCCTTTTTAAGGACCTCTACAGGTATACCAGAAATGTCAGATACCCTGTCAGTATCCCAGTCCATTTTTTTTAAAAAGGGGAAAAGGACTAGAACAGACACCTTTTTATGCGTGAGCATTTCACCATTTCTGTCTAGAAAATTCCCTCTGCCATTATCAATAACTAGTTCCTGTGTTCGTTGTTTTACGCTTTCTTCTAGTAAATTTACATTATGTTTCGAAAATGTCTCTGTCTCAATTAACTGTATTTGCATTAAACGTGCTAAAAGTAATAGCAAACCGGTTATAGATATTATAAGCCATCCTATCGCTCGTTTTCGCCACATAAAAAACACCTCGTCAAAAGTTTTGACGAGGTTTTCTTATTTCAATCAATTATTCAAATGAAAGACCAAAAATAGTTATAATAACGATTATTTTATGCTAACGATTCGGACGCTCATTTCTCCGCCAGGAGTTTGAACTGATACTTGATCGCCTACTTTTTTACCTAAAAGGCTTTTGGCGATTGGGGAATCATTAGAGATTTTCCCTTCAAATGGATCAGCTTCAGCGCTTCCGACAATCGAATACGTTTCTTCATCACCATCTGGAAGCTCAACAAACGTAACAGAACTACCTAATGTTACAGAGTCACTTGCCATGGCAGCCTCTGCAATAATCTTGGCATTACGAATCATATTTTCTAAAGTAGTAATTCGGCCTTCAACAAATGCCTGTTCCTCTTTCGCAGAATCGTACTCAGAGTTTTCAGATAAATCACCAAAACTTCTCGCGATTTTAATTCTCTCCACCACTTCTTTACGTTTCACAGCTTTTAAATATTCAAGTTCTTGGATCAGTTTTTCTTTACCTGCTTGTGTCATCGGAAATACTTTCTCTGTAGCCAAAACCCTCACTCCTTCTAGTCCTTAAGAATTGTGTATGTACTCTATGTAATTCTATGCCCATCAGCATAATAGATAGTAGCGCGTCCTCTTTTATAAGGGCGCGCGACAGAAAATATTTTTCCAGTCTGAAATTAATATTTAGACTATTCCTTGCTATTGTTTCATAAAAATGACTTTTGTTCAAGAATTGTTTGAATTTTTGTGACCATTAAATCAATCGCCACATGATTATGGCCGCCTTCAGGGATAATAATATCTGCATATCGCTTAGTAGGTTCAATAAATTGATTATGCATCGGACGAACAACATTTAGATATTGTTCAATAACGGAATCAAAGGTCCTGCCACGCTCACTAATATCACGTGTCAAACGGCGGATAATTCGTAAATCTGCGTCCGTATCTACGTACAATTTAATGTCCATTAAATTTCGTAGTCGTTCATCTTCAAGTACTAAGATTCCTTCTAAAATGATTACATCTTTTGGTTCTACAGGGATGACCTTGTCAGAACGTGTATGGATTGAATAGTCATAAACAGGTTTTTGGATGATTTCATATCGTAAAAGTTTTTCGATATGTTCAATAAGTAAGTCATTATCAAACGCAAGCGGGTGATCATAATTTGTTTTCAAACGCTCTTCAAATGGTAAATTACTCTGGTCCTTATAATAATAATCCTGTTCTATCACTAAAATCGAAAGATCTTTCAACGTTTCATAAATGGATTTTGTTACACTGGTTTTTCCGGAGCCGGAGCCGCCGGTTACACCAATAACAACCGGTTTACGCATCATGCTAGTTCTCCTTTCGCATCATGTTGTTAGGGTAGACCGGTTTGTCCAATTTAAATTGTACAATTTGAAGTGGATGTCTTGCTGCGTCCAATTCATTACCTTTTTCATCCCATATTTTATCAATGACATGTGTAAAGTTTTGAATTTCAGGTCCAAAAAATTCCACTTCTTCACCTGGTTTAAAATGGTTTCGCTGCTGAAGTGTAACCATTTGGGTTTCTGGATTATAATGCAAAACAAGACCTACAAATTCAAAATTTGTCTTCTTGCTATGATTACCAAACATCTGCTCTTTATACCCCGGAACACCTTCAAAAAATGCTGGTGCTGTTTCTCGATTAGCACACTTGTCCAGCTCTGTTAACCAATCCTTCTGGATAACAAAATTCTCAGGATCGGCGCAATAAGCATCGATTACTTTGCGGTATACACTAACGACTGTTGCAATATAGTGAATGGATTTCATTCTGCCTTCAATTTTTAAACTATCGATTCCAAGTTCAATCATTTGCGGGATTGCTTGAATTAAGTTAAGATCTTTCGGGCTCATTGCAAATGGAGCGTCTCCCTCTTCATAGAGAGCCACTTCTTTATTGCTGCCTTCCAGTTGGTAAAGATCATAATCCCAGCGGCATGATTGACAGCAGCCGCCACGGTTTGAATCTCTCGCAGTCATATGGTTACTCAAAGTACAACGGCCTGAATAAGCGATACACATGGCACCATGAATAAAGGTTTCAATCTCGACATCGACCTTTTCTTTCATTTCCTTAATTTCTTCTGCGCTTACTTCACGTGCTAAAACAACTCGCTCTGCCCCTGACTCTTTCCAAAACTGAGCTGCCTTCCAGTTAGAAAGTGATTGTTGTGTACTAATATGGATTTCAATTTCCGGTGCAAGACGGCGGCAAGTTTCAATAATTAACGGGTCTGCAACAATAATTCCCGCAATTCCTGTTTTCTTCAAGCCTAAGATATATTCCTCTAATCCGTCCAAATTTTCATTATGAGCAAAAATATTAGTAGTTACATAAATCTTTGCTCCATAGTTCTTAGCAAACTCTACACCCTCTTTCATTTCTTCGAAGGTAAAGTTGTCTGCATTTGAACGAAGTCCATACTCCTGGCCACCGATAAACACGGCGTCAGCACCATAATGGACAGCAATTTTTAATTTTTCAAGATTTCCAGCTGGAGCAAGGAGTTCCGGCTTCTTAACAATGACACGTTTTCCATCGATAATTTCAGAAATCTTATCTTTAACTGTACTCATAGCTGAACCCCTCCAATTGTCTAGCTTCTGCGCCTAGGCGCTTCCACTTTTCTGTTAATAAACGGTCTCTTTGAAAAAGAATCCTGTATCTAATGAACGATTTTCTGGCTGAATTTCTTCAATTGCAGCTAAAAGCTCGTCCTTTTTATCTTCATATGCGTCTGGATCTTCACTAAATAAATCGATGGCTTCCCGGTAAGCCTTTGTTACTGCAAGAATATATTCAGAGCTTTTTAAGATTCCATCTATTTTAAACGAATCTACACCCGCTTCTAACATTTCTTGCAATTCATCAATGATACAAATATCATTTGGACTCATAATATGGGTTCCATTTTCGTCTTCAAAAATGGGGTATTTATTCTCACGTTCTTTATCATGCAGGAACATATTCTTTTCCATTTTGCGGTTTTCGATTTCTAATACCTTCCCTTGGTATTCATAATAATTTCCCAGCAAGGAACGTTTCGATTGGAACATACAACTCATCCCATGAACTTGAACTTCGATTTCCACTTCTGCATTTTCTTTTGTTTCCACAATGGCGTCCATGTTTATTTCTCTGGCAAGGACAGCTCTTTTTGCACCCTTTGTTCCCCAATAGTTGCAAGTAAACCAGTTTGTTCCAGTGGTTTCCGTACCCCAATGGAGTTTCATATCAGGAGCAACCTCTCTGGCAGTCATTAAAACGGCTGGGTCACCGAAAATAATCGCATCAGCCTTTGCGTCAGAAACAAATTTAATATAATCATCTAATTCATCAATTTTTTCATTATGAAAAATCGCATTCATGGCCACATAGACTTTTTTACCTTTTGAATGAGCTAGTTCAATCGTTTTTTGTACATCGTCACGAGTAAATTCACCCGCCAGCCGCAGCCCATAGCGTTGTTCACCAATTACAAACGCATCTGCACCTGCTTCAATTAATGGCAAGATATCATCAACTGTCAACGGAGTTACAAGTAATTCCGGTTTTTTCATTCCCTCTCACCTCTTCTTTTACTGATCGCAACCCCATCCCCTACAGGTAGAATGACCGAATGATAATCTGGATGGCTCATTAACCAGTGGTTAAATTCATCAATTTTTTTGACGAGATTACGAATTCTTTTCGTTTCAATTTCTGGTTCAGCGACCAGTCCTTTAAATAAAACATTGTCAGTAATGATCATTCCATCATCACTTAAATATTTTGAATACATCTCAAAGAACTTTTTATATTGACCTTTTGCTGCATCAATAAAAATGACGTCAAATGAGGCATGGTCTTTCACAGCATCCTCAACTTCTAGTGCATCACCTTTAATCAAAGTAATTTGATTTTGATGTTCCGAACGTTGAATAAATTCCTCTGCCACTTGCAGCCGTTCCATATCACGTTCGATGGTAACGATATGGGCTTTTGGCAACGCATCAGCCATTCGTAAGGCTGAATAACCGATTGCCGTGCCTACCTCAAGAATTCTTGCCGAACGGTGAAGCCGCAATAATTGAAGCATGGTTTCTATACCCGCGAGTTCCATAATAGGAACATTATGAATACTTGCATAGTTTTCCATTTCTGTTAGTAATGGATCTCGTTCTGAAATAAGACCTTCTATATAAGAATGCAGCTTTTCATTTAACAAGCTGCCCTCACCTCTATCCTTAAATAAGAATTGCACTCATGTAGCAATTCTCTAAGTAAAATACTTTTATTATCTCTATCCATAATGCTCTTTAGACATGAAAAAATAGCGTTCACAGTAATCTTCAGCATTTAACGGCAAAAATCCGCCATCATGCGTTCCAAGCAGTTGCTGCTTAGGGTACCTTTACTGTGAGTTACGCTATGGATCCTTTATTAAAATACTTGAACTATTTTATCATAAACCAAACGTAAATTTCAACAAAAAAACGAGGGAAAGCGATTGTTTCCCTCGTAGAAGCCTTTATTTTTTACTAGTAATATGTTTTGCTTTTTCTTTATTATGTTCTTCGAGTGTTTTTGTAAAAATAACCTCTCCGTCAGCTGTTGCTATGAAGTAATAAAAATCTGTTTGCGCAGGATCAAGTGATGCTTCAATCGAAGACTTTCCAGCATTGGCAATTGGTCCTGGAGGTAAACCAGTATTTTGATAAGTGTTATAGGGAGATTCCACTTCTAGATCCTTATATAATACCCTTGCCTTGTGTTTCCCTTGTGCATAGAGAACAGTTGGATCCGTTTGGAGCATCATTCCCTTTTTTATGCGATTATAAAAAACACTTGCAATCGTTTTGCGGTCTGCCTTTTCGGTTGCTTCCTCTTCTACTAAGGAGGCCATTGTCAAAAGTTGATGAACAGATAGCTTTTTCTTCTCACTTTGTTCCGCATAGTCAGATAATACTGTCCGCGTTTTCGTAAGCATAGCAGCAACCATTTCCTCCACTGAGGGATTATTTTTATAAAACGGATAGGTTGCAGGGTACAAATACCCCTCAAGAGGATATTTCACTGAGGAATTTAAGATTTCCTCTGTTAAGATATCAGGATATTTAGCCATCAATGATTTAATAAATTCCTGATCGTTCAATTTATTAAAAACATCATTTTCATTCTGCTTAGTTGCTTTCGCCATGATCGCAGCGATTTCCCTTAGTTGTTTACCTTCTGGTATTGTAATTTTGAAGCTGGCTTGTGCCAGTACTTTTCCCGTCTTGAGGCGGTTGACGATTTCAGGGACATCCATAGACGGACTTAGTTGATATTGCCCTGCCATAAACCCGCCTTCATTTTTTAACTTAACATAATATTTGAATACTTTTGCACTCTTTATTATGCCATTTGATTCTAATGTTTCGGCAATACCAGTTACCGATGAACCTAACGGAATATCAACCTGTTTAAACTTCTTGCTATCTGCGTCAATAGGTTTAAGCGCTGAATCTATATACAAATATCCTCCACCACTGATTAAGAGTATAAATAATAGCAATAAAATAGAAATAATCAAAACTATCTTTCTGACAACTTTTGCTTCTTTTTGATGTTCTAACATTTTTTTACGAATAACATCTTTTTTTGTATCTGTATGGTTTGTTGTCATTTGACTCCCCCTTTCCTTTGACTCATCGAACTACGTACGAAAAAATAGACCATCTTAATTATTTCAGCATATAGTAAGAAGAATGTCAATTTAACAATAAATTTGTCAGATTTTAAAACGAAATCCATAAAAAAAACCGACCATGGAAATGGCCGGTTTTTCTGTTTCTATTCTTCGTCTTCTTGGTCTTCGTTGAAGGTATTGAAAACTTCTTCAACCATGTCCCATTCTTCGTCTGTTTCAATTTGCATTAACGGACCATATCCGCCGTCTTCTGTTGGAATGTAGGCATAGACATGGATATCGACATCTTCTTCCTCATCATCAAAAGATCCGACTGGATAAAAGAATACATAGGACTTTTCGAATTCCTCAGAATCAAAAGTAAAAAGTACTTCATGTAACTGTTCATTACCATTTTCGTCTACTAATGTAATATATTGTTCCTCTTCATGTTCGTGCTCGTGCTCGTTTACCATTTCTTCACCTCATTAATTTTTACTATCAAGATAGCCTTGCAAAATCATTACTGCTGCCATCTTATCAATAACTTTCTTCCGTTTTTTCCGACTCACATCGGCCTCAAGTAATACGCGCTCAGCTGCCATAGTTGTAAGACGCTCGTCCCAAAGAATTGTTTGAACGGCAAATTGCTTTTCAATTTCATCGGCATATTGCATACTTGCTTCTGCACGTGGTCCGATCGTCCCGTTCATATTTTTAGGCAGACCGATAACAACTTTCTCTACTTGATACTCTTTTATTAATTGACCAATTTCCTCAAAACCAAACTCATTTCTTTCTTCATTGATTTTAAGAGTGGTGAGGCCCTGAGCAGTCCAGCCGAATTCATCGCTTAACGCCACACCGACTGTCTTCGTGCCTACATCTAAACCCAATAAGCGCATTATTAACCCTCTCGCTGCTGTTTAAGATAGGATTTTACCAATTCCTCAATAATTTCATCACGTTCAAGCTTGCGAATTATATTGCGAGCATCACGATGACGTGGAATGTAGGCAGGATCTCCTGATAATAGATAACCAACAATTTGGTTAATCGGGTTATAGCCTTTTTCCTGCAAAGCTTCATACACTTGATTAAGAACATCATTGATATCATGTTCAAATGGTTCTTCAGGAAAATTGAATCGCATCGTTTTGTCAAATGAGCTCATTGCATGCACCTCGCTTTTTATTTGAGGAAAATTATTCTATTTCTCTTCATTTTACACTACTTTATTTCAATATCAAATGGATTTTACCCATTCCTCAACGAATTGAAGCGCTGCATCAAGCTTTTCTGGGTCTTTCCCACCAGCTTGAGCCATGTCAGGACGACCGCCGCCGCCACCGCCGCAGCGTGTAGCAACTTCTTTGATTAACTTACCAGCATGGTAACCTTTTTCAATTAGATCCTTCGTTACCGCTGCAATTAAGTTTACCTTTCCTTCCTGTGCACTTCCCAAAACAATCACAACAGAGCCAAGCTTTTGCTTTAAGTCATCCGCCATATTTCTGAGGTTGTTCATATCAGCACCTTGAACATTTGCCGTTAATACAGTCACCCCATCAATTTCTTTTGCTTTGGTTACGAGATTTCCAGCTTCAATATTTCCAAGCTTCGTTGCAAGAGATTCGTTCTCTCTGTGAAGTTGTTTGATTTCAAGCATCAAACTATCAATTCTTGCAGCGATATCTTTAGGATTGGTTTTTAGTTTCTCAGCTGCATCCTTTAACATACCAACCTGCTCATTTAGGGACTTATAAGCCGATTCACCGGTTACTGCTTCAATCCTTCTTGTACCAGCACCAATTCCACCCTCAGAAACAATCTTAAATAATCCAATCACCGAGGTATTCGGTACATGGCATCCGCCGCAAAGCTCAAGACTGTAGTCTCCCACTCTTACGACACGAACAATGTCACCATATTTTTCGCCAAAAAGAGCCATCGCTCCCATTGCTTTTGCTTCAGCAATTGGTTTTAAGCTGATATCCAGTTCGATATTTCTCCAGATCTTTTCATTGACGATTTGTTCAACCTGTTCAAGTTCTTCTGGCTTAATTTGACCGAAATGCGAAAAATCAAAGCGGAGACGATCAGGTTCTACGAGGGAACCCGCTTGATTCACGTGCTCGCCAAGTACGTCTTTTAAGGCTTGGTGTAACAAATGTGTCGCTGTATGGTTTTTAATAATTTTGACACGATTTTCGGCATCCACTTCAGCTTTCACTTTGTCATTCGTTCTTAAGGTTCCAGCTGTAACCATGACTTGATGTAGATTTTGACCATTTGGTGCTTTTTGTACGTCCTTAACAGCAACACTGCTGCCTTCACCTACAATTACACCACGGTCAGCAATTTGTCCGCCGCTCTCGGCATAGAATGGTGTCACATCTAGAATTAATTGTACTTCCTCACCACTTGTCGCACTGTCAACAAGTTCACCATTTTTAATAATCGCTGCTATAGTAGAATTTGTTTTGAGTTCATCGTAGCCAACAAATTTACTCTCAACCTTTACATCACGAAGGACTCCACCTTGAACCTGCATCGAATCAACATCTTGTCTTGCTGCACGGGCACGTTCACGCTGCTGCTCCATTTCGACCTCGAAGCCGGAATGGTCTACCTTCATCCCCTCTTCTTCGGCATATTCCTCTGTTAATTCAACAGGGAATCCATAGGTATCGTAAAGTCGGAAAATATCAGCACCTTTGATGGTATCACTGCCTTTTTCTTTTTCCTTCTTAATGACAGTTGCTAGAATCGCTAAGCCTTCATGAAGTGTCTCATGGAAGCGTTCTTCCTCACTTTTGATAACTTTTTGAATGAAATCTGTTTTGTCCTTTACTTCTGGATAGAAGTCATCCATAATTTCGCCAACTACTGGTACGAGTTCATACATGAATGGACGATTAATGTTGATTTGTTTGGCATACCGAACAGCTCTGCGCAGCAGGCGGCGAAGTACATAGCCACGGCCTTCGTTGGATGGCAATGCTCCATCTCCGACAGCAAAAGCAACCGTCCGAATATGGTCAGCAATTACTTTGAACGCAACATCGGTTTCTTTGTTTTGACCGTACTTTTCACCAGAGATCTCTTCTGTTGCACGAATAATCGGGATAAATAAATCTGTATCAAAATTGGTAGGGACGTTTTGTACAACAGAAGCCATACGCTCTAATCCCATCCCCGTATCAATATTTTTCTTTGGCAGCGGTGTATAAGTGCCGTCAGGATTATGATTGAATTGTGAAAATACAAGGTTCCATACTTCCAAATAACGGTCATTTTCACCGCCTGGATAAAGCTCTGGGTCTGATGGATCATTTCCATACTCTGGACCGCGGTCATAAAAAATTTCAGTATTCGGGCCGCTTGGGCCTTCTCCAATATCCCAGAAGTTCCCTTCTAAACGAATAATACGCTCTTCTGGCAAACCAATGGTGTTTCTCCAAATGTCATATGCCTCGTTGTCTTCAGGATGGATCGTAACTGAAAGAAGTTCTGGATCCCAGCCAATCCATTTTTCAGATGTTAAGAATTCCCACGCCCATTCAATCGCTTCCACCTTAAAATATTCACCAATGGAAAAGTTACCAAGCATCTCAAAGAATGTATGGTGTCGAGCCGTTTTCCCAACATTCTCAATGTCATTGGTTCTAATTGATTTTTGTGCATTTGTAATTCTCGGATTTTCAGGAACAACACGTCCATCAAAATATTTCTTTAAGGTTGCGACACCACTGTTAATCCATAAAAGTGATGGATCATCATGAGGCACTAGTGATGCACTTGGCTCAATCGTGTGACCTTTTTCTTTGCTAAAAAACTCTAAAAACATGGAACGAATTTGTGAACCTGTTAAATCTTTCATATGTAGAAGACCTCCTTTTTTATAAAAAAGCATACAAAAAAGCCCTCATCCCAAAAAACAGGGACGAGAGCCTATCTCGCGGTACCACCCTGATTATGGATACAATAAAACGTATCCATCTCTCAAAAAACCCTTAACGCAGGCATACGGCAGTGATTAGCTGCACTCCAGATTAGCTTTCTGTCGTCCTTCATCTAGAGCTTCTTTCAGCTAGGGAAGCTCCTCTCTTCTTCGCAAATGCGATACAGATGGACTACAACATACTTTATCCTTCAACATTTTCATCCAATGACTCTATAACACGAATTATAGACACCCGAAAAAAGTTTGTCAAATCAATCTTTCCGCTTAAGTGCTAGGTTCCTTTGCATTCCTTCGAATAAAATGATTTTTCGCATGAATTATGGCTACTTTGATCACCACAAGGACCGGGACGGCCAAGATCAGTCCCAGAATCCCGCCGATTTCTCCTCCAGCTGTTAATGCAGCCATAATAATTAAGGGGTGCATATGAAGACTTTTCCCCACAATCAAAGGGGATAAAATGTTTCCTTCAAGAAATTGGAGACCAAACACGATAACTAATGTAATCAATACTAATTTTACGGATGATGTGGCAGCGATAATGACGGCCGGGACTGCCCCGATGATGGGCCCAAAATAGGGAATGACGTTTGTAATCCCCACTATTAAACCTAATATTAACGGATATTTTAAATGGAACAGCCAAAACAATAGGGCAGAGACACTGCCAATAATGATACATACCAGTAGTTGTCCCCTAATATAGCTGCCAAGGGATTCATCCACATCCTTCAGGAATAGCGTCCCTTTTCTCCGCCATTGTTTAGGTGTTATATACCAAATTGCCCGTTTGATCAACGGAAAATCCTTTAACATATAAAAGGCAATAAATGGAATGATCATCATAATTAATGCGGAATTAAGAAACTTAATTAAAATATTGACAATGACCGTTAATAAGGAATCCAGTTTTTTTTCAAACGCATCAATGCCTTCATCCATTCTAGTCTGCAGACCATCTGGCCATTCCCGTGTGTGCGATTGAAGCGTAGTAATCCATCCTCTGTATTGCTCTGCTAATACTGGTGCACTTTCAGAGAGATCTTTTATTTGGTCAATGATTGCTGGAACTCCTTTATACACGCAAAAGCCGAGTCCACCAAAAAATAAGATATAAATTAGAAAAATAGCTAATCCACGGTGGAGACCCTTTTGATGTAATTTTTCCACAATTGGATGGAGCAAGTAGGTGATAAATGCTCCAATTGCAAAGGGAAGAATAATAAGGATAACCACCCTTAAAATAGGCAGCCACACAAAGCGGATTTTTAGAAAAACATAAATAGCAATTAATAAAAGGAGTAAAAAACCGATGCGGTAATACCACTTCATACGAATTTCCACATTATCCGAGCCTCCCTTCAGGTTAGTGTTAGAGACACTCGGTAAAAATATGCATTAATAATCCCCCTCTGCTGCGAGGGGGATTCGTTCTAAAAAATCGCTCGTTTTACTTTCTTTGTCATTCTTTTCATATTGCGGGTGGACATCATATTATTTCTTTGGGCGACATTATAGGCTGCCATCCCCGCACCAAACGCAATCATCGTCGTCATCATTTTATTCATACGTTTCACCTCTTTAATAGACGTTAAATAAGTTTCTACTCACTTTGATAACGGTCTAGCATAGCATTTCCGCTTTTCTCTCTTAAAGGGTGTAACGACGCTCTTCTTCTTCAAACAAATCGTCCAAGGAACTAAGTGACCCGTCTTCTTCGACTTGATGGGTATTGATTAGGCCTTTGTTTACTGAAAGTTCAATAAAGCAATTCCAACAATAATATTGGTTAATTCCAATTTTACCGATATCCTTACTTTGACAATTGGGACACTTTAACATGGAAAGACACCTCACGTATTATTTACATCTACGATAATGGCATCCTTTCCGATTGCTAAGGGCTTCCCGGATTGAATGACTTGTTTGCCTTCCGTAAGATCCGAAAAGAAGCCATCCGTGATTTCGTACCCTATGATTGTGCCCAATTCCTCCTGAAAATATACATCTTTTAACAAACCAAGGGATTCCCCGCTTTTTGAAAGCATCATCATCCCGTCTAATGGCTGTTGATGTGTAAGTGTATATTGGGGGTCTTTCAGCTTTACTAAAGAGGTGTTATCCTCAATCATTACCCCATCTACACCGAAGGAAGCCACTTTTTGGATATCCAAAAAAAAGGATTGTTTGAAAAAAACGCCTTTTTTTACCAATAATCCGTCTACCCTGCCGGTGCTCGAGATACATAAATCACTTACCTCGCCAATTTTCTGACCGCTGTTTGTTTCAAAAACAGGCTGTCCTTTTAATAAAGAGAATGTCCGCAAAGAGTGTCCCACCTCCTGTGAACATTCATAGTGTTAGTCATTTGCCATGAAATCATAAGGTGAAACGTTTTCCATTCCAACCATTGGATTAGCCTGCATGAATTTTTCTTCGTAGGACATGGCAGAACCTATTTCTTCACCTTGGTCATTACTTTCTATCGCTGTATTTGATTCATGCTTTTTACCAACATGTGAAGCCGGTGCAATCGACTCTTGCAGCTTTTGACACAATGTAGTTTGACGGGAAAGTTCATCCGCTCTTTCTACGCCCATTTTAAGAGCATCGACTTCACCGCAAAGAATTAAGGATTGTTTACTTCGTGTGATGGCTGTATAGATTAAATTTCTACGTAACATCCGATAATAACTTCTTGTCACTGGCAAAATGACAATCGGGAATTCACTGCCCTGCGATTTATGGACGGAGCAGCAATAGGCGTGGGTAATTTGAGTTAAATCTTGTCTAGTGTACTCGACTTCATTGCCTTCAAAGGAAATGTATATCATATCCTGTTTTTCGGTGTTTTCCTTCGAATAGATAATCGAGATAATTTCCCCAATATCCCCGTTAAAAACATTGCTTTCTGGTTGGTTCACCAGTTGGAGTACTTTATCACCAATCCGATATTTGACCTCACCAAAAGCAATTTCCTTTCTTTTACCATCAGGATTAGGATTAAATATTTCCTGTAATAAAACATTCAAGCGGTCAATTCCAGCAGGCCCCCTGTACATAGGCGCTAACACTTGAATATCCTTTGCGGAATAGCCTTTATTTTTCGCATTAAAGGCGACTTTTTCAACCACTTGTGCTACCTGGGCTGTTGAACATTTAATAAACGACCGATCTGCTTGCTTCTGAGTGATATCAGCGGGCAAGTAGCCTTTTTTAATTTCATGGGCAAGTTCAATAATTGAAGAACCTTCTGCCTGTCGGTAAATATCCGTTAACCGTACGGTTGGAATCCGTTCAGATGTGAGCAAATCTTTTAAGACCTGTCCCGGTCCGACCGATGGTAATTGATCTTCATCACCAACCATGATGACTTGGATATTTTCGGGAAGCGCCTTAAACAATTGATTTGCAAGCCATATATCGAGCATAGAGGTTTCATCTACGATGATAATTTTCCCTTCGAGCGGACTTGCATCGTCACGGTCAAATCCTTCTTGACCATTAAATCCAAGTAAGCGATGGATGGTTACCGCAGGGAGGCCGGTCGATTCACTCATCCTTTTAGCGGCTCTTCCAGTCGGGGCTGCTAATAAGAACGGAAAGGGTTCGCCTTTTTTCTGGTAATCCTTAAGCTCTAAGGAACAGCCATGCAGTTCTGAATAAAGTTCTACAATTCCTTTGATAACCGTAGTTTTTCCTGTCCCTGGTCCACCAGTTAGAATCAACATAGGCGACATTAACGCCGTTTGGATGGCTTCACGCTGCGAGGGTGCATATTGGACACCCAGTCGTTCCTCTAAACTTCCTAATGAGAGAAGAAATTCAGATTCCGGAAATTGATCCTTATATTCGGTTTGTTCGAGGATACGCTGGATATTTGTTACTAGCCCTTTTTCGGCAAAATATAAGGATGGTAAGTACACGCGTTTCTCTTCACCAATTAATTTGCCCTCTTCTTGCAGCTTGATGACTTCATTTGAAATATCTATGTATTCTATTTGATCGCGCTTGTTCTCTTCTAAAAGGTCTTTTACCTGTTCCAATAAGTCCTCAGCATGGATGTAAACATGCCCCGTCTGCATGCTTTCATTTTCAAGGATGTAGAGACAGGCTGCCTTAATCCGGTCAGGGTGATTCCCAGAAATCCCTAGTTGGTACCCGAGTTCATCCGCCCGGCCAAAACCGATTCCCTCTATATCTTCAACAAGTTTATAAGGATTCTTCTGCATAATTTCAAGCGTCTGTTCTTTATAGGCTTGATAAATCCGCATCGAGATTTGAGGTCCGAAGCCATATTGATTTAAAGCGACCATGACTTGCTCTAACCCTTGATGCTCCATTAATGTATCGTAAAGCATTTTTGCTTTTTCTGGAGGGAGTTTTGGAATGGAGTCGAGCAATGACGGCTGGTGGAGAATCTTTGAAATGGCGTCCTCTCCTAAGGTTTCAACAATGTTTTCAGCCGTCTTTTTCCCAATACCTTTAAACATCTCACCTGATAAATAGTTGATGACCCCTTGTTTCGATTGGGGCATATCTTTGCGGAAATGATTGGTATGAAATTGCAGTCCAAACTTAGGATGATCCTTAAATTCCCCGAAAAAGATATAGGTCTCCTGTTCATGGATTTTTGGAAAATAACCGGTGACCACAGCCTCTTTGTCCTCATAAGAATGATTGGTTTCATCGACTCTTATTCGTAAAACCGTGTAAAGGTTTTGTTCATTGTGAAAAATGGTGACAATCGGTCTGCCTTTTACAAATTTCCCCTGTTCAGCAAATAAATCCAACGTGTCTTGCTTTTCCATTTAGCTCCCTCCCTTCTATATAATAATGAGTATTATTGATTGTTTTCTATTAATTTTTTCGCATGACCAGCGAGCAGATGGTCGGGTTGAATGTCAAGTGCTTTGTTTAACATTTCTAATGCTTTGGCTGGATTGTCTTGAAATGCGTAGGAAACACCTAAATTATAAAAGGCATCGGAATGAGTTGGATCCAATTCGATACATTTTTCAAATTGAATGACAGCTTCAGCGATGAATTCTAGTTGTGCAAGGCATAATCCGTATTGAAAACGAGCCTCCGCATCAGTTTCATTTAACTCCACACTTCTTTGTAGATAAGGGAGAGCAAATTTCCCTTGATCTAATTGAACAAGCGTCAGCCCTAACATGAAATAATTATCACTGGATTGCAGACCCTTTTTCATTGCAGTCTCAAACATATTCTTAGCTTCGTTTAATAGGTCTTTGCTAAATAACAAAGTCCCAATACTATAATAAGCAGCCGCAGCGTTATCATCTATTTCAATGGCTTTTTGATAAAAATTAAGAGCCTTTTCGTCGTCCCCAACTGCAGAAAGTACATTTCCGAAATTTATATAGGCAACTGGGTCGTTTGGGTTTTCTTGAATGGCTTCATTAAAGGCCTTTGCCGCCTCTTCCAGATTGCCATCCTGCATGTATTGTACACCTAATTGGTTTTTATCCATTAGTACCACTCCAATCTAAGAGAAAGTATATCATATTTTATAAAAAAATAATTTCAAGAGTTGTAACCAAACGGGGTATTCCCTATTTAACTGGCCGGTGGGATCTCGCCAAGTTTGAAGTTTATTTCGCCAAACTCTAGAGGGATTTCGCCAACTTTTATTTTTATTTCGCCAAACTCTGGAGAGATTTCGCCAACTTTCACTTTTATTTCGCCAGGCCCTTGAATTACCCACAAAAAAACCTGATTCCATTTGAGGAATCAGGTCTTCTATTATCCCACATAGGTTAAACGTTCACCATTTTTAAAAACATGATCAATCGTCCCACCGCCAAGACATTCATCACCATTGTAAAACACAACTGCTTGTCCTGGTGTAATTGCCCGAATCGGTTCGTCGAAAATAACTTCCACTTGATTATCTTCTAAGAGACGAACGGTTACGTTATTGTCTTCCTGGCGATAGCGGAATTTTGCAGTACATTTAAATTCCGCTGGCTTTTCACGGTCGGATACCCAGCTGACATTGACAGCCGTAATCGAGTCTGAATAGAGTTTTTCATGATGAAAACCTTGACCGACATAAAGGATATTTCTTTCTAAATCCTTACCAATTGCAAACCACGGCTCACCCGAACCGCCAATCCCTAGACCATGGCGCTGACCAATCGTATGGTACATCAAGCCCTCGTGTTTACCTTTAACTTCACCGGCGAACGTCTCCATATTCCCTGGCTGGGCAGGTAAATATTGACCTAAAAACTCTTTAAAATTCCGTTCGCCAATAAAACAAATCCCCGTGCTATCTTTTTTAGCAGCCGTGGCAAGGTTTGCTTCCTTCGCAATTTCCCGGACTCTTGGTTTTTCAAGATTACCAATTGGGAACATTACCTTACTTAATTGTTCTTGGGTCAATTGGTTCAAGAAATAGGTTTGATCCTTATTTTCATCCAGACCGCGCAGCATCTTATATTCTCCATCCCGATACTCAACTTGAGCATAGTGACCGGTCGCTAAATAGTCCGCTCCTAAATTCATGGCATGTTCAAGGAAAGCTTTAAATTTAATTTCCTTATTACACATAACATCCGGATTAGGGGTCCGTCCTGCTTTATATTCTTCAAGGAAGTAGGTAAATACCTTATCCCAATATTGTTTTTCGAAATTAACTGCATAATATGGAATGCCAATTTGGTTACATACACGTATGACATCTTCATAATCTTCTGTTGCAGTACAAAAACCAGTATCATCTGTGTCATCCCAGTTTTTCATAAAAATACCGATGACATCGTAGCCTTGCTGCTTCAACAAAAGTGCTGCCACAGAAGAATCTACTCCACCTGACATTCCGACTACCACTCTTGTATTTTTCGGATCTTTTGTTTCCAATGAATTTCACCTCTCTATTGCCAAAAGCTTTTACTAATTTTATTTTTTCAAACGAGTAACAATTCTAGCCGTTTCTTCCGCAGCCTTAACAACTTCTTCAATGGTTGTATTATACCCAAAGCTGAACCGAATCGAATTAGTTAATCGTTCTGAGTTTTTTCCAAACATGGCAACAAGCACGTGGGAAGGTTCAATTGAGCCCGCAGTGCAGGCGGAGCCGCTCGATACAGCAATACCTGCTAAATCAAGATTGACGAGCATTGCTTCCACACTTGTCCCAGGAAAGCTTAAGTTTAATACATGTGGCAAAGAGTTATCAAGTAATCCGTTTATGTTAAATTCTACATCTAGCTCTTGCAGCTTATCAATTAACGTTCGTTTCAGATCTAGGAATTGTTTGCGCTTTGCGTCACGATTTTCATTTGATATTAAAACAGCTTCATGAAAACCAACTATTGAGGCAATATTCTCCGTCCCTGCCCGTCTTTTTCGTTCTTGCTCACCACCGAAGGAACGTGGAGAAAGCTTAATATTAGATTTTGAAAAAAGGAAACCTACTCCTTTTGGTCCATTGATTTTATGAGCTGAAACAGATAATAAATCAATGAAACTTTGATTGACATCTATTTCTTCAACACCATATGCTTGGACAGCATCCGTATGGAAGATTGCTTGATGATCTTTTAATAACAGTCCAATCTCCGTTATTGGCTGGAGCGTTCCTACTTCGTTGTTACCGTACATAATCGACACTAATATGGTATCTTCTCTTAGTGCAGCTTGAAGGTCTGCCAACGAAATTTGGCCACTATCATCGACGGGTAAATAAGTGACCTCATATCCTAGTTTTTCTAATTTTTGGCAGGCATGGAGGACAGCATGGTGCTCCACTTCAGTGGTGATTATATGTTTGCCCCTATGTTGATACGTTTCAGCGGCTCCAAATAACGCCATATTATCCGCTTCTGTTCCGCCGCTTGTAAAAATAATCTCGGTTTCCTTTGCACCAATGCTGCCTGCTAACACCGAACGGGCCTGGTCAACTAGGTGACGGGCTTCCCTCCCATAAGAATGGATGCTTGAAGGATTTCCGAAAGTTGATTGCATCACCTCAAGCATTTTTTCAATAACCATAGGATGCATAGGCGATGTTGCCGCATGGTCGAGATAGATTCGTTCCACATTTACACCTTCTATCAAAATAATTCTCAATATTACTTTTTTACCCTAAATATAAAACATATATCCTTCTGGCGTTTCGTCATTACTATGATTCGCTAGGTCCTCTAAGGTCGTGTTGTCCAACACATCCTTAATAGCATCCCGAATTCGAACCCACAATTCCCGCTTAGCTGGTTCTTCATCTTCTATCCCTTCCACTGGGGCAATTGGTCCCTCTAATACACGGATCACATCACCAGCAGTAATTTTGGATGGGATGTTGGTTAGAATATAGCCGCCGTATGCACCACGAATACTTTTTACTAAACCCGCATTACGCAATGGGGCTATCAATTGTTCTAAATAATGTTCGGATAAATCATTCGCTTGTGCAATTGTTTTTAATGATATTGGACCCTCGCCGTGCTTTTTGGCAAGTTCAATCATAATCGTTAAACCATAGCGACCCTTTGTTGATATTTTCATATCGCACCTCTATTCGTATCTATAAAATTTAATTTAAAATCCATAGTAATTTGATAGGCATTAATTATATCATATTCTTCTTTAATATGCTTTTTCAACGGAAAATGGTAAAGTAAGGCTATATATAGTTAGATTGTTATTCGAATTTTGGAGAGATGTAACCATGCAGCAAAAGCCTTTAGCGTTTCGGATGCGGCCTAGAACAATTGAAGAAGTTGTCGGGCAGCAGCATTTGGTTGGCGATGGAAAAATCATATCAAGAATGGTGAAGGCAAAACAACTGACCTCGATGATTTTATATGGTCCGCCCGGTATAGGCAAAACATCCATTGCCAGTGCAATTGCCGGCAGCACCAAATATGCCTTCCGGACACTTAACGCCGTCACGAATAATAAAAAGGATATGGAAATTGTTGCCGCCGAGGCAAAAATGTCAGGAAAAGTCATTTTGCTTCTTGATGAGGTCCATCGTTTAGATAAAGGGAAGCAGGATTTTTTATTACCTTACTTAGAAAACGGCATGATCGTCTTAATTGGCGCTACCACCAGTAATCCGTATCACGCCATTAACCCAGCAATCAGGAGCCGCTGTCAGATCTTCGAATTAAAACCACCTACACCCGATGAAGTAAAATTGGCATTACATCGTGCACTCGAGGATGAGGAACGTGGACTCGGAAAGATAAAAGTAGAAATGGCCAATGAAGCCCTGCTGCATTTTGCCCAGGGATCCAATGGGGATGTAAGAAGTTCTCTAAATGCCTTAGAATTAGCTGTATTATCAACGGATAAAGATGAACATGGCATCATTCATATCGATGTAAAGACAGCTGAAGAATGTTTGCAGAAAAAGAGTCTTGTTGCAGATAAAGACGGGGATGGGCATTATGATGTCCTCTCTGCCTTTCAAAAGTCGATCCGCGGGAGCGATGTCAACGCTGCACTCCATTATCTGGGCCGATTAATCGAAGCAGGAGACCTGCCAAGTATCAGCCGAAGATTGATCGTGATTGCTTATGAAGATGTCGGGTTAGCTAATCCACCCGTTGGTGCACGCACGTTAGCTGCGATTGAAACGGCTGAGAGAATTGGTTTTCCTGAGGCAAGAATTCCACTGGCCAATGCCGTGATTGAATTATGTCTGTCACCAAAATCAAACTCGGCTGTTCTGGCTATTCAGGCTGCACTCGAAGATATCCAAAAAGGGATCGTTGGAGAAGTACCTGACCATCTAAAGGATGCGCATTATAAAGGAGCTAAGGAACTAGGCAGAGGAGTCGACTACAAGTACCCACATGACTATGAGAACGGCTGGGTTCCACAGCAATATCTACCCGATCGATTAAAACACAAACAATACTACCAACCTAAGAAAACCGGAAAATTCGAACAAGCCCTTGCAATCGTATACGAAAAGTTAACAAGGAAAAAATAGGGTGTCAGGCGCCATGTGAATTCTTCACATGGTGCCTGACACCCTTTTGTTTTTTATGAGGCCACATCACGTTTCTTAAAGACGGTGAAGGCAAAGAATTGGAATACCGCGAAGTAGATGAGTAACATGATGACTGAGAATGTCATTGACATCCCTTCGACCATAGGTGTCCCTTCTACATATTGCATAAGGTTTGTGTTTGCAAACAAGATGTATTTAGCCCAGCTAAATTTAAGAGACAATAGGACAGTAAATTGAGCCCCTGTGAACAATAAAAATAATGATAAGCCGATGGCTAAGGAACTGTTCCGGAATACAGATGAAATCATGAATGCCATCGTCGCTAACATAATCGTATCAATGGAACTTAATCCGTAATAGATTAACAAGTGAATAACAATCGGTTGTTCCGTTACTTGGCCATTAGAATAATTTAGATATGGAACAGCTTGGTCTGGCATTCCAAAAAGAAGTGCGCCTAGCAAAGCTGAGAAAACAAATAAAATGCCAAGCATTAATAACGCGAACAATAAGACAGTCAAATATTTCGAGATCAATATCTTGCTTCGGTTAATTGGTCGTATTAATAACAATTTGATGGTTCCCCAGTTGAATTCACTGGCGACAATTCCAGCTGAAATGATAATTGTAAATAATCCAGGCAGGATTATCAGTTGGGACGCATCTTTTACAAATGTCCAGACATTATATTTTTCGTGAAAGGGGATATGATGCTTGATACGGTAATCATTTATTGCGATTTCCTCTTTATAAAATTGCTTTTCCAGCTTTGAAGTGCTTTGTTCCATCTGCTTCTTTAATGCGTCATTTTCCTGCTGTAATGTCTGTTCCCAATTTTTATCGATGCTGAAATCTTTTTCTTGATACTTATGAAAGATACCAAAGGCAAAAGTTATTACAACAAGAATGGCGATCATTACATAGGTTCCAGGTCGTTTAAAAATTTTCATCCATTCATTTTTAATTAAATTAACCACGGTTTGGCACCCCCTTTTCGGTTGTCAATTCAAGGAAACGATCTTCTAATGTCTTCGCAACTTCCCTGATTCCATAAACCTGAATATCCTCCGTTACGAAACTTTTAATTAGTGAAGGAATTTGTTCCTTTGGAAGTTCGATCGTTATTCCATTCCTAGAAAGGTTCGCTCGAGCATTGGGATAGTGAACACCAATCAGCTGTAAGGCTTTATCAGCGGGGACTACTTCCAGTTCATGGGTCGTTTCAGAAGCACCGTGAACAAGTTCCTGGACAAGCTGTACATCAATTAAGCGGCCACTTTGGATAATGCCAATCCGATCACACATCATTTCCATTTCGGAAAGCAGATGGCTTGAAACAATCACAGCTAGATTTTTTTCACGTGCTAAGAGACGGACATAGTCGCGGATCTCTCGGATACCAGCGGGATCTAATCCATTTGTTGGTTCGTCCAAAATCAAGACTTGAGGGTCATGTAAGAGGCACTGAGCCAATCCTAGTCTTTGGCGCATTCCTAGTGAATAGGTTTTTACCTTATCGTGAATTCGATCAGTTAATCCTACAAGTTCTACTATTTCAGCAATCTTCTCTTTGGAAATACCATTTGCCATTCTGGCATAGTGAATCAAATTTTGGTACCCCGTCAAAAATTTATACATTTCCGGGTTCTCTACAATTGCACCGATATGACGAACAGCCTCTTCAAAATTAGTTTTAATGCTGGAACCGCCAACCTCGATGTCTCCAGATGTAATCGCCATTAATCCTACGATCATTCGAATTGTCGTTGTTTTTCCTGCGCCATTTGGACCTAAAAAGCCAAATACCTCTCCTTTATTTACCTGAAAGCTAATGTTATCTATGATGGTTCGACCTTTAATTACCTTCGTTACATTTTTCAACTCGACAATTTTTTCCAAACTCTCTCTCCTCACTATGTATTCTCACACTAGTTTATCTTATTCTAGAAAAATTTACCTCCCTAAAACTTCAAAATATAAGAAAAACCCCAAACCAATTAAGGTTTTAGGGCTCCATCAAAAGCTTATTTCTCATCTGATACACGTTGAATTTTGATGCTGCTTAATAATTGTCGCACCACATAGCTTGCCATAATCAAACCAGCGGCTGATGGTACAAAGGCATTTGATGCTGGCGGCATTTGCGCTTTGCGGATGGGTGCATTTTCATTTCCTACTTCTTTTTTAATATCTTCACGAATCACAATCGGGCTTTCATCAGAGAACACAACAGGAATTCCTTTGTGGATTCTTTCCTTCCGCAGTTTCGTACGGATGACTTTGGCAATCGGATCCGTATGGGTCTTTGAAATATCCGCAATTTTAAAACGGGTTGGGTCCATTTTATTGGCTGCTCCCATACTTGAAATAATTGGAATATTCCTTTTTAAACATTCCTTCATTAAATGTATTTTATAAATAATCGTATCTGAAGCATCAACCACAAAATCTAAATTATGGCTAAAAATTTGTTCATAGGTCTCTTCTGTATAAAACATTTTTAAGGAAATAACTTCGCATTCAGGATTAATATCTCGAATCCGCTCCTCCATAATTTCCACTTTCGGCCTTCCAACAGTGGAAAGCAATGCGATCAACTGGCGGTTGATATTGGTAATATCCACATCGTCTTTATCTATTAAAATTAACCGGCCGACGCCTGAACGGGCCAATGCTTCGGCTGCAAAAGAACCGACACCGCCGATACCTAAAACAGCGACCGTACTGTTCTTCATAATTTCTAGGCCTTCTTTACCGATGGCTAGTTCGTTCCGTGAAAATTGATGCAACATGATGTTCACTCCAATTATAAATTCGTTATGTTTCTTTTTCCCGATTAAAAATATATCATACACTCTACCAAAAACAAGCATCTTGATAGGATGAATCAAGTAAAAAGCAAAATAAAACCTCCCGAAATCTCCAGGAGGTTGAGCATTTTGCAATTGAAAAGAGTCCCAATTATGCCGTCACTTTTAACATCCTTAGTTTTGATCCCGCATTCAGCAGGGGGGTGCCCTGTTCCCGAAATTGTAAGTCCCCTTACCCGTATAAGAGTGGGGCATTTACGCAATCAGGAAACTCTAGACTCCCGAATAATTAATGTTCGGTCAAAACTTCAGGCAACGCAACGTACATCTCAGGACTCTTCTTTGTTGCTTTTATAATAGCATATTGAAAATCCGGATTCAAGGATTCATGAAAGCGAATTCCTGCTATTTTTTAACATTTAGTGACAGATGTAATTCCTTCAATTGGGCCTCAGAAACTTCCCCAGGAGCATCCGTTAACAAGCAGCTGGCACTAGCAGTCTTAGGAAATGCAATGGTATCTCTTAGGTTGGTGCTTCCAGCAAGAAGCATAACCAATCGGTCCAATCCAAGCGCGATCCCGCCGTGTGGTGGTGTTCCATATTCAAACGCATTCAATAAGAAACCGAATTGCTCATTGGCTTGTTCCGGTGTAAATCCAAGAATGTTAAACATTTTTTCTTGGATCGGACGCTCGAATATACGAAGGGATCCGCCGCCAAGCTCATATCCATTTAAGACAATATCATAGGCCTGTGCACGGACTTTTGACGGGTCAGAATCTAAATATTCAAGGTCTTCCCTAAATGGCATCGTAAACGGATGGTGAGCCGCGTAATAACGTCCTTCCTCCTCATCGTACTCAAGAAGCGGCCAGTCCGTTACCCATAAGAAATTGAATAAACTTGGGTCAATTAAATCTAAATCCCTGGCCAACTTTTGGCGAAGGGCACCTAAAGCATCGGCTACAACCTTTTTCTTGTCAGCAACAAATAGAAGTAAATCTCCTTCTGTTGCTTCAAGGGTTGCTTTAAGCGCTTGGGCATCCTCTTCTGAGAAGAATTTTGCAATCGGACCTTTTAGCCCTTCAGAATCGACTTTAAGCCACGCAAGCCCCTTCGCGCCATATACAGCAACGAACTCTGTTAAGGCATCAATGTCTTTACGTGAGTAATTGTCAGCGGCACCTTTCACATTGATTGCTTTTACTTGGCCTCCATTTGCAACTGCCGATGCAAATACTTTAAAGCCTGAGTCCTTAACAATTTCAGAAAGATCGACGAGCTCTAATCCAAAACGAGTATCAGGTTTATCCGAGCCATAACGGCTCATTGCCTCGTCATAGGTCATCCGAGGGAATGCCTCAGGCAGGTCTACACCTTTTACTTCTTTCATTAACTTTGTCATCATCTTTTCCATCATTCCCATGATATCTTCCTGGCTTAAAAAGCTTGTCTCGATATCGATTTGGGTAAATTCTGGCTGACGGTCTGCACGTAAATCCTCATCACGGAAGCAGCGTGCAATTTGGTAATAACGTTCAATGCCCCCGACCATGAGCAATTGTTTAAACAGTTGTGGTGATTGCGGCAGGGCATAAAACTCGCCTGGATGAACACGGCTTGGCACTAAATAATCCCGTGCTCCCTCAGGGGTACTTTTTGTCAAAATAGGTGTTTCAATATCTAAGAAGCCTTCTCCATCAAGAAAATCTCTGATTTGCTTGGTCACTTGATGACGCATCTTTAAGGTTTCAAAAATAACCGGACGACGGAAATCAAGGTAACGGTATTTTAAGCGGACATCTTCAGATGCATCGGTTTTATCAGAAATCATAAATGGCGGTGTCTTTGCTTCATTTATGATTGTTACTTTTTCTGCCTGTACTTCAATTTTCCCTGTTTTCAGGTTTTCATTGAAGGTTGCTGCATCACGTGCTACAACAGTTCCAACTATATCTAACACAAACTCGTTACGGATTGTTTCAGCAATTTGCAATGCTTCTTGTGATAAATCCGGATTAAAAACTACTTGAACAATCCCTGAACGGTCGCGGAGATCAATAAAAATTAATCCGCCAAGGTCACGTCTTTTTTGGACCCAACCCTTCAAAGTTATTTTTTCACCAACTGCTGATTCTGGGACTTCCCCACAAAAATATGATCTGCCAAACATAATTATCCCCCTCTTAATCCTGTAACTCTTGGAACTGTTTAATAAAAGTTGCTAAATCAATTTCTACTTGCTCACCTGTAGCCATATTTTTTACATTGATTTTATTATTTTTAAGTTCTTCATCACCTAAAACCGCTACAAACTTAGCTCTTAGACGATCGGCTGCTTTAAATTGAGCTTTAATTTTCCGATCCAAATAATCTCTTTCTGCTGAGAAACCTGCACGACGCAGCTGCTGTAACAATCCAACGGTGTAATCCTTCGCTTCCTCCCCGAGTGCGGCAAGGTAACAATCAATGCCTTCGTTACCTGCAAGCTCAATCCCTTCTGCTTGGAGAGCCGCAATAAATCGTTCAATACTTAAAGCAAATCCGATACCTGGTGTTTCAGGTCCGCCAATTTCTTCTGCTAAACCATTATAACGGCCTCCGCCGCATAACGTGGTGATCGCTCCAAATCCTTCAGCATTACTCATAATTTCAAATGCCGTGTGGTTGTAATAATCGAGTCCGCGAACTAAGTTGGCATCGACTTCGAAAGGAATATCCAATTGTGTTAAATACTTCTGTAATTTTTCAAAATAATCCTTTGAAAAATCATTTAGGAATTCAAGAATCGATGGTGCTGTTTTCATCAATTCATGGTCGCGGTCCTGCTTACAATCCAAGATCCGGAGTGGATTTTTCTCAAGTCGATTTTGACAATCATGACAAAACTCACCGATTCTTGGTTTGAAGTGATTGACAAGTGCATCGCGGTGAGCGCCGCGGCTTTCCTTATCACCCAGGCTATTAATAATCAACTTCAGCTTTTTTAAACCCATTTCTTTATATAGGTTCATCGCAAGGGAAATGACTTCTGCATCAATGGCAGGGTCATTACTTCCTAATGCTTCAATTCCGAATTGAACAAACTGGCGAAAGCGCCCTGCTTGTGGACGTTCATATCGGAACATCGGTCCCATATAGTAAAGCTTGACCGGCTGATTAGCCAGCCCGAACATTTTTTTCTCCACATAAGAACGGACAACTGCTGCGGTACCTTCTGGGCGTAGGGTTAGACTACGTTTGCCGCGGTCTTCAAATGTATACATTTCTTTCTGAACGATATCTGTGCTATCGCCAACGCCTCTTGAAAAAAGATCTGTATGTTCGAATATTGGGGTGCGAATCTCTTTATATTGATATTTCTCACAAAGTTCACGCGCTTTAGCTTCAATCAGTTGCCACTTTTCTACCTCTCCAGGTAAAATGTCTTGCGTTCCCCGAGGAATGCTAATGGACATAGTGGAAAACCTCCTTATTTTTTCTTATGTAAGTAGATGGAATTATTACTATTTTCCTAAATAAAAACAAACAAAAAACTCCCATCCCTTGTATGAATACAAGGGACGAGAGTTTGATTAATCCCGCGGTGCCACCCTAGTTGAAGGCATGAACAACATGCACTTCCTCTTTAACAGTTAACGCCTGCTACGTTCTTCTCCTACTAGAGGGTACCCTTTTTCAGAGAGAAGCCTACGGAGTGTTCATTCATTAAGTTCCATGTAGAAATGCTTTCAGCCCAGGACATTTCCTCTCTATTCATGAGTTTGCTTAATTACTATGCTCCATCATTGGTATATCACAATATGTCATTTTATTTAATTAATATTACGGAGCATCGCAGATATTGTCAATAGCCAATTATGATCTTTCTAAATGTTTTTTTAACTTTCTGACATCACCCATTGTTATTCCGAATTCTGATGCGAGTTCAAACGAGGTTGCATGCTGTTCCTTTTGAATAAAATCATGAAAATCAACACCGAAAAGCCGTCCATCCATAGATTGGATGTTCATTCCTTTTTCACTTGCTCTCACTTCTAATCACCTCAGCCTTTTCATCATTACTCATATTATCTCCACCAATCGTGAAAAACTTGCATCCTGATAGGATTTTCTCACCAAATTGGACAATATTAGCAATTTAGGCATGATTTTCAGCTTTTGATACGCTAAAATAATAGAATAGAAAAGGAGGGCTTTATGGTCAAAAAAGGTAGTTTATGGCTATTATCTATTATTCTTATTTTGATAACTTTTATGCCTCATGGTAAAAGTGTGGCAGCAACAGAGTCCATTACGATTTCCACCGATAATATCAATCTTCGCGGCGGTCCAGGTCTAAGTTACCCACTAATAAAAATTGTATATCGGGGCGAAAAGTATCCGATTGTGAAAGAACAAGGCGATTGGATTGAAATTGAACTTGCAAATGGTCAAACAGGCTGGCTCGTTAATTGGCTCGTCACCAAAGAAACCAATTCGGCTATAAAAACTAATTACGGTATGGTGAATGCTGATACCTTAAATATGCGCCAGGAACCTTCCGCATTAAGCTCAGTTGTTGGGAAACTTACCTATGGGACAAGCGTCACCATATATTCGAAACAAGATAATTGGCTGGAGATTGGTTTTTCAAATGTAAGAGGCTGGGTTATCTCTGATTTTATTGACGTCCAAGCAGCAGGTGACACATCTTCAGGTACGGCAAAAAGGAATGGCTTGATTGGAACAGTAACAGCCGACAGCCTTAGTGTCCGCTCAAATGCCTCATTGAATTCCAACCTTATTGGAACTGTAACTATGGGGCAACGTTTTACGATCGTAGAAGAATTGAATAATTGGGCAAAGATAGAGTACCAGTCTGGTAGTTTCGGGTGGGTAGCCGGCTGGTTTCTCGAGAAAGAGACTTCCAAAACTCAAACTGGACAAACCGTGAAGGAAACTATTATTACGATAATAAATAACGGGACAAATATCCGCAAAGGTCCAGATGTACAGTCAGAAGTTATCGAACGGACCAATACAGGTGCAGCATATTCCGTAAAAAGCATCATCAATGACTGGTATGAAGTTAAGTTAGAAGACGGAAGAATTGGTTATATTGCTGGCTGGCTGGTTTCCGTTAACGGGAACAACCCACAGATTAAAAAGCAAGGCGCTGAAGGCTATCTTAAAAATAAAACGATTGTCCTTGATCCAGGGCATGGCGGTACGGATAAAGGGGCAACGGGTGTCAGCGGAACATATGAAAAAGACCTTACACTTCGGACGGCACAACTTTTGTCAGATAAATTAATGGCAGCAGGGGCTAATGTTTACATAACGAGAATAAATGATTCTTACTTACAACTAGCCTCTCGTGTGAATATAGCAAGTTCTTACAATGCGGATGCCTTTATCAGTCTCCATTACGATAGCAATGTTGATCCAAGTACCCGCGGTATGACTGGCTATTATTATCACTCTTATCAACAAGCCCTTGCTGAATCCATTTTTGCATCAACCGTCGGTCAAACGAAAATGACTAGTCGGGGCGTCCGTTTTGGTGATTTCCATGTCATCCGTGAAAATAGTCAAAAAGCTGTTTTAATGGAACTAGGCTATTTAAGCAATCCAGCTGAAGAAATGGTAATAACATCTGCTGGATTCCAAGAAAATGCGGCAGCGGGGATGTTTGATGGACTGGCCCGCTACTTTAAAGAAAATGAATAAACTTCGAAAAAAAAGGCTCAGCACTTGATTAAGTGCTAAGCCTTTTTTATGCTTTACTATCAATAATCAACGTTACGGGACCGTCATTGATTAGTTCAACATCCATCATCGCACCGAAAATACCGGTTTCCACACGGATGCCTTTTTCACGAAGCAAGCTATTAAAAACCTCATAAAGTTCAACAGCCTGTTCTGGACGTGCCGCACCCATGAAATTAGGCCTTCTTCCCTTTCGACAATCCCCGTAAAGGGTAAATTGCGAAACGGAAAGAATTTCACCACCGACATCCATTAAAGAAAAATTCATCTTTCCGTCTTCATCTTCAAAAATACGGAGATTAGCAATTTTATCAGCAAGATAGGCAGCGTCCTCTTGTTTGTCTTCATGGGTCACACCGACAAGCAGGACTAGTCCTTTGGTTATTTCCCCCGTTACTTCCCCAGCAACGGTTACGCTGGCATTTTTACTTCTTTGCACAACAACACGCATTCTGAAACTCCTTAATTCATCATTCGACGTACTGAATAGATATCCGGGATCTGTTTAATGCGTTCGACCACCTTTTGCAAGTGGGCCACATTATGGATGGCAATCGACATGTTTATCGTAGCCATTTTATTCCGATCTGTTTTACCAGAAACCGCAGAAATATTCGTTTTTGTTTCATTTACCGCTTGAAGCACCTCATTCAGAAGCCCTCTGCGGTCATAGCCGCTAATTTCAATGTCAACATTATATTCTTTCCGGTCATTTAATGATGATTCCCATTCAACCGGAATTAACCTTGACTGTGCATCATTCGAATCAATATTCGTACAGTCCGAGCGATGAACAGATACCCCGCGGCCTTTCGTAATAAAACCTACGATTTCATCTCCAGGTACAGGGTTACAGCATCTTGATAAGCGAATCAATAAATTATCAATGCCTGATACACGGACACCGGATTCCCGCTTTTTCGTTGCTGGGAAAGTCTTCAAATCCGTTATGGCATTCGTAATATTCGAACTTTGTTCCTGATCTCTCTTTTTACGCCATTTCTCAGTTAAACGGTTTGCCACCTGTAAGGCCGTTACTCCATTATAGCCCACCGCTGCATACATATCTTCTTCATTGGAAAAATTAAACTTTTCAGCAACTTTTTTCAGATTGTCTGTAGTTAATATTTCTTTAATATCAAATTCCATATTACGAATTTCTTTTTCTACTAACTCTTTACCTTTATCCACATTTTCATCACGACGCTGTTTCTTAAAGAAGGCCCGGATCTTGTTTTTCGCTTGTGATGTTTGCGCAAGCTTCAACCAATCCTGACTTGGACCGTATGAATGTTTCGAAGTAAGGATTTCAATAATATCGCCAGTCTTGAGTCGATAGTCAAGGGTAACCATTTTGCCATTCACTTTTGCACCTATCGTCTTATTGCCAATTTCAGAGTGAATTCGATAAGCAAAATCAATAGGAACAGAACCAGATGGCAACTCAATTACATCACCTTTTGGCGTAAATATAAACACCATATCGGAAAATAAGTCGATTTTCAATGACTCCATAAACTCTTCCGCATTAGCGGTATCATTTTGAAATTCAAGGATCTCTCTAAACCAGGTTAGTTTTTGTTCAAACGTGGTGGTATCATTCATTGCTTCTTTGCCCTCTTTATACGCCCAGTGAGCAGCAACCCCGAATTCGGCTATCCGATGCATTTCCTTCGTCCTAATCTGAACTTCAAGCGGATCTCCCTTTGGGCCAATTACAGTGGTGTGCAACGATTGATACATATTCGGTTTAGGCATCGCAATATAATCCTTAAACCGGCCAGGCATCGGTTTCCAGCAGGTGTGAATGATTCCTAGGACAGCATAGCAATCTTTAATACTGTTCACGACGATGCGGACAGCTAGTAAATCATAAATTTCACTGAATTGCTTATTTTGCAAAGCCATTTTTCGGTAAATACTATAAATATGCTTTGGGCGGCCAGAAAGTTCTGCTTTAATAGCCACTTCTCCCATTCTGCTTTTTACTTCGTCAATGACATCCTCTAAATATTGCTCGCGTTCGGCCCGCTTCTTTTTCATTAGGTTAACAATTCGATAGTATTGCTGCGGATTTAAATACCTTAATGCTGTATCTTCGAGCTCCCATTTAATCTTAGAGATCCCAAGACGATGTGCCAAAGGTGCAAAAATTTCAAGTGTTTCATTTGAAATCCGACGCTGTTTTTCTACAGGAAGATGTTTAAGTGTCCGCATATTATGCAAACGGTCGGCAAGCTTAATCAGAATAACCCGGATATCCTGAGCCATGGCCACAAACATTTTTCTGTGATTTTCTGCTTGCTGTTCCTCGTGAGATTTATATTTAATTTTCCCTAATTTTGTTACACCGTCGACAAGCATCGCCACTTCGTCATTAAAAGCTGTTTCGATATCTTTTAAGGATACACTCGTATCTTCTACGACGTCGTGAAGAAAACCAGCAGCAACCGTAGCAGGATCCATCTCCAAGTCAGCTAAAATGCCCGCAACCTGGATGGGGTGGATAATGTAGGGTTCTCCCGATTTTCGATATTGTTCACGATGAGCATGTTTTGCGAATTCGTATGCATTTTTTACTAATTCAACATGTTCCTCATTTAAGTAGTTCCGAGTCTTGTCGATGACTTGGTCGGCTGTCAACACTAAATCATTCGCCATGAAATCACCTTTATTTTCGTCTCAATTTATTTATATAAATGTCATTCGCTAAAAATTAGTTCCTTGAATATGAACGATTGTTACTATTATCGAAAAAAATAGCCAAGATGTAAAGGGATTGAGAAGTTTTTTTATTATATAAAGAGAGCACTCGCGCTTCGAGTGCCCTCACTAATGGTTTAATAATGCATTAATGTTAAAACATCATAACCATCAAGTTTTTGTCTGCCTTCTAAATAGCTTAACTCAACTAGGAAAGCGATACCGGCAACAACACCGCCAAGTTGCTCCACTAATTGAATCGTAGCATCAATTGTTCCACCAGTAGCTAATAAATCATCCGTGATAAGGACGCGTTGCCCTGGCTTAATAGCATCTTTATGGATGGTTAGAATATCCTTTCCATATTCAAGACCATATCCTACCTTAATGGTTTCTCTAGGAAGCTTTCCTTCTTTACGAACAGGGGCAAAACCAATACCTAAGGCATAAGCCACAGGACAACCAATAATGAAACCACGAGCTTCAGGTCCAACGATAATATCAATCTTACGTTCTTTGGCGTATGCAACGATTTGGTCTGTTGCATATTTATATGCTTCACCATTATTCATTAACGGTGTAATATCTTTAAATTTAATACCCTCTTTTGGCCAGTCAGGCACAATTGTAATAAATTCCTTTAAGTCCATTCTGTAATTGCCTCCTCAAATTCAACCGACTCTTGAATTACTTGATCGAACCAGCCTTTTAATTCCTGAAAGGACGAAAATAATAACTCTCTTTCCAGTTCATATTGTGCTTGTTTTAACTGATAGGTTCGTGAGTCAGTTAAGTCACGCTTTTGCGCTCCAGTTTTTAAAGTAATAAATCCATTGTTTATTGTAACAAAATCCAGGTCAGAAAACACCTTTGACATAAAGTTAATGGTTTCCTGCGACCAACCGCGGTGTTTAGCAAGATCATCAGCATTACGTTTAAGATCAATCGGCCCCTTCTTTAAGAGAAAAGCATAAAACCATTTAAAATGGTCTCGGGTCGGAACCGTACTAAAGAAATCACTCGATTCTTTATAAAAATAAGCATAAATCCTCGCAGGTTGTTTCCCTTTAAATAAAACCTTGAGAATCTCTTTCGAGGATGGAAAATCAACCAAAACAATGTTTGCCTTTTTCCCATCGAAAGCTTTTGCTGCTTCTATATCCTGAATTAGAATGGTCTCGGGCATCAAATTAGGGTTTATTTTTTCAAGGTGCTCTTCATTAAAAATAATAAATTTCCGATTTTCCGCTGGGACTGTATTTGAAAGACTGTTGATTCTCTTTTGTCCTCGATAATCAAATAATTGCCATGACTCAACTGCGATATCATGAATAAAAATTTGTGGTTTACGTATATTGTTCCATTCGTTGACAGATAATTCTCCAATTAACGAAATTTTTGATGCAGGTGAGATATGGTCCACCAGGTGGCCCAGTCCAAAACCGACGCCATCCAGATTTGCATCCTTCTCTTTTACAAGGAGCTTTAAATGGTTTTGCTCACTGCCGATTTTTCTCATACTTGTGATATCCACATTATTTATTAAAACTTTTGGCTTAGGATTGTCCATACCAAAAGGAGCTAAAAGACTCATCTCATCTAAAGAAGATAAATTTACATGTTCCAGCTGGACTTCCTCATCAAGATAGGTGACCGGAATAAAATCTTCATCCGTAAGCTGCTCCTCAGCAAGTGTATTCAATCGTGTGCGGAGTCCATCAACATCTTCTAGCTTTAAGGTCATTCCTGCTGCCATTGGATGTCCGCCAAAGTGAGGAAGAATGTCACGGCAGGTTGATAAATTCTTAAAGAGATCAAAACCAGCAATACTACGGGCAGAACCCTTAGCTACCCCTTTTTCTGGATCAAAATTCAAAATAATTACCGGACGGTAATACTTTTCAACCAGACGGGAGGCAACAATTCCTATAACACCAGCATTCCAGCCTTCCTTACCGATGACAAGAACCTTATTGGTATCAATTGGGAAGTGTGTTTCAACCTCTTCCATTGCCTCTGCCGTAATTGCATTAACAATAGACTGTCTTAACTTATTAAGGTCATCCATTTCCGCTGCCAAGGTCTCTGCCTCAATCGGGTCATCTGTTAAGATAAGCTGGACGGCAAGGTCAGCATCTTCTAAGCGGCCCACGGCGTTAATCCTTGGTGCGAGTGTAAAACCAATCGTTTCTTCATTTATTGACAGTGGATCAACCCCTGCCAGTTTTAATATGGCTTTCAAGCCAATATTTTTGGTTGTTTTTAACTTTTCAAGTCCTTTTTTAGCAATCAGTCGATTCTCATCTTTTAGAGAGACTAAATCAGCAATTGTCCCAATTACAGCAATCTCCAATAAATGCTCTGGTACTTTTCCGTAGAGGGCATGGGCTAATTTAAAGGCAACACCTACTCCAGCCAACTCTCGAAACGGATAGGTACTATCGGGGAGCTTTGGATGAATAATTGCAAGTGCCGTTGGTAATACCGGACCTGGCTCATGGTGATCAGTAATAATTAGATCTAATCCAAGCTCTTCGGCAAAGGCTGCCTCATGTACAGCAGATATTCCAGTATCCACAGTAATAATCAACTTTATTCCATTTTCCGCTGCATGCCGGAATGCAGTCTCATTCGGACCGTATCCTTCAGTGAAGCGGTTAGGGATATAAAATTGGACATTGGCTCCAAGTTCTCGAAGTGTAATCATCAATACGGATGTACTGCTTACTCCATCCGCATCATAATCACCAAAAATAAGAATCGGCTCTTGCTGTTCAATGGCTTGACGAATTCTATTTACAGCTATATCCATCCCTTTTAGAAGAAAAGGATCGTGAAACTCTTCCTTTCCAAATAAAAAATACCGTGCTGATTCAACGGTATCAAAGCCACGGTTAACAAGCAGTGAAGCGACAAGAGGCGTAATTTTCAATTCAGTTTCAAGCTTTTTTATTAGTTGCTCATCGGATTTCCGAACAATCCATCTAGTTTTCGAACTTAACATGTGTATGTTCACCCCTCAGACTTTCTCATTATACAGGAGTACAGGACAGGATTCAATGAAAAGAAAAAACCGCAGAGGATCTGCGGTTTTTTTCGAAAACTTACACTTGTGGTTGATCAGAGTATTTTCTTTTTTCTTTTACCGTTTTAATAACGCCTTTCTTCTTCAATTCTTTACACTTCATAACATACCATAAAGAACCTGCGACAAAGACGGAAGAATAAACACCGATTACCAATCCTACAAATAATGCGATGGAGAAATTGAGAATTGATGGGCTTCCAAAAATCATTAAGCACAATACAGTAATTAGGACGGTTAAAACAGTGTTAAATGACCGGGTTAATGTTTGACGAATACTTACATTGACCACATCAGCAATATCTTGAACAGTTTTGAGTCGTTTTTTCTTTTGCATATTCTCACGAATTCTATCAAAAGTAACAATCGTATCATGATTGGAGTAACCAATAATCGTTAAAACTGCTGCAATAAAGGTTAAATCTACTTCTAGTCTTGTGATACTGAAAATAGCAATCATGAAAAAGGCATCATGAAGGATGGCAGCAACCGCTGCGATTGCCATATATGCTTCAAATCGGATCGATACATAAAGAATGATACCGATTGATGCTAATAAGACGGCAATAAAGGCATTCTTCGCCAGTTCTTTACCAACAGTTGGAGAAACTGTGCTGACATTCGGCTCAAAGCCAAATTGCTCTTTAAAATCTGCTTTTAACGTAGAAATTTCATCTTTAGAAAGGACTCCAATCATTCGGACTGCCCCAATTTGCTTTTTATCACCAGAAATAACGATATCGTCTGGATCTAAATGATGCTTCGTAAATGCAGATTCCACCTGTTCGGTTGTTAAAGGTGTTTTCGATTGAACTTCTACCCGTGTTCCACTTGAAAAATCAATCCCTAAATTCATACGGAAAATAGCGATCGCGATAATCCCAGCGACAATGAGAACTCCCGAAAGGATAAATACTTTATTTCTAAGTTTTACAAAATCAATTTTATCAAAACGAGTAGGTAGATCAACTGTATCTACATTATCGTTAATAGATTTAATTTGGGACTTGCGTACAGCAAACCAACCTGGTTTGTTGTTTAAGAAACCACTGTGAACCCATAGCCCGAGCAATAACCTCGCACCATAAACATTGGTAAGAAAGCTCATAAGGACACTCACGATTAACATGGTCGCAAAACCTTTTACCGAACTTGTCCCGTAAAAGAATAACACACCTGCTGTTAAGATTGTCGTTAAGTTTGCATCAAGAATAGCGGTAAATGCATGCTTCTCACCAGCCTGGAATGCTGATTTAATGGATCTGCCAACTTTTAATTCTTCTCTAATCCGTTCATACGTAATAATATTGGCATCGACGGCCATACCAATCCCGAGGATAATCGCGGCAATTCCTGGTAAAGTCAGAACCCCATTCATCCAATCGAAAATTAATAGAACTAGATAAGTAAAAATAGTTAGCGTAACGGTAGCAATAAGGCCTGGAAAACGATAATAGAAAATCATAAACAGATAGATAATAATAACACCGATGATTCCTGCGAAAATCGTATCATGTAATGCTTGTTCACCAAACTTCGCTCCAACAGAGGTGGAATAAACCTCATCAAGTTTAACAGGTAACGAACCCGCATTTAAAAGTGATGACAAAGTTTGAGCTTCTTTAGATGTGAAACTACCAACAATTGAAACTGTATTTTGATTAAAGATTTGATTTACAGTTGGTGCTGATAAATACTTAGGATTTGCCTTTGTTACCTCTTTTTTGAAGGAATCTTTTCCTTCTTCAAAATCAAGCCAAATAACAAGAACATTATTAGGTGCCATATTCTTTATTTGTTCAGTTACCTTGCGGAACTTATCGGCACTCTTTAATGTTAGGGAAACGCTTGGTGCTCCGTTTTCATCAAATGTTTGCTTGGCACCGCCTTGTTTTAAGTCGGAACCATCCATCATCAATTTATCATTGGCATCCCTGAAGGTAAGATTTGCTTGTGTAGATAAGATTTCACGAGCTTTATTCTGATCTGTGACACCAGCAAGCTGCACACGAACGCGATTCTTTCCCTCAATCTGGATACTCGGTTCACTGACACCAAGGACATTAATACGCTTATCAAGTGCCTCAGCGGTACTAGCCATTACATTTTTGTCAATTTTTTGTCCTTTTTTTGCTTCCTTCACATCGTACAGAACTTCAAATCCACCTTGAAGATCCAGTCCAAGTTTCATATTGTTTAGGATGTTCTTTGTTGTTGCCCCCATTGTGCTTCCGATAATTAGGACCACAAGTAAGAAAGCAACGATTCTACTGCGCTTTACCATTATGTATTGTTCCTCCTTAATGCATGTGCATCGGCACTGTTCCGTCTAATCCTTATATGAAAATAAGAAAAAAGTCACTTCCTTCATTATGAAAGAATATGGATTGGCTGTCAATTTACAATAATATGAAGGTCTATCTTATTTCTATTTTAAAAGTTCCTTCAATTCATCTTCATCATCCATGGAGAAGTCGGAAGCTTTATAGGCCTCTATCGTCGCAAAATTGAGATAATCACTTGCTTTAACAGACAGAATTTCTTGGATCATTTCGTACAGTTTCATTTCTTTCTTGATTTTTTTCCACTTTTTCTTAATTAAAAAAACCCAAAATTCCTCCTCTGTTACCGAATCAAGCCCTAGCAACTGAAACTCTATAAGTTTACTCGCTACGGCTGGCTGGACTTGGGAGCGAAAATGTTCGAATCTGTGACTTTCATCCATTACGACTGCCTCCTTGGAAAATCTCCCCATTAATTGAACCTTGCCAAAAAGCTGATACAACTTGTCATGCTTTGTCCACCCTTACGCATATAGTTAATTGTATATGAATTCTTCTTATTTGAGAAGGTGGGAATCAGCATGTCGAAGTTTTTAAAAGGGACCTTTATCCTATTAATCGCAGGCCTTGTCACAAGAGTCCTTGGTTTCATAAATCGGATTGTTATAGCTCGGAGTATAGGGGAAGAAGGAGTGGGCTTATACATGATGGCGTTTCCTACCTTTATTCTAGTAGTGACGCTCACTCAGATGGGACTGCCTGTAGCTATTTCAAAAAATGTGGCCGAAGCAGAAGCGAAGGGAAATTTTGCAGAGATTAAAAAAATTCTGGTTGTCTCCCTAGCGATAACGATTTCTCTGTCCCTTATTTTTACCCCTGCACTATTATTACTTGCACCACTGCTGTCGAAAACATTGTTTACCGACCCGCGGACATTTTATCCTTTAATTGCGATCGCTCCAGTTGTTCCCGTGATTGCGATTTCCTCTGTGTTAAGAGGGTACTTTCAAGGTAGACAACAGATGCGTCCGTCTGCAATTTCACAAGTTTTAGAACAAATTGTTCGAATTTCCCTGATTGCCGTAATGACAAGAGCGTTTCTTCCTTATGGAATTGAATATGCAGCCGCAGCTGCCATGATCGCTTCTGTGATTGGTGAACTTGTCTCACTTATTTATTTAATGACAACTTTTAAATTAAAAAAACGATTTAGGCTCCGGAAAAAATTCTTTCAATTTGTTCACAGTGGGAAACAAACATTTAAAGACTTAATGGATATTGCCTTGCCAACCATGGGAAGCCGAATGATTGGTTCGGTGGCATGGTTTTTTGAACCTATTGTTGTGGTTCATAGCTTAGCCCTTGCAGGTGTCGTCACCGTCGAAGCCACCAAACAATATGGGGCCTTAACTGGTTTTGCCATGCCGCTATTGATGTTACCGTCTTTCATCACTTTCTCTTTAGCCACTTCACTCGTCCCGGCGATTAGTGAAGCCAATACCCAAAACAACAAGAAGTTAATTGAATATCGATTACAACAAGCTTTAAGGTTTGCCTTCTTATCAGGTGGATTGGCCGTTGTTGTTCTCTATGTATTGGCTGACCCGTTAATGCAACTTATGTATGGCTCAGCAAAGGGCTCTTATTTTATTCGATTGATGGCTCCTTTCTTCCTATTCTATTACTATCAAGGTCCATTACAAGCAGTATTGCAGGCGTTGAATCTTGCCCGGGCTGCTATGATTAATAGTCTGATTGGGGCCATCGTTAAAACAGCCGTCATCTTTTTATTGGCGTCCCAAGCTTCCTTTGGTATTAATGGGGTGGCAATAGGCATTCTCGTCGGCTTTGTTTTAGTGACCATTCTTCACTTTGCCACTGTACTAAAAAAGATTTCCTTTTCGTTTTATGTTCGTGATTATGTAAAGGGATTTCTTGTTATGGGTGGATCTGGCTGGCTTGGATATTGGTCATTTGCACACCTATTTCTAAATGAAGTGTTAACCATAAGAGTCCTATTATCATTACTAACTATGACCATTTCCTATATTGTTTTGGTTCTAATGTTAGGTCTAATTAAAAGGGATGAACTAAAACGGATTCCTTGGATTGGAAATTTATTTGTATAAAAGAAATAAGACACGCCCAAGCGTGTCTTTTGTTCATTCATCCTTTAAATCAATAAAGAACTTTCCGTTTTCATAGCTACAAAAGGAGATCTTTTTAACATCCCGATAGCCCTGTTTTTTCAACTCCTGCCGCAGCCAGAGATTTGTTTTATTAATTCTAAGTAAATTTTCATCATCAATATTCCCATCTAGTATTAAAGGAATCGTAATATCGCCTTGCTGAGATTCTGCGTTTTCATTCTTTATCTTTTCAATGACGGACAAACTTCCAGAGGATTCAAGAATTGCAAACTCAACGTCAGCAATACTACGGATGTCCTTTTCACGGAGCTGTGTCATTAAATCATCAAAATTGTACCGCTGCTTCCGCATTGCTTTCTCATCAATTTTCCCCCGATTAATAATAATGCTTGGCTGTCCATCAATGAGATTACGAAATTTTTTACTTTTTAAAGAAATGAGTGCTAGAAGTATTTGAATGAGCATTAGTAAAATCATGGGGACAACTGTATAAATCAAAGGATCCTTTGGTTCATCGATTGAAACAACAGCCATTTCACCAATCATGATAAAAACAACGAGATCCAGAATACTTAATTCTCCAATTTCCCTTTTCCCCATAACACGAAAAATAACTAGGATAAGTACATAAAAAAACAATGTTCGAAACACAATCGTCACATATTCTTCCATAACTGTCGCCCCTTTTTTTACATTCAACGATATTGTTTGCATTTTAAAGTGAAAAATTAGCGGAATAAAATACCAACACCCTCTTCCGTTTGAAAAATTCTATAAAATTTATTCTACTTTTCCCAATCCACGAATACGCTTGTACTAGGAAGAAACTTTACTAGAGGGTGGCACGAAAGAGTTTATATAAATGCCAGCCTAAAGGGCAATTGAAGGGGGAGAGTTAAAATCGAATCAAAAAGCTTTGGCACTTCCATTCTGTACGGATTAATTTTTATTCTCGTTTTTGCTGTAATTAGCAGCCTAATATTTGCGTTTATTCTTAGGTTCACGTCTGCACGGGAGGTATCACTTCAATACGTAATTACAGCATTATCATTTATCGGGCTATTCGGAGGCGGTTTTTTATCCGGTGGAAAAAGAAAAGAAAAGGGCTGGCTTATTGGGGGAATGACTGGCTTAATCTACTCGGTCATTGTCTTTTTGTTCCAGTACTTAGGATATGATCGCTTGTTTGATGCCGAACAAGTGATTTACCATACTTGCTACACATTAATTGCGATGATGGGTGGTATTTTAGGGGTAAATATATCTACAAACAATTCTCGAAGATCTGTGTAATCTAAAAAAAAGGAAGCCGACTCGCGGCTTCCTTTTTTGCTAGTTATTATTTTGAAAGGTTTACGCTTTCGCCTGCATCAGCAGTGACTTCACGAATAGCATTACGGTCAAATGTAAGACGGCTTCCGTCACCACATTTAATTACGGCTTTATTATCATCAATTGAATCTATAAAACCATGTAGTCCGCCAATCGTGACGATTTTATCACCCTTTTTTAAATCGTTTTGCATTTGCTGAACCGCTTTTTGGCGCTTTTGTTGCGGGCGAATTAATAGGAAATAAAATAACACAAACATTAATATTAATGGAATGATTGTACCAATTCCTCCAGACATCTTGTTTCCCTCCTTTCAATAAACATCTATTAGAAATTTTTCGCGTTCGGTTTGTTAAAACCATAACGTTCAAAAAATTCTTCTCTGAAATCACCAAGCCGGTCTTCCATGATGGCTTGTCTGACTTTCTCCATTAATCTTAACAGAAAATAAAGATTATGGTAAGACGTTAAACGAATTCCAAACGTTTCATCGCATTTTATTAAGTGGCGGATGTATGCACGGCTGTAATTTCGGCAGGTGTAGCAATCACAATTTTCATCAAGTGGGCCAAAATCTCTTGCGTATTGAGCATTTTTCACGACAAGTCGTCCTGTGCTGGTCATCAATGTTCCATTTCTGGCAATTCGTGTTGGCAATACACAGTCAAACATATCAATTCCGCGAATCGAGCCGTCAATTAATGAATCTGGTGATCCCACTCCCATTAAATAACGCGGTTTATTCGTTGGTAACAATGGTGTCGTAAACTCAAGGACACGGTTCATGACATCTTTTGGCTCACCGACTGACAATCCTCCAACAGCATAGCCTGGAAAATCTAAGGAAACAAGGTCTTTCGCACTCTGCTTGCGAAGTTCCTCATATTCTCCCCCTTGAACGATTCCAAATAAACCTTGGTCATTCGGACGGCTATGGGCAGTTAAACAACGCTCCGCCCAGCGTGATGTTCGCTCCACAGACTTTTGCATATACTCATAAGTGGCAGGAAATGGCGGGCACTCATCAAAGGCCATCATAATATCGGAACCAAGAGCATTTTGAATTTCCATCGCCTTTTCTGGTGATAAAAATAATTTTTCACCACTCATATGGTTGCGGAAATGAACTCCTTCTTCTTCAATTTTACGGAATTCACTTAAACTAAACACCTGAAACCCACCCGAATCGGTAAGGATTGCACGATCCCAGTTCATAAATTTATGCAATCCGCCCGCTTCCTTAATGATTTCATGTCCAGGTCTTAGCCATAGATGATAGGTGTTACTTAATATAATTCCTGCACCCATTTCCTTTAAATCTTCAGGTGCCATTGTTTTTACCGTAGCAAGTGTACCAACAGGCATAAATGCAGGAGTATCAAATGATCCGTGCGGGGTATGGACTCGGCCTAGCCGGGCCCCTGTTTGTTTACATGTCTTTATTAATTCATAACGAATAGCAGTCAAAATTTTTATCTCCTTCCTAAGGCAATCCTTAGATGATCAACATTGCATCACCAAAACTAAAAAAACGATACCGCTCAGCTACAGCCGTTTGATAGGCATGTAACACATGTTCTCTGCCTGCTAACGCACTGACAAGCATAATCAGAGTTGATTTTGGCAAGTGAAAGTTCGTAATCATTCCATCAATGGCTTTAAATTCATAGCCGGGATAAATAAATATACTTGTCCAGCCGCTTCCTTCTATAAATTGTCCATCATTTGCCGAGGCAATGGTTTCAAGGGTACGAGTGGAGGTTGTCCCTACTGAAATGATTCTGCCCCCATTACTTCTAACCTCATTTAGCAGCCGGGCTGTCCCCTCTGTCATTATATAAAATTCAGAATGCATATCGTGCTCTAATACATCATCTACACTCACAGGACGGAAAGTCCCCAGTCCGACATGGAGGGTAATAAAGGCAATATGGACACCTTTTGCTTTAATTTCCTCCAATAAGCTGTCGGTGAAATGAAGACCTGCTGTTGGCGCTGCGGCTGAACCAGGTTCACGCGCATACACAGTTTGATATCGATCCCGGTCCTCTAGCTGCTCTTTTATGTATGGTGGGAGCGGCATTTCTCCTAATTGGTCGAGAACCTCATAAAATATGCCCTCATATTTGAATTCTAAGACACGCCCGCCATGGTCCGAGGTTCCAGTGCAAACGGCTTTAAGTAATCCATTGCCGAATTCGATTTCGGTTCCTTCTTTTACTCTTTTTGCAGGCTTGACAAGTGTTTCCCAACTGTCTCCTTCTAGCTGCTTCAAGAGTAAAACTTCAATTTTGGCGCCTGTATCTTGTTTGACACCAAAAAGACGTGCAGGAAGTACCTTTGTATCGTTTAAGACAAGGCAATCTCCTTCACGCAAATATTCAATCACATCTTTAAATACTTCATGCTTTATATCTCCGGATTGTTTATCAAGGACCATTAAACGGCTGTCGGTCCGATTGTGCAACGGCACCTGCGCAATTAATTCCTCCGGTAAATGAAAATCAAATAAATCTACTTTCATAATATGACACCCTAATCTTTTTTTTATAATCAATCAATTGGCAGGCATATCCATCCCAAAATGCTGATAGACCAGCGAGGTTACCACCCTGCCGCGTGGAGTTCTTTGTAAAAAGCCAATTTGTAATAAATATGGTTCATAAACATCTTCGATAGTTTCAGATTCTTCTCCAATCGAAGCCGCAATTGTATCCAAACCGACGGGACCACCGCGGAATCTTTCGATAATGCCCTTCAGCAGTTTATGGTCGATATGGTCTAATCCTAGTTTATCGACTTGAAGCAGTTCAAGTGCTTCCCCTGCAAGAGCTAGATCAATCGTTCCATCCCCTCTTACTTGGGCAAAATCTCTCACCCGGCGGAGGAGACGGTTCGCAATCCTCGGGGTCCCCCGTGATCTCCGAGCAATTTCTGCTGCTGAAAGGTCATCGATTTCAGTTCCAAACACTTCCGCTGTTCGCAGGACAATATTTTTCAATTGGTCTTCTTTATAATACTCGAGTCGACTTAAAACTCCAAACCGGTCGCGTAATGGGGCTGATAAGGAGCCAGCCCTCGTTGTCGCACCAACCAGAGTAAACGGTGGGAGATCCAGGCGGACAGACCTCGCGCTTGGTCCTTTGCCAATGACAATATCAAGACAAAAATCCTCCATCGCTGGATAAAGCACTTCTTCGATCGTCCGTTGCAAGCGATGGATTTCATCAATAAATAATACATCTCCAGGTTCAAGAGCCGTAAGAATCGCTGCTAAATCACCGGGTCTTTCTATGGCTGGTCCTGAAGTGGTCCGGATATTTACGCCCATTTCATTGGCGATAATCACGGCAAGTGTTGTCTTCCCTAATCCGGGCGGCCCATAGAGAAGGACATGGTCTAATGTTTCCTTCCGCATTTTTGCAGCCTTTATATAAATATCGAGGTTTTCCTTTACTTGATCTTGCCCTATATATTGACTGAGAACTTGCGGCCTAAGGCTCTGTTCTATGCTCATCTCGCTCTCGTTAACTTCACTAGATAAAATCCGATCTTCCATGAATCATCACCTATTTTAAAAGCCGCTGCAGGGCTTTTTTAATGTATTGGTCCGTAGACATTTGTTCTTTTCTTAGCTCAGGCGTTATCTTTTTGATTTCTTTCTCGGAATAACCTAATGCTTTCAAGGCAAGAATGGCTTCTTCTAAATTTGAATTTCCCTTTTGTGTTTGCAGCTCAAGTTGGTCAGCATTAAATAAGTTAGGGAAGTAGTCTGGAACAATGTCCTGTAATTTTCCTTTTAGGTCTAGGATCATTTGACGGGCTGTTTTTTTGCCAACTCCCGGGAATTTGACGAGGAAGCTTTCATCTTCATTTTCAACAGCTGTAACCACCTGCTGCACTTCACCTGACGCAAGGATGGCTAGTGCCCCTTTTGGACCGATTCCTGAGACATTTAATAATTTTGTAAAAAGTTTTTTCTCTTCTCTAGTTTCAAAGCCGTAGAGTGCATTGATATCCTCACGAACATAATGATAGGTATATACGGTTACCATTGTTTCCATTTTACCCGCATAGATAAACGGATTGGGCGTTGCGATTTGGTAGCCGATTCCGTTGTTTTCGATCACTATATATTCTGGCCCGACAAAGTCGACGGTCCCTTTAATAAATTCGTACACTTGCATTCTCTCCCCTAGTTTTACACTGTATTTCATTCTACCATACAATTTTGAGTAAGTTATAGAAAATAACTATTGGGAGAAACATCGAACTATTCGGAATTCGGAGTTCGGCTTTCGGAGTTCGGCTTCGCAAGGAGGGGAATTATTCGATTCGCTGATAGAAGTGCAATATTCGCCGATAGATGCTTGGAATTCACTGATAGATACTGGATATTCGCTGATAAGTGCTTGAAATTCGCTGATAGAAATTTGAGATTCACTGATAGATACTTGGAATTCCCTGAAAGAAATTGGATTCGCTCATTAAAGTACGGAATTCGCTTATTAAGGTACGGGATTCGCTCATTAATCATCGGAATTCGCTCATTCAACCTCTGAAACACCCTAATTGACCTCTATTTTCGAAAAAAAAACCAGGCTGAAAGGGCGGCATCAGTCTGATTAATAGATTTTTCTATTCATTTTTTAAAGAATATGGCTTAAATGTCTCTAATACTTCTACATATCGATTCTTATTTTTGATTGGAATGCCTTGAATTAATTCCTCTTGCTTTGTGCTCTCGAGCCTCTTAATGTCTATTTGAAAAAATGATTGGATAATTTTTAATTGATCAGGTTTTCCATTAAAAATACTCAAAACACCCTCTTCAGTAATTCCAAAAAAGCCATTTGCTTTTAGCAAGGGGGATATGTCATTGACTTGTTTTTGAAAAACAAATGTCGATCCGTCAATGTCAATCAGCTGCCATTGGTCATACTTAGCCCAAAAGTTCTCCAAGGACCAGCATGTCTCATTGACCACTTCTTGACTTATTTCCCCATCCAAATATACCCTTTCCAAAATAACCTTCATAGTTAGAGGTTCAGCTTTTTCCTCTTTCTGAGGTTTATTCATGGGAGCGGCCGAGCCAATTATGGTCATTTCGTTGGCATTAAAAATAAACATGAAGAGAAGAACAGCGAATCCGGCGAACATATACCTACACCATGCCATCCAATGATACCTCATGCTACTCACCTCTTATTGTTAAAAATTAAACATTCTATACAGTAATAGTTTAGCCTTATTTTGCCTTTTTATCCTCCATAACATGTTAAAAAGGGTAAAGCTAAATAGCTTTACCCTCAACCCGTAAGGATTATCTTCCGCCTTTTTCCTGTTGACTATCATTATAAAAGTTACGATCGCGTCCAAGGGTTCCCTCGTCAATGATGACCTTTACTGTTCTTCCGTTTGCGTATGGCTGTACTGCTTTCTGAATCGCTCTTTTGGTAGCAGCAGCTTTGCCATGGTTATTTAAATGCACGGAAACAATAATCGAATTTCCATAGGCAACGGATCGAACGTCCTGTACATTCGGAACTGCACCTACTTTGTTCCTGATTTTATTCGTAATATTATTTTGAAAGTCAGGGTCGGTTTTCACACCAGTATTTCTGGTGTTTACATTTAAATGACCGTGATAATTCATATCACTCGTACTAAAGCGATTATCTCGTTGGAAAAAATTACGGTCATTGGAAGCTAAAGGTTTGGTTGGATTCTTTGGATTCCCATTTCCATCCTTGGTTTGAAGCTGCCTTCTTCTATTTTCATTCGTAACTTGGTCCTCATCCCCTAGAGAATGATCCATCATTTCCGTAATTGCCCCGTCGTCATCTCTAAAAAGATTATTATCTGAGTTTGGGTGGTTTTCATTGGAATAATATCCGACCGGATTTAAAGAATTTTTATTGTTATCGTTAACCCCTGCACGATTATCATTATTCGCACATCCAGCCAGTCCCAACATTAATGTGGCTGAAAGAGGAATCATCCACTGTTTCTTATTCAAGCGAAAAACCCCCTCCATTAACATCCTGAGCATGTGAAACCCATGCTCATTATTAGGGTGTTATTTTTGAGGGGATTTCATTCAGACGGAAAATTCCAGCTCTGGTTAATCCACTAACTCCATTAAACGATCAATAAATTTTTTCCTAGCATAAAATTGACTGATTGTTAAGTCCATTACTTGTTTATATTTCATATGGTCCATATATGATTTTTCACGAATCATTCGATTCCATTCCCGAAAGATATCTGCTGGATAGGCTAATGCATATAAAAAAGCGGCCTCGTGTAAGTATTTCTTTATTTGTTTAAGACTAGAAAGTTTTTCGAATGACCAATCAAGATAAGGTAAAATCCTATTCGCATATTGTAAATAATCAAAGGAAGCAGGGCCAATGCTGATTAAATCAAAATCAATAAGATTTAATTGTCCGCCTGTATCCCTTAAGAAATTATGATGGGCTACATCCCCATGGAGAATGAGAGAAGGTTCCGTTTGAAAGAAGCTCCGGTTATTTTCCATCCCTTCTAGTGACCAGTCAGCCCAAGCAAGCATTTCTGTAATCACTGGCTCATTGATAAAATAACCAAGATAGGGAAGATTATTGGAAAAAACATTTAGTCGCTCCGACCATTTTTCGATAAGATGACCTTTTGGAAGTAAAGTTCGATAGCGTGCTTCAAACGATGCCGTGGTGTGGTGATATTGTTCTAATAACTCAATTCCTTCTTGACGATTTTTATGCGACTGGAACGAAAATACCGATTTATTTGGAGGAATGTACTCCATACATCCAAAGTAGGTTCCTTCAAAAAAAAGCTGATCTCTCATTGGGGAAGTTAAAAATAAATAGGTCTTTGTAAATCCTTCTTTTTTTAGGGTGGTTGTAAAGGCTTCTTGGAGTCTTAGCCTATTATTGGTATGATACCCTTTTAGGACGTAAGTATTTTTATCTGTTCTTAAATAAATAACAGATTTTCGAATCGGAACCATTTGAACGATTCGTTCAAGGAACTGGGATTGAAAATAAGAGAGGAGACGATCAAAATAATCATCGTCTCCCTTTTTTTGATTTGGTATATTAAAGGCTCTCATCTTGGTAACCTGGCATCCCATAAGGACTTGTTCCGATCGGCCCCATACCATATGGATTCATATACGGAGGCTGTGCTGCATTAACTGGCCCTGTATATGGTGCGCTGTAAATTGGCGGGGTTGGCGGCTCAAAGTTTGGTGCCATCGGTTCTTGCTGTTGTATTGGTTCCAGTTGTTGCATAGCTTCCCGCTGCTGCATTGGTGCTAGCTGCGGCATCGCCATCGGTGCCTGCATTCCCGCTGGCATTCCTACTGGTGCTCCTCCACAGCCGCAATCACCTCCAGCTCCCGCTGGAAAACCTTGTGGTGCCTGCATGAACGAACCATGGCCAGCCATTTCTGGAGATTCGAAATGAGGTGGTACGCCCATTGGACCACTCATTTGCGGGTAGCCGAATGGCATTTGTCCATAAGGTACACCCATTCCATACGGATTTCCCATAGCAGGATTTCCAAACATGCTTCCTGGCATTACCTGAGTTGGTGCAAAGCCAGCTGGATTTTGTGCCATTCCAAATCCTGAAGGACTTTCCATTGGGAAACCTGTTGGCATTTGACCAAAGCCTCCTGGCATTTGCTGGCCAAATCCTTGTGGCATTTGATCGAAGCCTCCTGGCATTTGCTGGCCAAATCCTTGTGGCATTTGTCCAAAGCCTCCTGGCATTAGCTGACCAAATCCTTGTGGCATTTGGCCGAAGCTTCCTGGCATTTGCTGACCAAATCCTTGTGGCATTTGATCGAAGCCTCCTGGCATTTGCTGACCAAATCCTTGTGGCATTTGTTCGAAGCCTCCTGGCATTTGCTGACCAAATCCTTGTGGCATTTGATCGAAGCCTCCTGGCATTTGCTGACCAAATCCTTGTGGCATTTGTTCGAAGCCTCCTGGCATTTGCTGGCCAAATCCTTGTGGTGATTGACCGAATGCGGATGGATCCATATAAGGGTAACCCATTGGCGCCTGGGGTGATTGAGCACCCATTACTGCCCCCGGATTATAGGCAGGATTCATAACAGGCAATTGCGGCATAAAGGATGATTCATCATCGAATTGCGGTGAAACAAACGATGTTCCAGCAACAGTTGGCGTTGCCCCTGGATTGCCTGGGAACCCACTTGGCATTACCGGCGGTGTTGGAATCGCCCCACCTTGCCCTTGTTGGTAAGGCATGTATGGCTGTACTGGCATCGGGAATCCACCAAATGGAGGACAGAATCCTGGCCCCGGCATGATTGGAGTAACTGGAACACAATAATCCTGTTGCGGTGCTACCTGTTCAGGTGCTTCCATTACTGGTGGCGGTGCAGGAACAACAGGTGTTTCTTTGATTGGCATTTCTTTGATTGGTGCTTCTTTAATTGGCATCTCTTTGATTGGTTTTTCTTTAATTGGCATCTCTTTAATTGGCATTTCTTTAATTGGCATTTCTTTAATCGGCATCTCTTTCTTTGGTACTTCTTTGATCTCAGGCAGGATATTGGCAGGTTTAGGCGGCAATTGTGGTTGTTGTACTGTCATATTTTGCATGTTCATCATGTAATAATTGTTAATATCTATTTCTGGGACGATTTGTAGGGGCATTTTTGGAGTATATGGTGCTTTTGGTGCTTCCTTGATTGGAGCCTCCTTAATTGGCGCCTCCTTGATTGGTGCTTCTTTAATTGGTGCTTCCTTAATCGGCATTGCTTTGATTGGTGCTTCTTTTATGGGTTTCTCTTTGACTAACGGCTGCTCAGCAAGCGGCTGTTCATTCTTCATTCCTAAAGTGATTTTTGTACCGGGTTTAGTTCCCATTGGTGCTTCTTTCTTTATTGTTCCACCTGAAGTTGGGACCTTTATTTTCATACCGGGCATAATCATATCAGGGTTGCTGAGCTGTGAATTCAACTTTTTCAGCTCTTCAAAATTCACTCCGTACTTCTTGGCAATCTTCCAAAGAGTATCCCCTTTCTGTACGATATGGATCTTCACTCTGATTTCCCCTCCTATGGCATAAGTCCATATAGTCTATGTGAAAATGGGCAAAGTGCTATCCTTCTTCACAAAAACTTATGCTATTTTTCAAAAGAATATGAATCCCGCCTGATGAATTCATGAAATATAAAAAGATGCAATCAGGAAAAATTGCATCTTTTTATCTCTTACTATGAATTTATCAGCATCCGCTCGAGAGCCAATTTTGCATTTTCCGCAACCTCAGGACTAACCTGAATGATATTATTTGTCTCCTCAAGTGTATCAAGGCTCCATACCAAATGAGGCAGGTCTATTCTATTCATCGTTAAACATGGACACATATGCGGATTTAACGAAATGATATTTTTATCCGGATGGTTTTGAATTAAGCGATTAACAAGGTTCATTTCTGTACCGATTGCCCAAGCCGTTCCAGGCTCCGCGGTTTCGATGGCCTTAATAATATAACTCGTTGACCCTGCCATATCGGCTAATTCTACTACTTCGCGGCGGCATTCCGGATGAACAATGATTTTCATCTTAGGATATTTATAGCGAGTATCAATCACATTTTGTACCGTAAAATTTTCATGAACCGAACAATGACCTTTCCAGAGGATGACCTTAATTTCTGACGTGTCACCTTCAAACTCCAGTTCATTTGTAATTGGGTTCCAGACTGCCATTTCGTCTAATCCTACCCCTAGTTCGACGGCTGTATTTCGGCCAAGATGCTGATCGGGTAAGAATAATATTCGTTCCTTCATTTCAAATGCCCACCTAACCATCGTCTCGGCATTAGAAGAAGTAACCGTTGCCCCGCCATGTGCACCAACAAACGATTTAATGGCTGCTGTTGAGTTAACATAAGTTAATGGAAGAATCGTATCACCAAAGAGTTCCTGAAGCTTTTCCCAAGCTCTTTCAGTCTGCTGAAGATCAGCCATATCAGCCATCGAACAGCCTGCGCGCATATCAGGCAGAATTACCTTTTGGTTTTGATTCGTCAAAATATCCGCTGTCTCTGCCATAAAATGTACACCACAGAACACAATAAATTCAGCGTCAGTGTTTTTTGCTGATAATTGTGCTAGTTGTAAAGAATCACCGGTGGCATCAGCAAACTGGACCACCTCATCTTTTTGATAATGATGACAAGGGATATAAAGACGAGAACCTAGTTCCTTTTTGACCTCGATGACCCGATTTTCTAGTTCTTCTCTCGACATTTGTTTGTATTTTTCAGGAATCATATTTTTTTGTAAAGCTGCTAGTAGATTCATGTTACTCGTCTCCTTTATTCCATTGCACTTTTACACTGATATCTAGTGCTTTATAAGAATGAGTTAAGTACCCGAGGGAAATATAATCGACACCCGTGTCACGATAATCAGCAATATTAGCCAATTGGATTCCGCCAGAGGCCTCAGTAATAATCGTCGATGGAACCAATTGAATGAATTCTTTAATTTCATCGGGGGTCCGGTTATCAAACATGATTACATCTGCCCCTGCATTTACCGCTTCCAGCACCTGAGCTTCCGTTTCCACTTCGACTTCCACTTTCACCATATGACCCGCCTTTTTTCGAACCGCTTCTACCGCATTCGAGATGGAACCAGCAAAAGAGATATGGTTATCCTTGATCATGACCCCATCATATAAACCGAAGCGGTGATTATAGCCGCCACCACAGCGAACGGCATACTTTTCAAGCATGCGAAGGCCAGGAGTAGTTTTCCGAGTGTCACATATTTTCGTATGGCCGCTATCCAGGGTATCGACCGTTTTTCGTGTGAGTGTGGCAATCCCGCTCATACGTTGGACTAGATTCAGGATCACTCTTTCTCCTTTTAATAAATCAGCTATTTTCCCAGAAACTTGGGCTAATTTATCACCATAGTTAATTGCTTGGCCATCCTTCACAAACACATGCGTGGAAATTTCGTTATTTAGCAACTGGAAGCCTGTCTTTATAATTTCCTCTCCACAAAAAATCCCTTGATCTTTTGCAAGAAAAACAATTTCTCCATTTGTTTCCTCTGCAAAGATTAAATCAGTGGTAATATCCTGTTCCCCGATATCCTCTATAAAAAACTTCTCAAGTTGCGAGCGCAGTTTCAATGTGTTCATTGGACTTTTCCCTTCCTTGTTTCAAGTTATGAATGATTGATTTTCTTAACCAATGGTGATTATCTTCTTTCGGGCAATCACTTCGAAAGTGCCCTCCCCGGCTTTCTGTCCGTTCTAGAGCTGCATCTGTCATTAGCTTGGCAGTGACCAGCATAAAAATCTTTGTTATCTGTTGCGTTGTACAGGTATCCAAATGGATCGTTTCGGCCCTGAATTGCTGTAACCAGGCTTGCTGTTTCTTTAAATTCCCTTCATTACGAACAATTCCCACCTGTTCCATCATTGAATCCTTAATTTGTTGGACATGCGGTAAATGTATTGCTTTCTCTTTTTTAGGATGACAATCAGGAAGTTTTGATTCTATTTGGGAACCTTGCCATCCTTCATTTATCCACTTCGATAACTGTTTCCCCTGAAATAATCCCTCTAACAAGGAATTACTTGCAAGTCTATTCGCACCGTGTAAACCTGTACAGGAGGCTTCGCCAATTGCATATAGTCCATTTAGAGAAGATCTTCCGATTAAATCGGTTTTAATTCCGCCCATTAAAAAGTGGCTGCCTGGAGCTACAGGGATTTTCCCATCTTCAATCCGGATCCCGTTGTCCTCACAAAGGGATGTAATCGAAGGAAATCGTTTCCTAAATTCTTCAATGGAACTTATATCCAAATAGATCTGCTTTCCTTTTTTCAAGTATTCATATATTCGTTGGGAGACGATATGTCTCGGCCCGAGATCTTTTAAGGGGTGAACGCCCTCCATAATGCGGGTCCCATCTTCTGTAACAAGAATGGCCCCCTCTCCCCTGACAGCTTCAGAAACTAAGCCCTTTGTTTCACCGTTTATATATAAAAGTGTGGGATGAAATTGGTTAAATTCCATATCAACGATGTCCGCACCGGCTAAATAAGCCATGGCAATCCCATCACCACTGACGGTTTTGGCGTTAGAAGTGTAAGTATATAGCTGACCACAGCCCCCCGTTGCGATAATGACATGCTGACCATAAAAATAATGGATGGATCTTTTAGAAGTTTTTGCTTTAACACCAATACATCGGTTTTGTTCGTTATTTAAGAGTAATTCATAGGCGAAGACATTTTCTTCGACAGTGATATTTCGCTTTTGCTTGAGCACAGTAATCAGATACTCCATGACGTTTTTACCAGTGGCATCACCGCCGCCATGAACTATTCGCTTTTCACTGTGTGCCCCTTCCATCCCAAGAAACAATTCACCCTGTTGATTTTTATCAAAAATCTCGCCATCGCGTGCCATATTCTTGATCAGTTCCGGCGCCGCAGTAATAATTTCCTGAACCACATCTCGATTGTTGTGAAATCTTCCCGCTTCAAGTGTATCGACCACGTGCTTAGAGGGATGGTCATTATTCCCCAGGGCAGCCGCAATCCCGCCTTGAGCAAGATACGAATTGGCCGTTCGTAATTTTTCCTTTGTGAGTATCCTCACATTTAAATGGCTAGCTAACTGAACAGCCAGCTGCATGGCGGCTATTCCACTTCCAATTATTAATACGTCATCATTTGTCATGTTGACCCTCCTGACATAACAGGTGTCTTGACATATATATTTACATAGAATTAAACTAAAAACAAGTATTTTTATAGAAAAGTAGAAACACCCCGTCCTAAAATAAGAAGAATGGGAGAAGAATCATGAAATATTTTGACTATGCTGCGTCCACACCACTAGACACAGAAGCAGCTGAGGTATATGTAAAAGTGGCAACAGAATACTTTGGAAACTCCAGCAGTCTCCACGATATAGGTGGACAATCAGCTGCCTTACTTGAAAACTGCCGCGAAGAATTGGCCAATTTAATGGGAATTGATAAAAATGGGCTGTTCTTTACAAGTGGGGGGACAGAAGGGAATTTTTTAGCAATCGAGGCATTATTGTCCTCCACTAAAAAAGAGGGGAAACATATCATCGCAGGCATGGCGGAGCATTCATCCATCCATGGAGTCCTAACTAGATTAAAGGAAGCGGGATATGAAATCACCCTGCTTCCGCTTAATGAAAACGGCCTGATTGATCAAGAACAGTTGGTCCATTCAATTAAGCGAGAAACTATTTTACTCACCCTGCAGCATGTGAATTCTGAAATTGGCACCATCCAGCCAATCGATAAACTTGCCAAGATTTGCAAGGACAACGAAATCCTTTTCCACAGTGATTTTGTTCAGTCGTTTGGAAAAATAGATATAAAAAGACTAGCACCACTTGTCAGCAGTTTTACTTTTTCAGGCCATAAAATCTATGGCCCAAAAGGCATTGGTGGAGTATACGTCGATCCTCAGCTTAAATGGGAGCCTTTTTTTCCAGGCAGTTCTCATGAACGCGGATTTCGTCCAGGCACTTTAAATGTTCCTGCCATTGCCGCGATGACAGTTGCTGCCCAGAAAATAAATGCAAAATTGCCAGAGGATTTAAATAGATATGAATTACTTCGGAAAGCTTTTATTAAAACACTTGAGCCGATTGAAGAAAAGGTGAAAATATATCAAGCAGCCGATACCTCTCGGCAGCTCTCCAATATCATCGGGCTCCGAATTTCTGGTATTCAGGGTCAATGGATGATGCTTGAATGTAATCGGCATGGATTTGCCATTTCAACCGGCAGTGCCTGTCAAGTCGGCAGGCAATCCCCCGCAAAAGTGGCTCAAGCCCTAGGTTTAACTTCTGACGAAGCAAAAGAATTTATCCGTATTTCTTTCGGTCAATCAACGCGCTTGGAAGATGTGGTTGAACTGGGGGAGAGGATCGTGAATATCGTTCATGCCTTCGAGGCAGCTACGGTTATATAAAAAATTTAAACTATGCTAAAATAGGGAAACAGCAATAGAAAATAGGAGGAATTATATGGTTGAGCAAAAAAAAATATTGGGAGAAGAAAGGAGGTCCTTCATTTTACAACTACTAAAAGACAGTCCTGTCCCGGTGACAGGAAGTGAATTAGCCAATCAAACGAATGTAAGCAGACAAGTGATTGTCGGAGATATCACGCTTCTTAAAGCAAAGAATGAACCCATTATTGCCACGAGCCAAGGTTATATTTATTTAAAGCAAAACACCAGCACTTATTCCTTTGAAAGAACAATCGCCTGCAGACATTCACCTGATGACACCGAAAAAGAACTAAATTTGCTCGTTGACCATGGAGTATTAGTGAAGGATGTCAAAATTGAACACAAGGTTTATGGAGATTTGACGGCCTCAATTATGGTTTCTAATCGCCAAGAGGTGAAACAATTCATGGCAAACTTGCACAAGACCAGAGCAGCCCTGCTATCTGAACTAACCGAGGGAATCCACCTTCATACGATTTCAGCATCTAGCATCCAAGTCTTAGATGAAGCAGAAAAAGCATTAAAAGCAGAAGGCTTCCTAATTGAATCATAGTAAAACCTCACAAAAAAAGGACCCTAAAATCGGGTCCCTTTTTGTTTAGTCTAAACTCACCAAAACAGATGGATAACTGCCAAGTAATGTAACACCGCAGCCTAAAGCTTCTATTTCTGCTATTGCCCCGGGAATCAATACATCATCCAATTTCATCTCGAGATCAATAATGAAAAAGTAATTGCCAATCCCGGTTTTCATTGGTCTTGATTCAATCTTTGATAAATTCAATTTTCTCCAAGCAAAGGCAGATAATACCTGATGAAGAGCTCCAGCCTGGTCTGATGGAAGTGTAACCATCAGCGTTGTTTTATAATGGGTTGATTCGCTAATCTTCTGAAAATCAAGTTCTTTCTCGGAAAGAACAACAAATCGCGTATGGTTATAATCAAAATCGTGGACATTTCTTTTTACAATCGATAACCCGTATTCCTTTGCGGCAAGTTCATTGGCAATCGCTGCAATTTTCAAATCAGGATGTTCCATTACCATTAATGCTGCTGCCGCTGTTGATGAGACGCTTTCAAATGGGACACCTTTTAAATAGTTATGTAAAAATTTATGACATTGGGCAATAGCATGAGAGTGACTATACACCCTGCTGACATCCTGCCAATTTTCCAGATTATCTGGATGTACCATCAAATGCTGCTTGATCGGCAAGGTGATTTCACCAATAATGGGTATTTGGACTTCTTGTGTTAAATAATCGAGTGTAATGTTCACTGAGCCTTCTAGCGCATTTTCAATTGGAACAACAGCCAAGTCTACTTCTTTATCAACTATGGCATCCATGCTTGCAGGAATTGTTTGATAGGGCTCAAGTTCATATTCTTGAAATACCTTCTTTACAGCTAATTCTGTGAATGTAGCTTTTGGTCCTAAGTATCCAACTTTCACTGTTTTCCCCACTCCTTATTTTATAAAAAGAGAGCTGAGAGCCGGTGGTAGATTGTCCTACACACCTGTTCCCAGCACTTCTACCTTCTCTACAAATTCGAGTTTCCTAAGCTCCTCAAGTAACTTATCTATTTCCATCGTGATGTTTGAAGTGTTTAATGAGAGTGTTACATTTGCTCTGCTTTGCAGCGGAATTGTTTGGTGAAGGGTGACAATATTGCAGCCTGAGTTTGCAACAACACTGAGCAAGTGTGACAGCGTACCTGAGCGATCTTCCAAATGAAAGAAAAGCGTGATAATCTTTTCTTTTTTAATGGTTGAAAACGGAAAAACAGTATCTCTGTATTTATAAAAGGCACTTCTGCTTAAATCTGCTTTTTGAACAGCTTCCGCAATGGATTCTGACTTCCCTCTTTCCAGCATTTCCTTCACATCTATTGTTTTTTTCATGGCTTCCGGCAAAACATCTTCACGTACTAAGTAAAATTTTTTATCCATTTTTTATCACTCTACCTTACTCTCTTTAGGACACGTTCTCTTCTACTCAATAAACTCAAATTCAAACTCCATTAATTTCACAATATCCCCGTCTTTTGCTCCTCTTTCCCTCAAGGCCTCATCTACACCTAGACCACGAAGTTGACGTGCAAAACGGCGAACAGATTCTTCTCTCGAGAAGTCTGTCATCTTAAACAGCTTATCTGTCTTTTCACCAGATACGACAAATGTGCCATTCGGTTCTCTTGTAATTTTAAATGCTTCTGGTTCTGCCTCATGCTTATAAAGAACACGGTGCACACCCGTTGTTTCATCTTCTTCATTATGCTCAAGTGGAAATTCAGGTGTTTCCTCAATCTTATCAGCAACAGCATACAATAATTCACGAAGACCTTTTCTTGTTACAGCTGAAATTGGGAAGATCGGATAATCCTCATCGAGCTGTTCTTTAAACTTTTTCAAATTTTCCTCGGCTTCCGGCATATCCATTTTATTGGCGACAATAATTTGCGGACGCTCAGTCAAGCGCAAATTATATTCACTTAATTCACGATTGATGGTCTGGAAGTCCTCGAATGGGTCCCTGCCTTCCATTGCAGACATATCAATGACATGAACAATTACCCTTGTCCGTTCAATATGACGCAAGAATTGATGACCTAAGCCTACACCTTCACTAGCCCCTTCAATCAAACCTGGAAGGTCAGCCATGACAAAACTGCGCCCATCTTCTGTTTCGACCATACCAAGATTCGGAACAATCGTTGTAAAATGATACTCCGCAATTTTAGGTTTTGCCGATGATACAACAGATAAAAGCGTTGACTTCCCTACGCTTGGAAATCCAACAAGACCCACATCAGCAAGCAGTTTTAATTCAAGGATTACTTCCCGCTCTTGACCAGGTTCTCCATTTTCAGAAAGCTCCGGCGCAGGGTTTGCTGGGGTTGCAAATCGTGAATTTCCGCGCCCGCCACGGCCGCCTCTGGCAATAATTGCTTGTTGCCCATTTTCAACTAAATCTGCAATCACTTCTTTCGTCTCGGCATCAATTACCACTGTTCCAGGCGGTACCTTGACAATCATATCCTTTGCACCGGCTCCGTGCTGGTTTTTAGACATGCCATGCTCCCCGCGTGGTGCTTTAAAATGACGCTGATAACGGAAATCCATTAATGTGCGCAAGCCTTCATTTACTTCAAAAACAACATTGGCACCTTTCCCGCCATCCCCACCTGCTGGACCGCCTTTTGGTATATATTTTTCTTTACGGAACGCGACCATTCCATTACCGCCGTCTCCGCCTTTTACATAAATCTTCGTTTGATCAACAAACATCTTATTCCTCCAGTCTGCAATTCAAATCAAAAAATGTCACGAAAAGCATCTTAACTTTTCCTACTTTTTTGATAGGGTATATATACTTCTAATGCGAATTCACTTTCTGATAAGTCCTTGACCACGATGTCGAGTAGACCAAATGGTTTGGATAGGAATTCAGTCAGTACTTCGCTTTTTATTATTATCCCGCTAAAATCAAAAAAGAAACGAATCCCCTTTGATTCCGGGTCTATTGTTACGGATAAATGATTTTCCTGAAAGGCTTCGATCGTTTCATTTAAACATGTAAATAAATGGGATGACCACTTTGTCAAAAGCTCCTCATTGATTGGATCTACTTTCTGATCATGAAGGACTTCATATTCAAGTTTAAAGGAAGGATTCTCCCAATTTGACTTTAACAAGAGTGAGGCAAACAAAGGCATTTTCAAATTCGAAAGTTTTGACTCGTGCTGCGTTTCGATAATGATTTCATCGATGACCTCTTTTGCCCGGTCGATTCGATTTAAATCCAAGTTCCCCTTTATTAATTGAAGCCTATTTAACCAATCATGCCGAGCATGCCGCAACACTTCAACAATATCCCAATCTTTCTCCATACGTACACTCCCACATTAAGTGTCACAACACTAGTTTGCTGATAGTATATCAAAAAATGAACCATGAGTAAGCTTATTTTGTGATGAAAGTTATTTAGAGGCAAAAAGAAGCATCTACGTAGCGTTTCCCGAAGTATAATATGGAAGGAAAAATTCGCTGGAAAAAAGAAAACTCTAACCAATCAGGTTAGAGTTTTCAAAGAATCCTTAAGCTTCTTGAGCTACTGGATAAACGCTCACTTTTTTGCGATCACGGCCGACACGTTCAAATTTTACAACGCCGTCAACTTTTGCAAAAAGAGTATCGTCGCCTCCACGGCCAACGTTTTCACCTGGGTAAATCTTTGTACCGCGTTGACGGTAAAGGATTGAACCACCAGTTACGAATTGTCCGTCTGCACGCTTAGCACCAAGGCGCTTTGCGATAGAGTCACGTCCGTTTTTTGTAGAACCTACACCCTTTTTAGATGCAAACAACTGAAGATCTAATTTTAATAACATTTATTCCACCTCCTGCTTTTTGAAGGTAATCTTTATGTGCTTTCCGTATTCTTCTTCTATCGCCCGTAATGAAACAGCCATCCCTTCGAGAAGAATTTGCACTTTCTCTTGCGTGTTTTCTGGAAGACCTTCCGGAATCACACAGCGGAGAAAACCATCTGCCCGATGTTCCAGATCAGGAGTGACACCAGTTAGTTCATGGATCGCATTAATCGCACCAACAGATACGGCTGATACGCCTGCACAAACAATGTCTTTCCCACGATCTGCAAACAATGCATGTCCGCTCATTTCGAATGAATGAATCGTTCCGGACTCAGTACGATAAATCGTAATGTTAATCATCTATGAAACAACACCTTACGCGTTGATTTTTTCGATGACTACTTTAGTGTAAGGTTGACGATGACCTTGCTTCTTACGGTTGTTTTTCTTCGCCTTGTACTTGAAAACAATGATTTTCTTTTGACGGCCTTGTTTTTCAACTTTAGCTGTAACTGTAGCACCTGCAACAACAGGAGAACCTACTTTTACGTTTTCACCGCCAACGAAAAGAACCTTGTCAAAAGTAACTGTTTCACCAGCTTCAACATCTAATTTTTCGATGTAGATAGCTTGGCCTTCTTCGACTTTCAATTGCTTACCGCCAGTTTCGATAATTGCGTACATGAACTGCACCTCCTTATAAACTCAGACTCGCCATACACAGGCGCTTTAAACTTTAGTTAAAGACTTAAGACCTGTTCTGTGCGGTTGTAGCACGGGTGCGCTACAAACATAACATTAAAATCCTAACATATTCTAGACAAAAGTGTCAATAGAATTTTAGAAAGATCATTTATTATCCAACCCTTTTGATGCAATCTCATTTTTAGTGCCAAACTGTTTTATCACATAATAATGGCGGTCAGACGGCTGAATGGAGAAAAATAACTTTAGATGTAAGAGCTCTTCTAATGCTTCCCTGTGGGCTTCATTTGGCCCTAGCAGCTGTTCTTTCACCTCAGCGGTCGTTTCCACCAGGACAGCTTCAAATTCAGAATAGCGGTGCTCTAATAGCTCTCGTTCAAGTCGAAAGCCTACTGTTTCTGGACTGAGAATCCGGCCCGTCCCCTCGCACACTGGACACTTCACCTCGAGTGCCTCTGAAAGAGTAACCTTCGTTTTCTTTCGTGTTAGTTGAAGAATTCCTAACGGCGTAAAGCCAATGATTTTTGTTCTTTTTTGATCCTTGGCTAATTCCGATTCGATAAGTGCATAAATGGCCTGCTTGTCCTTTTCACGTTTCATATCGATAAAATCGATGAGGACGATTCCGCCAATATCGCGCAGACGCAGCTGACGCACGACTTCCTTCGCAGCCAACTGGTTCGTTTTTAACACGGTTTCCTGATAATCCGTCTTCCCGGAAAATTTGCCTGTGTTCACATCAATAATCGTCAGTGCTTCCGTTTCATCAAAAATCAGGTAGGCGCCTTGATCAAGCCAGACCATTCGTTTGAGTGCTTTATCAATTTCATGCTCGATCTTATGTACTGAAAATATATTTTCTTTACCGCTGTAATAACTATGTTTCACCCGATTATTCTGCTTCTCAGCCAGCTTTTTTAGTGATAAGTCATCGACGATTACCTCTCCGTCTGACATTTTCCCTACCTTATCCAAAATCATTTCGACGAAAGTATCTTTTTGAAAAACAATCCCTGGCTTTTTTAGGCCTGTTGTTTTCTGTAGCAGTTGTTGATATTGCTCACGCAGGTTGGCTAGTTCAGTGTGTATTTCTTCTTCGGTACTTGAAAGGGAGGAGGTTCGAAAAATCATCCCTTCTTCGTCTGTCTTTAAGTGACTGCCAATTCGCCGTAAGGTTGCTTGCTGTTTGTCATCAGCAATTTTTTTTGAAACGGCTACATACCGACCCTTGGGCATGTAAATAAGGTTTGTCCCCGAGATTTCAACAATCCCCGTTACTCGGGCACCTTTCGTGCCGGTTGCATCCTTGTCGACTTGAACAAGCATTTTTTCCCCTTGATGGACGAACGAGCTGACGTTTTTTTGTTTATCAGCGGATTGGAGATACGAAGGAAGAACATCCCGGTGTAAATACGCATTTTTCTCCTCGCCAATATCTATGAACACGGCATTCATGCCGGGCAATACTTTCGTCACTGTCCCAAAATAAATATTACCGACCAGTGATTGATGTTCTGGCCGGTCAAAGACGATATTTTCCACACGGTTATCCTTTATATAAGCCAATCGCTTTTCCCGTGAGTTGTAGTTAACTATTAATGTTTCCAAACAAGCGACCTCACTTTTTTCTTCTTATTATACCTTTTTAATGGGCCATGATAAACTTGCTAGTTGATTTCCGCTCCAGGCGCTTCGCTTTCCGCGGGCGGTCCGGGGAGCCTCCTCGGCGCTAAAGCGCCTGCGGGGTCTCCCCTGCCCCGTCCTCCCGCAGGAGTCTCGCGCCTTCCGCTCCTATCAACATAGTATTAATAATAAGAAAAGAGAAGGTCGCTGATTTTGTCGGTTAGGCGTTTTTCGGTAAAGTAGGCGTGTAAGAGCTCGTTTTCATCCAGCATTCCTTTTTCCTTGCCATCGGCTTCGACGATGATTGGATGTTTGCAGCCGCGTTGAAACTTTTCTAAAACGTGAATAAGTAAATCCTCTTCATTGGCCTCAATTGGTTTCAAAGTTTGCAGACTCGATTTCTTCCCATAATAGCGCTCCAATAAAAATCGCATAAAGATAAAGCGGCGCTGCTTCCACTCATGGTAGAGCGAAAAATAAAGAAAGGCGATGATGACCCAGACATTAATATGGGTTGGAGCTGCAGCCACAATAACCAGCGAAAAGATTGACAAGCTAACCAAGGAAAGGATAAGCGTTAAGCGATGGGCGCTCGGGAAGGAACTTTTTAAGGAAAGCAGTAAGAATACCAGTTTCCCTCCATCAAGCGGCCAAACAGGAAAGAGATTGAATACGAATATCATTAGATTATAGCTAAAAAACAAGTGAAAAAGGTCCACAGATATCAGGTCCATGCTAACCAATCCATAGGCTAAGGCCACCATCCACACATGCTGGAGCGGCCCTGCTAGAACGACAATCATCTCTTCTTTTAACGGGCGATTGCCATGCTCATCCATTTCGGCAACCCCGCCAAACGGCAGCAGGGTGATTTTTTTGATTCTCCATGAAAAAAAAGAAGCCGCAGCAGCATGCCCCAATTCATGAATGAAAATGATCCCAAGTAATAAGCAAACCTCAAGGAAATGAGCTGTGGCAACTGAAACTGCAATGACAATCCATAACAATGGATGAATAGTAATTAGTCGTAGTAAATTTATGGCTCTATTCAAAGTCAATCACCTGAATTGGGTCGATAAATTTATCATCTTTTTTAATGGCAAAGTAATATTTACCTTTGCTTTTATCCTCACCTGTGGATCCAGAGACGGTGCCAACTACTTGTCGTTTTTCAACATACTCATATAATTTAACGTCAATTTTATCTAAATTTCCATACCATGTTTCCGTTTTATCGGCATGTTGAACGACGACTGTCTTCCCCAGACCTTCTTTTACACCTGCAGACATCACAAAGCCCTCATTAATCGTTTGTACGGACGCCCCTTTTCCCGTTTCAATCATAATTCCCTGCCCGTTCTTTTCGAAGTTTTCGAGGATTTTTCCCATTGCTGGAACAGAAAACTCAGTTTCAGCCACCTCTTTTTTCTCCGTTTGATCTTTATCCGAAAAAGGCAAGAGGGCTAAAGGTTTCCCAAATTTGCTTTCGTACCAGTTTGATACAGTCGCAAACTTAAAATCCTGGTCCATTGTTTTAGTCACCAAAGCTCTTGCAGGATCAAAGGCAGTGGAATGGTTCCGAAATAATATCGCAATCACTAAAAACAGGAGGACTGAAGATAAAACTTTGAAAAAGAAAACTTCCTTCTTAAATAATGGATGTCCATCATCGCCGTCACTCCCTCCTGGAGGGGTATACTGATGAAAGCCATATTTTTCATCGTCACTAGGCCATTCAATTTGGCGGTCGGGACTTTTTACAGATGTAGTGCCATTATCATTTTTTCGCTTGGCGATTCGTCGCCGAATTTCTTCCGGTGTAGACCGCGCCATTTCCATCCACCCTTTTCACACTAATTTGTACAAGTCTATGAGGGTGAATGAAAGAGTATGTCTTAAAAATAAAACAACCTGTCCACAAGAGAGTGGACAGGTTGAATATATAGCAGCTTTATTTTAACGCACACCAAAAAACTTTTTAATTTTGGTAAACATTCCTTTGTCTGCATTTTCGAGTGACTGCAGTGGGATGGATTCGCCAAGAATTCTCCTGGCAATATTTCGGTAGGCAATCGATGCTTTGTTATTCGGATTAAGGGCAATCGGTTCCCCATGATTCGAAGCTTTAATTACTTCATCATCATCAGCAACAATACCGATGAGTTCGATGGAAAGATGCTGAGTAACCTCATCAATCTCGAGCATATCCCCATTCTTCACCATATGATTTCGAATCCGGTTGATCACTAATTTAGGAGATTCCATATTCGGCTGTTTCTCCAGAAGACCAATAATCCGGTCCGCATCACGGACAGCAGAAGCCTCTGGTGTTGTGACAACGATTGCCTTGTCAGCCCCAGCAACAGCATTTTGGAAACCCTGCTCAATACCGGCTGGGCAATCTATAATTATATAATCATAGTCCTGCTTTAATTCGATGATAAGTTCTTTCATTTGCTCTGGCTTCACGGCAGATTTATCAACGGTTTGTGCTGCTGGCAATAAGTATAATAAACCATCAAAACGTTTATCCTTTACAAGAGCTTGATGGATTTTGCATCTTTTTTCAACCACATCGACAAGATCATAAATAATTCTATTTTCAAGTCCCATGACCACATCCAAGTTACGAAGACCGATGTCAGTATCTACTAAACATACTTTTTTTCCTTGAAGGGCTAATGATGTGCCGATATTAGCAGAAGTTGTTGTTTTCCCTACTCCACCCTTACCGGATGTAATTACGATTGCCTCTCCCACTTTAATGTCCCCCTTCTAATCTCGTTAAATTAGGTCTTAATTGGATTAATACTTGTAATCTATCAACAATGATTTGACGGTTTTCATCGATGTATGCGCATTCCATTTCCCGCTTTTCATTGCTTTGAAGGCTGTCTGGTGCACTATTTAAGCAATCACTAATTCGAAGCTGAGAGGGCTTCATACTAGATGCGGCAATGATTGCTTCATCATTGCCATAGCAGCCTGCATGTGCTATTCCCTTTAACGTTCCCATGATAAAGATGTTTCCACCTGCAATGACTGTCCCGCCTGGATTGACATCGCCAATTAACAGCAGGTCACCAGGAACTTCGAGGACTTGTCCGGAACGAATAATTCTCGAAACAGTCATCACCTCTGTTTCGGCCAATAATTCCTCAGCTTCATCCTTAGTAATTACATTCGATTCAATTTCATCCACAACAAAATTCTTTTTTTGGCGAATTAATTCTTTTAGTTCTTCCCGCTGTGGTTCGGTTAAATAGCGGTTACCTATTTCCACTTTGACAGAGGTTAAATGACGCTCATCCTGTGTACTTGAGTTGGCTGAAAGTTTATAATCAAGTTCCTTTTTTAGTTCATCGTAAGAACAACTATCATCAAGATGAAGGACAAGTCCTTCCTTCGTCCCTTTTATTGTAACATTTTGCCGTTTTTTCATGGAGAATTTTTCACCTCATAATAAGAAAGCAATTTCGAAACAAGTCCATTCGAGAGGAATATAGCTCTTCTAACCTATTTCGAATCAATAGTCATACTATCCTAATAAAATTTCGACACGATGCGTCCATTCTCCTCTTTTTAAACGAAAAATCATTCAGCTCTTATTGCTTCTGAATGTTTCTCAAAAAGCCACTTTAATGGGTAGGCAGCAATGAGCGTAACAACTGCATTTAGGATAAGGCTTGGGTAAAAACGCAAGTTCATATAGCCGATAAAATCCAGGTCTGTAACATGGATTAAATAGTTCATTTCATACACACCAATCTCTAGTAGTGAGACACCGAAGATGGCCGCAAGAAAGGCCGTAATAAGATTGGCTTGTAAAACCTGCAATAGTTTATAAATCAGATAAGAGATAAATGGAAATAGGAAAAAGTAAATCCCGATAATTTCAACATAGACGACATCATATAAAAGTCCAAAAATAGCCGCATAAATAATTCCATGTTTTCTTCCGACAAAAATCGTTAAAAACAAAATAGCAATAAAAAGAAAGTGTGGGACAAATATTCGTTCAAACCCAAAAACCTTTTCGGGTAAATACTCCACAAAAAGACTTTCTACAATAAAAAGCAATAGAAATAAAAGAGGAAGAAGGAATTTTCTCACAAATCTTTCTCCTTCCCATCTGTTGATTCCATATTCACTGGCTGGGTCATTAATCTTTTTATGACAATGACATTTTCAATATCATAAAAGTCTGCACCAGGCTGCACTAAGGCCGTTTGATTTAATCCATACTGATCGGGCTTTACGTCAACCACTTTACCAATCAGCAACCCTTTCGGAAAAACGCCGCCTAGGCCAGAAGTGATCACTTTTTGCCCTTTTTCAATTTTTTCACCGGATGGTATTGCCTTAATTAATAATAATTTCCGTTTGTCATCAAATCCTTGGACAAATCCATAAACATCTTTCTTGCCCTGCACAACAGCAGATATACGATTTTTTGGATCCATCGCACTTAATAGTTGGATGGTTGAACTAAATTGTGTTACATTTTTAACTTTACCAACCAAGCCGGTTGCCGTAACAACAGCCATATTTTTCTTGATGCCGTTTAGTTTGCCTTTGTCGATAATAATCATTTCATGCCAACGATCAGGGTTTCTGCCAATTACGGTAGCTGGTAATGGTTTGAAGTCTCTCAGGGTTCTTTTTTCACCGAGAATGTCACGTAATTCTTTATTATCTTGTTTCAGTTCTTGTACTTGTGCTTCAAGATTGACAAGATTTTCGACCCGCGATTTTAATTCTTTATTCTCATCGTATGTATTTTGCAAATCCTGGAGATTTTCAAAAAAGCCTGTCACAAAATGAGTAGGCTTTGAAACCAGGGATTGAACCCAGCCGGTGGTATCTTTTAGAAATTGCTCCGGCCAGGATAGTTTACTTCTCTCCCTTAAAGAAAACCCAATCAATGCCACGAGAACAATGATGCTGACAAGCAAAATAATCAGACGTTTATTCAGAAAGAACTGTGGCATGATTATACACCTCTATTTTTTTCTAGATAAAAAGTATCGTTTTTTTCATTTGAATAATCCTTATGTGCCCAATAGCACAATCTACATTAACGTGAATCTCTTGATTTATTTTTAAATAAATGAATATGATCCAATGCTTTTCCTGTCCCAATGGCCACACAATCAAGCGGATTCTCAGCAATCAGCACCGGCATTTTCGTTTCTTCACTAATAACCTTGTCCAAATTGCGGAGTAATGCACCGCCGCCGGTTAGAACAATCCCGCGGTCCATAATGTCTGCCGCAAGTTCAGGTGGTGTTTTTTCCAATGTATTCTTGACTGCCTCGACAATCGCAGAGACGGTATCTCTTAATGCTCCAGCAATTTCTTTGGCTGTGATTTCAATCGTTTTTGGCAAGCCGGTTAATAAGTCTCGGCCGCGAATTTCCATATTGTCGACACCCTCAGCGTCCCCTGCCGAGCCAATCTCCATTTTAATAGTTTCCGCTGTACGGTCACCGATCATCAAATTATAATTTTTTCGAATATAAGTAATAATCGAATCGTCCATTTCATCGCCAGCTACTCGAATGGATATGCTTGTAACGATGCCGCCTAATGAAATGATGGCGACTTCAGTAGTTCCCCCGCCAATATCAACCACCATGCTGCCGGTTGGTTCCCAAACTGGTAAATTGGCACCAATCGCTGCTGCGAATGGCTCTTCAATCGTATACGCATCTTTAGCCCCAGCTTGTTTCGTTGCATCGATGACAGCACGTTCTTCAACTGCAGTAATCCCGGAAGGCACACAGACCATAACGTAAGGATTCCCAGTAAACACGTTTTTACTTTTTTGTGCTTGACGAATATGGTACTTCATCATGGCCGCAGTGGTTTCAAAATCAGCGATTACTCCATCCTTCATCGGCCTTAGTGCCACAATATTTCCCGGCGTCCGTCCAATCATATTTTTCGCGTCGTTTCCTACCGCGACAATGTTTTTTGTATCAGTCTGCATCGCCACAACGGAGGGCTCACGCAGGACAATTCCTTTTCCTTTTACATATACAAGGGTATTTGCTGTCCCTAAGTCAATTCCAAGATCTCTTGCTCTAATTCCAAACATAGTTTTGTATCTCCCTTTCTGAACCGAATGCAAAAACACCAATAGATAGATATTCACCTTACTATCATGTCTATTTTCCTAATATTTATCTAGTTTAATCTTTAAGAAGTCCTAAAAAATCATAACCATTATTATAACTCAACGTCAAATAAAATCATAGTTTATAAATAACCTTTTTCCTTCAAACTCACAAACTTATTTTCACCGATGATCAAATGATCGAGTAAATCAATGCCAATAATCTTTCCGCATTCGACTAGACGCTTTGTGACCTCTATGTCCTCACGGCTTGGAGCCGGGTCTCCGGAGGGATGGTTATGGACCGCAATAATGGAGGCGGCAGACCTCTTTAATGCCTCGCGGAAGTAGGGTAAGAACCCGGCGCCTTGCTTAGTTTCCTAAGTAGGTTTCCAAGAACTCCCCCCCAAACCGTACGTACTCCTCTCAGAGTATACGGCTTTCCATTTATCAATCTAACTTCCCATTATGCAAGTCGTGATGGCATTTTACACACATTGCAATTGTTTTACGATTCCTTGCAATCATGAACTGTTCCCACCGCTTTTTGCCTTCTAGGTTTTTGAGTTTTTTGACATGGTGCATTTCTAATGGCGTGTTCTCCACTCCACACCATTCGCATTTTTCTGCTAGAAGGCGTTCAATGAGACTTGTTCTGCCACCAAACTGTGCTGTATTGAGTTCTATATCAACCTCTTCATTACTAATTGATGTATTTTTCTCCATTCTTTGATCGATGAAATTTGCAATACGTTTCCCTTCCTTTGTTTCATAACGAATACCAAATTTCCCGTTTATTGAATATTTGCTTATTATTTTACTAACGGTACTTTTGTAAATATTGGCATAGGTCTTTATCATGCTAAATTTCATTATTTGACGGAAGGATTGTAGAACATGTACATTACTAGCTAATCTATAGTAATTATACAGTCCTCTTATTTCTGCATTGTATTGTCTTATAATTTCCAAGTCATCGCTGTGGAGCATATTTGTTCTATGAATTGGTTTCCATTGATTATTTTTCCCAAGACTTAAGGCACCTAGACTAATGAGCTTTTTGATGTATTTCTCATGAGGTACAAAAAGTTTGGCTTGAAAGTTGAATTTCCTTTTTTGGGTGCCGTTAGGCATTTTCATTGTTTGCCAATCTCTTGCTACTCTTATATCATAACCAAGAAATCTAGCTGTATTTTTACTGTGAGTAATCAACGTTTTTTCCGCACTTAGCTCAAGTTTCAGTTTTTCAGCCAGAAAGACAGTTAAATCTTGTTTGATTATTTCTGCTTCTTCTTTACTTGCTATGACACCAATAAGAAAATCATCCGCATATCTCACATATTTCATTCTTCGATAGTTAGGGTCAAATAGGTCTTTGCTGTCATGTTTAATTAATTCTTTATATAATGCCTTTAATTCGTTAGCTCGTTCAGTCCTGCTCTCTTTATCTAAATTTGACCATTCACGTTTATTCTTATATTTACGATGATTTATTTTTGATGCAAGGTTATGATAGACAAGATTATACTTCCGTTTATCACCTTTGTTGAATTTAGATGTGTATTCCTCCACATATTTAT